>JAWXBO010000190.1:0-36053 GCA_034440175.1 Alphaproteobacteria bacterium
AAGTGGCGGATGGGGTGAGATTCGAACTCACGGAGGGCGTGAACCCTCGCCGGTTTTCAAGACCGGTGCTTTAAACCACTCAGCCACCCATCCGGTGCTTGGTGCGTACGGGCGGTGGTTAGCATGAGGGCGGGGGTAGTTCAAATTTCGCGAATTGACGCGATGCGGTAGAGGAGAAAGAGCGGTGATCTCCTATTTTGAAGGAAATTCGTATTGCGGGCGCGAAAAGCCTTCGCGATTGCAGCGGAAATTTAGGATGCGGAAAAAGAGAGAATGCTGCGGTGCACATATTCATTTGTTGAGTTGTACGGCACGTAACGGGTGTAAACTCTGGCAAGTCGATGGCGATTTGGCCGCTCCAGCTGAATTGGCATTACCAGACGCTTGCAGGAGAGACCCATGCAAAACGAAAGCATCACCGCATATAACTGCTTGCAACCTTCAATGGTTCGCACCATCCGCGAAGTGTTCGACGATGCCGTGTGCGAGATTGAGCGGCGGCGCGGAGAGAATGCACCTCCCTTGCCGGAAAAAGTTCGCGCCGAAGTCGCGCGCAAGATCGTCGATCTTGCCAAGCACGGTGAGTGCGATACGGAACGCTTGCGCCTGGCCGGTATCAGCGCGGTCCCGGGCTGAAGGTGAATTCGTAGGCGATTGCCGGTGAGCGTTCCGGCGAATGTCATCGTCATTGTGCTGGACAGTTTGAACCGGCACATGCTGGGCGCCTATGGGGGGCGTGAGTTCGCGACACCCAATCTCGACCGGTTTGCCAAGCGGGCATTGAAGTTCAATCGCCATGTTGTGGGCTCGCTGCCATGCATGCCGGCACGCCACGATATGCTGTGCGGGGCGCTGGATTTTTTGTGGCGGCCCTGGGGCTCGGTTGAGATCTGGGAGGACGCGATCACCTATCCGCTGCGCAAAGCCGGGGTGGTGACACAGTTGATTTCGGACCATCCGCATCTGTTTGAAACGGGTGGCGAAAATTACCACTCGGATTTTGCCGGCTGGGATTATCAGCGGGGACATGAAGGGGACGCTTGGAAGACGCGGCCTGATCCCAGTTGGGCCGGAGCGCCGCGGTTTGGGCGGGGCCACATGCCCTATGACAATGCCCGCGGCTGGTTTCGTGGTGAGGCGGATTTTCCGGGGCCTCGCACAATGGCCGCAACCGCGAAATGGATCGCCGAGAATGCCGGATATCACAAGCGTTTCATGCTCTTCGTCGACGAGTTCGATCCGCATGAGCCGTTCGATACGCCTGAGCCCTATGCCTCGATGTACGACCGGGACTGGGAAGGGCCGCATCTGATCTGGCCACCTTATATGCAAGGCGCGATTGCCAAGGGCGTGCTGAGCGAGCGTCAGGGCCGCCAGGTGCGCGCCCAGTATGGCGGCAAGCTGACGATGATCGACGCCTGGTTCGGCCGGGTGCTGGATGAGATGGAGGCTGCGAATTTATGGGAGGATTCGGCGGTGTTCGTGTGCACCGACCACGGGCATTATCTGGGCGAAAAGGATTGCTGGGGCAAGCCCGCGGTACCGATTTATGACACGCTGGGGCACATCCCGCTATTGGTGGCCTGGCCCGGGCAAGCGCCGCGCGAGATCGAGGCCTTGACCACCAGCGTTGATCTCTATGCGACTTTGGCCGAGGTGTTTGGGGTGAGTACGCGGCAGCGGACGCACGGGCGCTCGCTGGTGCCTCTTATTACGGGGAAAGTTTCCTCTGTACGCGATTGGGCCTTGATGGGTGTGTGGGGGCGCGAGGTGCACATCACCGACGGGCGCTGGAAATATGCCCGTGCGCCGGTGGGCCGGAACGAGCCTTTGGCGATGCTCTCCAACCGCTGGTCGACGATGCCGACGCACGTGCTTGCGCGCGAGCGGGAGCTGCCCCTGCCCGATCAGCGCGCGGTGCTGGGCCGCATGCCCGGCAGCACTGTCCCCGTGATCAAGCAGGTCTGGGACGCCAGCGACAATGTGCCGTTCTGGGCGTGGGCGCAGTTTACGGGACACCATCTGTTCGATTTGGCGAACGATCCGGGGGAGAACGACAATCGCGCGGGTAGTGCCGATGAGGGGCGGATGATCGAGCTGTTACGCGGCGCACTGTCGGAGGTCGAGGCGCCGGCCGAGCAATTTGTGCGGCTGGGTCTTTCGTAGGGTGGCGGCCTCAGGCGCCGAAGCGCTCGAGGATCCAGGGCACCACGACGTCCATCAGTTTCTCGACATCGGGCGCTTCGCTTGCGCCGAACTCGGGTTCGAAATAGTGGCGGGCGTTGGGAAATTTGACGTAGGTTTTGTCTTTGGCGGCGATGGCGCTGAACATCGGGATGGCATCGGTCTTGGGAAATATTTCCTGGTCCTTGCCCGCGTTAATGAAAAGCGAGGGCTCGGTGATCTGCGGCAGATCGTGGAGCTGGTTGGCGAGGCTCGAGACGCCCGACCAGGTCGAGAGCCATGCATGGGGGGTGGCGTAACGGCCAAAGCCGAAGAACTTCCAGTTCATCAAATCAGGGCGCTGAGAAAAGATCGAGCCGTAATCGCGCGCCGAGGGATCGATGGCGTTGTCCACGTAGTGCAGGTTTGCCATTGTGCGGTAGATCGTCATTACCGGTTCAAAAGCTTCGCGGCGCAGGATGTCGCGTTGCCTGTCCGGGGACAGTTTGATAAAGTCCGGATCGTTGTGCAGCTGCTCGGCGCGCTCATTTTCCGCGATCATGGCGCGGGCGATGGCGTCGATGCGCCTGATGCGATCAATCTGGGCGGCGCGGAAGCGCTTGATGAAGGCGTCGTCGTAGTGGGACCACTGGGCATCGCTGCCATCAATCTTGCCCGGCGTCTTGAAACCATTGCACTCGTCATACATATCCAGCGCGGAATCGGACAAGTGAGGCTGGCTCTCATCAACGACGGCGGGGTCGATGATTTCGTTCATGATCATGCCCTCTCCCTTGTGCGTGGAAATGTAGACCATGCCGTCGGCCGGGATCATCTCGGACTCGTTCAAGTGTGTGCGGCGGCCGCCTGGCGTTTTGGCGATACGCTGGCCCTTGGGCTTTTTGGCCTGCGCCTGGTAGAATCCGTTGAGCGCGCCGCCGCCGGAGTTGCCGACCAGCACAACGTTCTTGATGCCGCGCTTGTTCTTCAAAAACGAAACGCAGGACGCCACGTCGAGGATAACTTCCTCATGAGTCGTGGTAACGTCATTGTTGGGATTGCGCGTGTTGGCGCCCATGCAAGCCACGCCCGCCTCAATCAGACGCGGGATCACATAGTGGTGCGTGAAATCTCCACGTGGATGCATGACGATGATTGCAGTTTTTGGTTTTGGGTTCTTCTTCGACGTCCACAGCAAGCCGCGATGCTCGCGAAAATCTGGCGCCTTCAGGATCAGGTTTTCAACTTCAAACGCGTCCGGCGGACGGCGCATATTCATCGGCGCCCCACCCCAGTAAGTTTTCGAGATCAGCTGCATAGGACGAGAGACCCAAGTCAATTTGTGCCGTTAACTTCTCCTTTACCATCTTCTGTTGATATGTGGGTAACGAAGTTGATGAGGGAGGTGAAACGCCAGTTCAAGAGTTCAAAGTCCGGCGTTCTCGGACATTTCCTTGGCAAGGATTTCACTTCAAAGCCCGGCATAAGCCGGGCTTTTGAGTTTTGGCCAGGGACGAAGTCTACTCCGGCAAAGTCTCGCCGGATCCACCGAACTCCTTTGGCATTTTTGCGAATTTCGGCAAGCCGTCTTTCATCGAGATCATTTTCTCGGAGTAGAAAATGTGCATCGCGGGCTTGAAAGGATACTCCGGGATGACGGCCGCCAT
The DNA here is from genome assembly GCA_034440175.1 of Alphaproteobacteria bacterium. Taxonomy (GTDB): domain Bacteria; phylum Pseudomonadota; class Alphaproteobacteria; order Micropepsales; family Micropepsaceae; genus SZUA-430. The sequence continues at coordinate 3,831 of JAWXBO010000190.1, forward strand.
CACATCGACCATTGCCATCCCCGGATGCTGGACCGCAACATGACCGCCGCAAGTGAGGCAGGACTGGCGGTGGCTGGCTTCGGTTTTCTTGTAGGTCTGTAAATTGCCGGCACCCTTGGTGAAACGAAAATTGTCTTTCGGCCAGAGCGTAGCGGCATGGACAGGTGCGCCCAGCCAGCCCCGGCAATCGGTGCAGTGGCAGTAACCGGAAAATGCCGGTGCTCCACTGACTTCAAGTTCAACGGCACCGCAGAAGCAGCGCCCCGTATAGGTTTTTTCCGGCATTGGACTCTCCTTGGATGTGATCGGTCAGGCGGCCCTCGTGCTGGCCGAGCGGCGCAAATCCGGCGCCAGGCCCTCACCCATGAGGTCAATGAAGTTATCGGCGTAGAAGCTTTGGATAGCGCGGAGTGGCAAGCCCGTCAGGCTTTCGTCGAAACGCTTGAGTGGATTGCGCCCACCTTCGACGTGGGGAAAGTCCGACGAGAACAGACAAACGTCTTCGCTGGTGTTGGCGATGATCCAGCCCGCATCTTCGTGCGGATAGGGCGTGACGCGGAGTTGGCGCTTGACGAAATCACTCGGTTTCATCGAGAGTTTTTTGAGGCGTTCCTCGCCTTTGTAAAAGGCGGCGTAGCCGGAATCCATGTTGCGCATCCAACCCGGGACCCACGAGGCGCCGAGTTCGATGGCACCGATCTTGAGGCGCGGAAAACGGTCGAGCACGCCGTCGAAAATCATGGCCGCCAGCGACGTCATGACGGAGTGCGGGATCATCATATAGCTGACGGATGTGAAATTTTCTTCGCCGCCGTGGAAGTCCTTCACCTTCGGCAGACCGTTGTTAAAATAATGCGGGTTCAGTTTTTCCTCGCCGCCGACATGGAACACCACCGGCAAACCGGCCTCCTGGGCCATCGCCCAAATGGGATCGAATTTTATGTGGCTCGGCGAATGGCCGTTGGGACAGCGTGAAGGGATCAACAAGGCTTTGCAGCCCGAGTCTATTGCCTCCCTCGCTGCTTGGCGTGCGCGGCCGAAATCGGTCAACGGGACATAACCGGTTCCAAGAAAACGCCGGTCAACCGAGCAGAAAGCAACCATCATGCGATTGTGTGCTTGCGCCGTCGCGTAGGCGAGGTCGACGTCCGCGCTTTCGTCGAGCGAGAAATTACCGAGGCACCAGGTGGTGAACACGAGTTGGCTGGAGAAGCCAAGCAGGTCGAGGGCACGCGGGCGATCTTCGCGCCGGAAGGCGCCCAGCGCTTCGTAGTTGCGGCGCAATAGAATGTTGTCGGCAGCACCGGCGCGAAAGGCTGCGTTGTTTTGTTTGGCGCGCGCGTCGCCCGCCCATTTGCCGTCGCGAGGCCAGGCTTTCAGTTTGGGCAGGTCGTCATAGCGCGCGCGAAACTTGGGGTCGATGAACTCGTCCAAGCAGTCTGCCAACTCCATTAAGTGCGAGTCGGCGTCGTGGATGATGCGGTTCTGTGCGTATGACATAAACGGCCTCGCGATTTTGCGTTGCACCAATCATCGCGGAGGCCGGTTCGAGGCGCAACCCCCTTGTTCAGGTGCGCGCGAAAATCGTTTCGATCGCCGTCAGATTCATGCCGTGCTTGACGTAATTGTAGGGAGTCAGGTTCACGACCTTAATGATACGGCGGGCAATTTCGTTGCCGACCGTGCCGTCTTCGCGCGGGACCATGTCAAAGTCGAGAACATTGATGCAGGCCAGATCCTGCTCAAACGACTGAACCGCTTTCAGTCCGTTTCCCGTCATCCAGCTCAGGAGCAGCCGATTGGTGCCTTCGTGCGCCACGACCAGCGCGGTGTGCCAGCCGGGCCTGGCGAGCAGCTGTTCAAGCGCTGCAGCGGCGCGCGCCTGAACTTCAGCGAAGACGTCGCCGCCCATCATGCGTGCACCGGGAACGCCTGCCTGATCGAATTCGAAGGTCATGCGGACCGCGAGTTCCTCGCGGCTTTTGGCGCGCGCGAGCCCGCCTCCGCCCTTGATCTCGACAAGTCCGGCGTCGACGCCCAAAGTCAGGTGCGCGGCATCGGCGTTATTTGCCAGTACGATCTCGGCTGTTTCTATGGTGCGCGGCAGACCGGAAGACAGCGCGCGATCAAAGCGGACATGTGCGAGCGCTCCGGCGCTGGCTTTAGCCTGCTCGCGTCCAAGCAGCGTCAACGGCACGAGATCGGTGTGTCCGGCCTCGCGGACTTCGCGCGCAAAGTAGTCAACGTGGCCGTGGCGCATGAGATAGATGCGTCGCCGGCCAGTGGTTCCGGGTAGAGCTGTCATTAAATCGCACCGGCAGTTTTCAAGGCGGCAATTTCGCCCGCGTTGAAACCCCAGTCGTTCAACACCTGCTCGTTGTGTTCGCCGCAAGTGGGTGCCGGCCCCTGCACTTCCACCTTGGTGCGGCTAAAGCGTGGTGCGGGTGCGGGTTGAATGACGCCGTCGATTTCGATGAAGGTTCCGCGTGCTTTGTTGTGCGGGTGGTTGGGTGCTTCGCTCAATGACAGCACCGGCGCGTAGCACACATCTGTGCCTTCCATGAGTGCGTCCCACTGGCTGCGCGATTTGGTTCTGATCACGCGCGCGATTTTTTCTTTGAGCGATGGCCATTTCGAGCGGTCCATCTGGGATTGGAATTCGGGATCGGTGAGCGCCGCTTTCTCGAGCAGCAGTGCGTAGAATTGCGGCTCGATGGAACCGATCGAGACCCATTTGCTATCCGACGTTTCGTATGTGTCATAAAAGTGAGCGCCGCCGTCGAGCATGTTTTCGCCTTTGGCGTCGGTCCACATGCCCATCGCCTTGAAGCCGTAGAACATGGACATCAGCGACGCCGCACCGTCCGTCATCGCGCAGTCGATGATTTGTCCCTTGCCTGAACCTTTCGCTTCGAACAATCCGCACGCCACACCAAAGGCAAGATAAAGCGCGCCGCCGCCGAAGTCGCCGACGAGATTGAGCGGCGGCACCGGCGTTGCACCCTTGCGGCCGATGGCGTGGAGCGCTCCCGTCAAGGCGATATAGTTGATGTCGTGGCCAGCTGCGGATGAAAGAGGGCCCGTTTGTCCCCATCCGGTCATGCGCCCATAGACCAGTTTTGCATTTCTCTGGAGCGCTTCCGCAGGACCCAAACCCAGTTTTTCCATTACTCCTGGTCGAAACCCTTCGAGCAATGCATCCGATTTGGCGATTAGTTTGAGTGCGACTTCAACGCCCTCGGGTTTTTTTAAATCCAGTGCAAGAGAGCGACGCCCGCGGCTGGTGATGTCGAATTTGTTGGCTCCGCGCCCTCCTTTACGGTCAATACGTACAACTTCTGCGCCCATATCACTCAAGAGCATCGCGCAGAACGGGCCGGGTCCGATGCCTGCGAACTCTATAACCTTCACGCCTTTAAGTGGACCCATGACAAAGCCTCCAAAGTTGAATAGAAAAATAGCAACTGGGTAGGGTTTAGTTCATCAGGAACGCGCCCGCAAATGGATGACGGAGTATTGGGATGAAATTGCGTGTGATCGCCGCGGTGACGGCTTGTGCTGCCTCTTTGATAGTTGCCAAGTTCGCACCAACTTTGGCCGACGGAATGCCTGAGCCTGATGATGAGAACTTCAATCCGGTTCCTTCAGTGCCGCCTGAGGTGACACCTCCTCCACCGGTCACGCCCGTCAGACCGGCACCGGCGCCGGTGGTTGCGCCTGCCCCAGTACCCGCACCGGCGCCAGTGGTTGCACCTCCAGCTCCGGTCGCCCCTGCCCCTGTGCCTCAGCCAGCTCCGGCTCCGATGCCCACCCCTCCAGTGGTGAAACCGCCCGCAGCGGCACCGCCCGCTCCGGCTCCTGTGCCATCAGCCAGTGTGCAGCAACGCACGATTTATGAAGTCTTAAGTGTTGATGTCACCGTGACGAGGAAAAACCCACTCGCAGTCACAATTACCGTAAAAGGCACGGCCCGCACTGGCGGATGGAAAAATATTGAACTTCGACCACTGCAGACTTTTGCACCTGAAGTGGGCATGCGTAGTTTTACCCTTGTTGGTACTCCGCCCTCGGGTATGGCTACTCAAGCCCTGACGCCGGTTTCGGTATCGATCATGATTGATCCGCTGCCCGCCGATGTCAAAACAATCAGGGTGCTCAGCGAGTCCAACGAGATCGCACAGAGTTTCGCGGCGCCGTAACCCTCACGTTAATAATTGACCGTCATCTATTGTGAACAGCGAGCCGGTGATAAAGTTTGCGTGGCTGGAGCACAGCAACAAGAGAGTTGCGTCAAGGTCGGATTCAGTGCCGACCCTGCGGCGTGGAAAACCCATGATTTGTTTTTGCCCGCCTTCGGTCTCGAACCAATCGCTATTCAGTTCGGTCTTGATAAACCCAGGGCAGATCGCATTTACCGCAATGTGATTTTTGGCCCATTCGCGGGCCATGCCTTTGGTCATCATGGCGACGGCCGCCTTTGACATGGAGTACGCGGTCAAGCCTGGCAGAGGCTTGAAGGCGCCAATCGACGCAATGTTAACAATCCGGCCCTGAATTTTGTGGTGAAGCATTCGCGCACCCACAGTTTGCGCCATGAAGAACATGCCCTTCACATTTGTATCCATGATCGTGTCGTAGTCATGCTCCTGCAAAGCCGTGACGCTCGACTGAATGTTTAGTCCCGCATTGTTAACGAGGATGCTAATGCGGCCGGCTCTGTGCTCCGCTTCATCAACACAGTCTTTGATTTTCGCGGTGTTAGTGACGTCCAGGGGCAACGCCACTGCGCAACCGCCACTTGCTTCGATTTTATTTTTTACAGCAATTAATCTTTCCTCCCGGCGTCCGGTCAGCACCACCTTTGCACCCGCGGCGCTCAAAATTCCGGCGAAGCGGACGCCGAAACCGCTTGTTGCTCCGGTGATCAAAGCCGTCTGACCATTGAGATCAATGCTAATATTTGTCGCCATTGGGGTTACTCAAAAAGGTTGCGGACAACTATCCTTAAACGCTCGCGTGTGATCGACGCACCTGAGAAAAATTCTTTTCTGTTGCACACTTCCATGCGTATCTTTGCACCATGCAAATCGACGTCATCTCAGATCCTGTCTGTCCCTGGTGCTACATTGGCAAGCGCCGCCTTGAAAGAGCCGTGCGGCTTCGCCCGCATATTTCGTTCGAAATTCGCTGGCGGCCTTTTCAACTGGATCCCACAACGCCGCCCGAGGGCTACGACCGCAAGACGTATATCGAAAAAAAGTTCGGCTCGTCTGAACGGGTGAAGCCCATTCAAACGGCGCTGTTGCAGGCCGGTGAATCTGAAGGCATTACATTTGCATTCGACAAAATTACACGCACACCCAATACGATCAATGCCCATCGGCTCATCCGCTGGGCTCACTCGCTTGGCGTACAAGATGAAATTGTAGAAGGGCTGTTTCGGGGCTATTTTGTCGATGGCCTGGACATCGGTCAGATCAAGATACTGGCTCAGATCGGCGACGACGCCGGCATGGACGGTGAACTGGTCGAAGAGCTTCTGAGTTCGGACACTGATATCGAATCCGTCGAGCAGCAGGATTCCATGGCGCGAAAATTTGGTGTTCAAGGCGTCCCCAGCTTTTTTATGGGCGGCAAGACACTCATTACCGGCGCCGAAGATGCAGAAACACTGGCACAGATCATTGACAGGGCGATTTCCGATGCCGAAAGCGCTGTTGCAACAGGCTGAGTAGCATTGACTGCGGGTTAATGCGGCGCTCCGATGAAGGAGACGATCACATCTGCGGTCCTGTCGGGTGCTTCAAGTTGTGGAAAATGTCCGACACCTTTCAGCTCCACATATGTATATACACCCGCGAACGCACCGCGCGCCTTTTCATATTGCGCTTGATCGACGGGGCCATCCTCGGCGCCGGCAATCACGAGCGTAGGTACGACAATCGATTTGGCGGCTGAGGCTTGCGCCACTTTGGGATCGGTGCGGAACACAGTCCAATAATAGTCGAGCGTGCTTTGCGTTGCGCCGGGCGTTCTCAATGTGGCCTTGATGTCGGCAAGAACTTCGTGCGGCGGATCGTAACTGGGCGCCCATTCGCGATAGAGGCGTTTGATATGTGCGAAGTCGTTGCTCCAGACCAGCCGTTCGGCCCATGGCAATTGGTAGTATAGAAAATGCGGTGCGTCGAGAAAGATGCTGGGGTCGCCCACAAACGCACGCGCATGCGGCAGCGCGATTGCGACAAGCTTTGTGATTTTTTCAGGTGCATTAGCCGCCGCCGCGTAGGCGGCCGAGGCGCCCCAGTCATGGCCAATGACGATTGCGCTTTTCGCGCCCAAGGCGTCGATCAACGAAACAATGTCTTGCCCAAGTGCTGGTACGGAATAGTCGTGTGCAAAGGCTGTCGGTGGATAGCCGCGCATGTAGGGCGCGACGACGCGATAGCCTGCCGTGGCGAGCCGGTGCTGAACAATCTTCCACGAGCGCGCCGTCTCGGGATAGCCATGGAACAACAGGATCAGCGGTCCCTGCCCCTCTTCTATGTATGCGAAGCGGATGGCGTTCGCTTCAACGAACTTAATGTCGCTTCCGATTTCCACTTGCATCAGTGAGCTGGGTGGCCGGGGTCCAAATTCGATACCAGCCCGCCAAGCGTAACCCGCTGCTGTCAACCCGAGTATAGCCAGAAACACAAACAAGCGACGCAGCCAACGCATAGACCTGTACCTCTGACCTATCGGGAACGCTTATAGATACCTTTGGTCGTAAACTTACGCGCGGCTGGTTCGGATTTCAATCCGGCGCCCATTGGCTGTGTCGCGGGGATCAGGTGATGTTTGGCGGGTCCAATCAAATCGGCGCGGCCCATGGCTTTGAGCGCATCACGCAACACAGGCCAGTTTTCCGGATCGTGGTAACGCAGAAATGCTTTGTGCAGCCGGCGCTGCCGCAAGCCGGTGGCACTGACGACTTTATCCGTCGCACCGCGGCGCACAGCGCGCAGCGTATTGACACCGGTGTGATACATCGCGGTGGCGCTGGCCATTGGTGAGGGCAGGAACGTCTGCACCTGGTCGGCACGGTAGCGGTTTTTCTTCAGCCACAACGCCAAGTGCATCATGTCTTCGTCGGTGGTGCCTGGATGGGCTGCGATGAAATAGGGGATCAGGAAATACTTCTTGCCGGCCTTTGCCGCAGCAGCATCGAACATTTCCTTGAAGCGGTCGTACGTGCCGATCCCGGGCTTCATCATTTTTGCCAGTGGACCATCTTCGGTGTGCTCCGGCGCGATTTTCAAGTAACCGCCGACGTGATGCGTGACAAGTTCCTCGACATATTCCGGACTTTCGACGGCCAAGTCATAGCGCACGCCTGAGGCCACCATCACTTTTTTCACGCCGGGCAACTCGCGGGCCTTGCGGTACAGGCTGATGAGAGCATCGTGACTGGTGTTGAGGTTCGGACAAATTCCGGGATAGACGCAAGACGGCCTGCGGCAGGCGGATTCGATTTTCGGATCCTTGCACGCCATCCGATACATGTTTGCTGTCGGGCCGCCGACATCGGAAATGACGCCGGTGAAGCCTTTAGTTTTGTCGCGGATCTTTTCGATTTCGCTCAGGACCGAACCTTCCGAACGGTTCTGTATGATGCGGCCCTCGTGTTCGGTAATCGAACAGAACGTGCAACCGCCAAAACAACCGCGCATGATGGTGACTGAGAACCTGATCATCTCCCAGGCGGGGATTTTTGCGTCGCCGTAGGAGGGATGGGGTCCGCGTGCGTATGGAAGCTCGTACACCGCATCCATTTCGTGGGTTTCCAGCGGAATGGGTGGCGGTGTGAGCCACAATTCGCGATCCCCATGGCGCTGCACCAGGGCGCGGGCGTTGCCGGGATTGCTTTCACGATGCAGAACACGAGAGGCGCGCGCATAGGCATCTTTGTCGTCCAAGACTTGCTCGAGAGACGGCAAGCGAACCACAGTCTGCTCGTGCGAGAGACGCGCGCCTTCGTCGGGACTGTCAATGTCGTTGGCAAGCGCTTCGGTCCAGCCGTCCGGCACGTTTGATTTCATCAAGGCGACGCCACGAATGTCATCAAGATCGACTGGCTTTTCGCCTTGGGCCAGGCGCAGTGCGACGTCTACAATCGCGCGTTCGGCATTTCCAAAGAGCAGAATATCCGCTTTCGCGTCGGCCAAGATCGAGCGACGCACTTTTTCCGACCAGTAGTCGTAGTGAGCAATCCGGCGCAGTGAAGCCTCAATGCCGCCCAGCACAATGGGAACGTCGCGATAGGCTTCCCGGCAGCGCTGCGCATAGACGATTGTACTGCGATCCGGGCGCTTGCCGCCCTCCCCGCCCGGTGAGTAATTGTCGTTGTGCCTGAGACGGCGGTCCGACGTGTAACGGTTGACCATGGAGTCCATGTTGCCGCCGGTGACGCCAAAAAATAGTCGGGGACGCCCCAAAATTTTGAAGGGTTCTGCGCTTTGCCAGTCCGGTTGCGCGATAATGCCGACGCGAAAGCCTTGTGCCTCGAGCAAGCGGCCGATGATCGCCATGCCGAAGCTGGGGTGATCGACATAGGCATCGCCGGTGACGACGATCACGTCGCACTCGTCCCAGCCCAGCGCTTGCATTTCTGCCCGCGACATCGGGAGGAATGGCGCGGAACGGCCCGGCTTTGCCCGGCGAAATAGTTGGGTGGCGGTATCCATGGCGGCAAGGTGTGCGCGTGAGGGCACACTTAGTCAATGTGGCGCGCTTTGGCGGGCAAATCTGGCATTAACCGTGCGGGTGTCACTAATCCTTAAATTCCGTTGCATTCGTGTCCTTCCTGCACTGCACATGCCTTTAGCAAAATGACAATCTAACCGGACCGAATACATATTGAGCACTTGCGCTTGAGGGGGCGTGTCTGTGGGCGATGTAGTGTCTTTTCCGGCGGAAACCTTCGTTTCCAACGGAATGCTGAAATTATCGAGCTCAGATGCCTTGGGTCCCAATCCGTGGACGCGGGAACAACCGGTTGCGCAGGAATTTGGACTGGGCGAAGGCGATTTCGACGATGGCAAACTTGACGCCGAGCGTGAGGCCTCCAGGGCTCAGCTGGTCGAGTATCCGTGGCGTTTTGTTTCAGCCTTTCTTGTGCCCGCGACCGCTTTTGTGGGTCTCTACTTCTATCTTGTTGGCAACTTTGATTTCCTGAATCCCGACGTGTTTTCACTTGCGGCACTACCGCGGTTTGAATGGGCGGCGTATCTCGGCACCTCATTGATTTTAGGTGCGCTAACGGCTGTTGTGCAGACCGGCATCCACTTGAATGCAACGAGGAAACACACACAAAGCCTCAAAATTATGCGGCAGCGGGAAGCTTTCGCCGCAGCAAAAACTGAATGGCATGAAGATTTGCGAGCGCGCACAACGACGGCATTCTGGCGCGACGAAATTCATGCGATTGCCAAAGCCAAAGGCTCAACGCCGACGGCCGTGTTCTCTCAGGAAGTTGCAAAACTCTTTGCGGCCTGGGGATGGGAAGTGAAACTCAATCAGCGCGCAAATGACTTTGGCGTCGATATGTTCGCCAACGGCAAAGACGGCAGTGCCATTGTTCAGTGCAAGCATCTGGACACAAGTCCGGGCATGCAGGATGTGCGCGACCTTGCCGGCTGTCGGCATGCATTCAATGCCGACTTTGGCCTTCTCGTCTCCATTCATCCGCCTTCGACGTCGCGGCACAACGGATTCTTTTCGGATAAGGGCCAGTTGGAGTTCTGGCACTTGGGCCATTTGCTTGAGCAATGCATGACTTTGTTCAAACAGCGCACCGGCACGCCACCGCCACAAGATGCGACCCGCAGCGAGTTCCTGAACTCCGACGGCACACCCATCACTTGGCAGGTCGATCAGAAGGAAGCGGCCGAGTAACTACGCAGAGGCTGCGCGCTGGCGCAATTCTGCAATTGCCGCGAGGCTGGGTTGCAGACGGGGCATGCGATTCCACGCGTCTAGGGCTGAGATTTTGTATGCCTCTGCAAGTGTGGGGTAGTTGAACGTGTTCTCGACAAAATAGTCGAGTGTACCTCCCAGATTGAGCACCGCTTGGCCGATATGGATCAACTCAGTCGCGCCTTCACCAACGATATGGACACCCAACAACCGGCGCGTCTCGATAGCAAAGATCATTTTCATGAAACCGGAACTCAACCCCATGATATGGCCACGCGAGGTCTCGCGGAAGCGCGCGACGCCGCACTCGAATGGGATTTTGCGCTCTCGGGCTTGCTCTTCAGTCATGCCGATGGTTGAAATCTCGGGGACCGAATAAATGCCATAGGGGAAAAACTCGGGTGCCGCGTGCGCCGTTTCTCCGAACGCATGACAGGCCGCCATCCGGCCCTGCTCCATCGACGCCGACGCCAGGCTGGGGAAGCCGATGATGTCGCCGGCGGCATAGATGTGCGGCACTTCGGTTTGATATGTCGCTTTGTCAACCGTCAAACGTCCGCGCTTATCGCATGCCAGACCCGCCGCTTTCAGGTTGAGAGCTTCCGTCGCCCCTTGGCGGCCTGCAGCAAACAACACCATTTCGGAATGGATTTGGCGTCCGTCCTCCAAGTAGACGATGCACGATTGCGGGCCCGCTCGTTCTATGCGGGTCATTTTGCTCTTCATGCGCAAGGTCATGCCCCGGTCGCGCAAGTCGTGTACGAACTCGTCGATGAGTTCCTGATCAACAAAGGGCAAGATCGACTCCGCCGGATCGACCACCGTGACTTTCACGTCTAGAGCTGAAAATATCGTCGCGTATTCGATGCCGATGACACCGGCGCCGATCACGGTCAGGCTGCGCGGTAGACGCTTGATATCCAGAATTTCGTCGGGATCGACGACAGCCTCGCCGTCGAAGGGCACGTCGCCGGGCCTGTGAGGCACGGTGCCCACCGCCAAGATGACGCGATAGGCGGAAAACTGTTCGACCTTGCCGCTTTCCTCGGTCACCTTGATGCGATAGGCATCGATGAAACTGGCAGTGCCGGTGACGCGTTCGACCATGTTGCGAGCGAACTGATGTTCCAGGATTTCGACCTCGTGATCGAGGGTGATCGACAGGCGGCGCTTGAGATCATCCGCAGATATGTCGTGTTTGACGCGATAGGCGCGCCCGTAAAAACCGCGCTCTCGCCAGCCCGACAGATTGAGCACGGTTTCGCGTAGCGTTTTCGATGGAATGGTCCCCGTATGCACGCAGACGCCGCCGACGCGAAACCCACGCTCGACGACGAGCACCTTCTTTTTGAACTTCGCCGCTTGAATGGCCGCGCGCCGTCCAGCCGGACCGCTGCCGATAACGATGACATCGTAGTGTGACATGTGCTCCCCGCGCGCGCCCCATAAGCCTTGGGGCAAGTATGCGCCGTGGCTAGTCGCTATTCGATTAACTGGCGCCGCCTAACGGATCGGGGCGCCGCTGGGCCCGTGTGCTTGGTTAGCCTAAGGTTGATTTGGCCCGCTTAGTAGCAATTTTATACCCGCAGCCTGAAGTTTTGACTTGTCGCAACACATCGCGCTCGTCACAAGCCCGGCAATTTCGCAATTGACTTGGCGCCTAAATTGTTCCTATTATGTTCACACTTGGTGCGCTGCTTTTTGTGGCGCTTGCTCAGGGCTGGGTCTCTAACGACTTGTTTTTCATGTGGATGAACAACCACGTGAAAGGCATATGTTGTTGATTGATTTGAGGTTTTGGCCTTGCTGTTCAGCTTTTCATGTTGTCCTCGGAGTGGGTTTTATCCCTCCGTCTTCCCGTGAAACATAGAGAGTCAAACTATAGTCGTCCGTGTCACGTGTCCGGAGAAAAAATGGGAGAAAACAAGCGATAATTTTTCAAATAATTTCACAAACTGTCACCAAAGGTGACACAGCGTGAAACACTCGGGTGACAGTCCTTCAGGCCGCCAATTCGGCCAGCTTGGAAAGCGTTTGTGCGGCGCCAACTAGGCGCTCCTCGGGACTTGGCCAGTCGCGCATGATGACGAGTTTCTGGTCTGGCCTTACTTTGGCGGTTTTGGAGTTGGTGGCGATCCAGGCGACGAGTTTCACCGGCTCGGGGAAAGCGTTGTTGCGGAAGCTGATGGTGGCGCCCTTGGGTCCTGCGTCGATCTTCTCGACCTGGGCGATGCGGCAGAGGCGTTTGATCGAAACGATTTTCAGAAGTGTTTTCGCCTCCTCGGGCAACGGGCCGAAACGATCAATAAGTTCGGCGGCGAAAGATTCAATGGCTTGCTCACTGTCGAGGGTCGAAAGGCGGCGGTAGAGGGCCAGGCGCAAGTTGAGGTCAGTCACATAACTCTCCGGGATCAAAACGGCCGAACCCAGATTGATTTGCGGCGACCAGGTTTCGTCTCTTTCGGGCAAGGTGCCACGCAGGCTGGCGACGGCTTCTTCCAGCATGTCCTGGTAAAGCTCGATGCCGACTTCGCGCACCTCGCCGGATTGCTCTTCGCCGAGGAGGTTGCCTGCGCCCCTGATGTCCAGGTCGTGGCTGGCAAGGGTGAAACCGGCGCCGAGCGAATCCAGCGACTGCAACACTTTCAGGCGCCGGTCGGCGTTATCGGTGAGCTTAAGATCCGGGGGCACGGTGAAATAGGCGAAGGCGCGGGCCTTGGAACGGCCGATGCGGCCGCGCAGTTGATAAAGCTGGGCCAAGCCGAAGACATGCGAGCGATGAACGATCAGGGTGTTGGCGGTTGGAATATCGAGACCGCTTTCGACGATGGTGGTTGAGACCAGAACATCGAACCTGCCTTCGTAAAATGACGACATGATGTCCTCGAGCCGGGTAGGCGCCATTTGGCCGTGAGCAATTGCGAACTTGACTTCGGGCACCATGGTCTTGAGGAAATCCTCGGCGTCAGCGAGATCGGAGATTCGGGGACATACATAAAAGCTTTGGCCGCCACGGTAGTGTTCGCGCAGCAAGGCTTCGCGCAAGGTGACCGGGTCGAAGGGCGAGATAAAGGTGCGCACGGCGAGCCGGTCGACGGGCGGAGTGGCGATGATCGACATTTCCTTGACACCCGATAGTGCCAGTTGAAGCGTGCGCGGGATGGGGGTCGCGGTCAGGGTCAACACATGAACCTCGGCGCGCAATTGTTTCAGGCGCTCTTTGTGGCCGACGCCGAAATGCTGCTCTTCGTCGACGACAAGAAGACCGAGGTCGCGGAACTCGATCGACTTGGCCAACAGAGCGTGGGTGCCAATGACGATATCGACCTTGCCTACCGCCAGAGCTGCGCGAGTCTCGCTGGCCTCTTTCGGACTGACCATGCGCGAGAGTTGCTGGATGCGAATGGGAAAGCCTGCAAAGCGCGTTGTGAAGGTCTTGAAATGCTGGCGCGAAAGCAACGTCGTGGGCACGACAACGGCGACTTGCCTGCCGGTCATGGCGACGACGAATGCTGCGCGCAAGGCCACTTCGGTCTTGCCGAAGCCGACGTCGCCGCAGATCAGGCGATCCATCGGCAGACCTTTGGTCAGGTCTTCCATGACGTCGCCGATGGCCTTCTCCTGGTCTTCGGTTTCGCCATAGGGGAAGCGGGCGCAGAACTCTTCGTAGACGCCTTCCGGCGCGTCGATGACGGGGCCGTCGCGCAGCTGGCGCTCGGCGGCAACTTTGATCAGCTGCTCGGCCATGTCGCGGATGCGGTTCTTGAGCTTGGCCTTGCGGGTTTGCCACCCTGCCCCGCCGAGGCGATCAAGCACTGCGCCTTCGTCGTCGGCGCCGTAACGGGACAGGAGTTCGATGTTTTCGACCGGCAGGAAAAGCTTGCCGCCATCATACTGAAGCTCGAGGCAGTCGTGCGGTGCGCCAGCGGCTTCGATGGTCTTGAGTCCCAAATAGCGGGCGATACCGTGATCAACATGGACGACAAGATCGTTGGTGTTGAGGGCTGCGGCTTCGATGATGAAGTTCGCGGCACGTTTTTGGCGCGAGTGCCGGCGAACCAGGCGGTCGCCAAGGATGTCTTGTTCGGAGAAGACAGCAAGGTTGGCGGTCTCGAATCCGGCTTCGAGCCCCAGGACCACGACGGCGACGGCACTGGGATGCAGCTTTTGGACTTCGGCCCAGTTGACGGCCAGCGTTATCGGGGTGACACCATGGTCGGACAGCACCCCGCCCATGCGGTCAGCCGAGCCCGCCGTCCAGCAGGCGATGACGACGCGCTTGTCTTTAGTCTTGAGCGCGTTCATTGCGGCGGCGACGCTATCAAAGACGTTCTTGGATGCGGCGATGCGCTCGGGGGCAAAGTCGCGGCCTCGCACCGCACCGGCGTCATGCTGGCCGGAAAGTTCCACCGGCTTGAAGGGTGAGAATTGTTGGCTCTCGCGCGCTTTGAGGGCGGCGGCCCAGTCAACTTCGTTCAGGTAGAGCGTGTCCGGCGCCAGGGGTTTGTAGGGCGGCACCATCCCCTTCATCACACCTTTGGTGTCCTGGCGGGCGGCGACGCGCGCTTCGTAGTAGTCGGTGATCAATGCAATACGGGCGACGTGAGACTCTTCAACCTGATGATCCAGTGTTACCGGCGCCTGGCCGGTATAGTCGAACAGAGTCTCAAGCCTAGGGTGAAAAAGAGGCAACCAGTGTTCCATGCCGTGATGCTTGCGGGCGGCGCTGACGGCCTCATAAAGCGGGTCGTCGCCCAGGACTGTGCCGAAGGCCGCAATGTAACCGGAGCGAAATCGTTGGATGGAGTCTTTGTCCATCGGCACTTCGCTCACCGGGGTGAGTGAGACGGTGCTAATTTCGCTAATTGAGGTTTGGCTTTCGGCATCGAACTGGCGGATTGACTCCAGGGTGTCGCCAAACATGTCCAATCGTACTGGCGTATCCAGGCCAGGCGGAAAGATATCGATGATGCCGCCACGCACGGCAAAGTCGCCTGGCTCAACCACCGCGCCTGCGCGGTTGAAGCCGTTGCGGGCGAGAAACGACAGGAGGTCATCGACTTTGACCGTTCCGCCTTTTGCGGCGACGAAGCAGGCGTTGGCAATCGCATCGCGTGGGGGAACGCGCTGCAAAGCGGCGCTGACCGTTGCAACGACGACCCGGGGGCCGCTCGTGGGCACCGAGAGCGCGGCCAGGGTCGCCATGCGTTCAGCCACGATCTCAGGCTTCGGGGAAACGCGGTCGTAGGGAAGGCAGTCCCAGCCGGGGAACTGGAGAACGGTCAGGGTGGGCTCATAGAATTTCAACGCCTCGGCCAATGCGGCCATGCGCGGTTCATCGCGGGCGATGTGGAGGTGCAGGCTGCCGGATTTCTTGACCGCCTGAGCGATCAGAAAAGCGTCATAGCCCTCGGGTGCGCCGGCTAAAGTCGTGAATTTGCTCATACAGTTTCGTGCGATAGTGGCCGGGTGGCGTGCGACGCTCGCACAACCAGTCATAGAGGTCTTGATCGGGAACATTAAGCAGGATTTCGAAGTCCGCCAATGCTGTTTCGTCAAGCTGTTCGAGGTGGGCGTCCGCGAAAGGGCCAAGAACCAAGTCAACCTCTTTCATGCCGCGGTGCCAGGCACGGAACCGAATGCGCTTGCGACGATGTTCAGGGTCGATTTCCATGAGTCTCGTATAGGGGGCGGCGTCTATTTGTGCCAGGGTTTCCGACTGGAAACACTTGACGAGCCACCCTATATAAAGTGTTCGCTCCCAAGGGATTTTCTTTATGAATATGAATGCTCCCATCCCTTTGTCTCGTACCAAGCTCGATGGGGTACTGGCGCGTATTATGCAAGTCGTAAAGCTCAGAGACGGGCGGCGTTTGGGGTATGCGCAGTTCGGCTCGCCCGGTGCTCTGCCGGTGTTCTATTTTCACGGCTGGCCTGGTTCACGGCTTGAGGCCGGGTTCTTCAATATTCCCAACGTTCAAATGATCGGCGTGGATCGTCCGGGCTATGGTTTGTCGGACCCGTCACGCGGGCGTAAGCTTTCGGACTGGCCGCGCGATATCGAGGACTTGGCCGATCATTTGGGTTTCAACAGATTCGCCGTCGTTGGCATGTCAGGCGGCGGACCTTATGCGGCGGCTTGCGCCTATTATCTGAAGGCGCGATTGACGAAAGTCGCGATCGTCGCGGGGCTGGGGCCGCCTGAGGCCCCGGGCATGGGGGGCAACCGCGTAGGCTTTCTGCTAAATTTGGGGCAAAGGCCGTTGCGTTCCGCCGTGCTGATGAATGTCGCCAGAGCGCTGATCCGCAATCCCGCCGCAGAGAAGCACTTTGAGCGAATCAAGCTCAGGATGCCGCGCGCCTCGAAGGACATTGAAGCGATGACGCCTGAGTTTCTGCGCATGCTGCTGATGAGCTTCCGCGAAGGGTTGAGGGCATCGGTGAAGGGGGCATCCTCGGATGCACGCATCTATGGCGAACTTTGGCCCTTTGCACTGCCGGATATTCGAGTCCCGGTCTCAGTCTGGCACGGTAAACACGATGCGCAGGTTCCGGTGTCGATCGGAAAGTACTATGCCAAGCATATTCCCAATGCGCGCGGCACGTTTCCCGACGACGAAGGGCATGTCTCCATCGTCACGAATTATATTGAGGCAATTATCGGCGATTTGCGTGCGCCCTGAGATTCTCTTTTCGCTTTTTGCCGATGTCGCGACGTTGTCGGGGATCGGGCCGCGCTTTGCGAAACTGATTGCGAAGTTGGCAGGACCGCGCTTGGTTGATCTGCTATGGCACAAGCCGGTTTCACTGCACGACTGGAGCCGAAAGGAAACCGTCGTCAGCGCCCCGGACGGCGAAGTCGTGACGCTGACACTGACGATTGTGGAGCATACGCCGCCGCATCGCGCTGGAATGCCCTATAAAGTCAGGGCGAGCGACGAGACGGGTTTTATTGATCTTGTTTTTTTCAGGGGACACAAGGATTACTTGAAGGCAGCTCTTCCTGCAGGACACACTCGCTATGTGAGTGGCAAGGTCGAGCGCTATGATGGCCGCCCGCAAATGCCACATCCCGAACGGGTGCTGGACGAAAAGGCGTTTGCGGCGGCGCCGGTGATTGAGCCCGTCTATGGCGGCACGGAAGGGCTTCCGCCGCGGACTCTGACGCGGTCGGTTGCCGGCGCGGTGGAAAAAGCACCTGACTTGCCGGAATGGCAAGATGATGCGTGGCTGCGCAAACAGGGATGGCCGGGCTGGCGCAGCGCACTGGTGAAATTTCATACGCCGAAGACGCTGACGGATCTGGACGCAAACTCGCCTGAGCGCCGGCGGCTGGCATTTGATGAACTTCTGGCAAGCCAGCTGGCGTTGGTGTTGGCTCGCGCCGGAATGCGGAATGTCAACGGGCGCAGCCTAAAAGGTGATGGACGCTTGCGTGCGCGTGCGCTCGCGGCTCTACACTTCACGCTTACGCGGTCGCAGGAAGAAGCGTTGTCGGAAATTTCCGCCGATATGGCTTCCAGCCAACGCATGCTGCGTATGCTTCAAGGTGATGTTGGTGCCGGAAAAACGGTGGTGGCTTTCCTCGCCATGTTGACCGCGATCGAGTGCGGTGCGCAAGCGGCGCTGATGGCTCCCACGGAGGTGTTGGCCAGGCAACACCGCGCCTCGCTTGCTCCGTTAGCGGAAGCGGCCGGCGTTTCGCTCGCGTTATTGACTGGGCGCGAGCGTGGGCGTGAGCGAGATGACATTCTGCAGCGCTTGCAGTCAGGCTCACTCGGTATACTAATCGGAACACACGCGTTGATCTCCGAGACCGTGGTGTTCAATGATCTGGGCCTGGTTGTCGTTGATGAGCAGCACCGCTTTGGTGTGCACCAGCGTTTGACACTGTCCGGCAAAGGACACCAGCCTGCCGATATTCTAGTGATGACCGCGACGCCTATCCCGCGCACGCTGGCGTTGACGGCGTATGGCGATCTGGACATGTCCAGGCTGAGGGAGAAGCCTGCCGGGCGCAAAGCCATCGCTACCCGTGCCATCCCGTTGGAGCGCCTTGACGAAGTCGTGAATGGAATTGGGCGCGCTGTGGCGCAAGGAGAGCGATCATTTTGGGTGTGCCCTTTGGTCGAGGAAAATGAAGACTTGGATCTCACAGCCGCAGAAGAGCGGTTCAATGTATTGAAGGCGATATTTGGAGACAAAGTCCGCCTGATTCACGGGCGAATGAAGCCGGCCGAGAAAGACGAGGCAATCGAGGCCTTCCGGTCCGGAGTGGCGAACATCCTGGTGGCAACGACGGTGATCGAGGTGGGCGTCGATGTACCGGACGCCACGATCATTGTGATTGAACACGCGGAACGCTTTGGGCTGGCGCAATTGCATCAACTTCGCGGCCGCGTGGGGCGCGGAGAAAAGGCCTCTACCTGCTTGCTGCTTTACCAGTCACCACTGGGTGAAACTGCTCGTGCACGTCTTGATTGTCTGCGCAACACTGAAGACGGTTTCGATATTGCGGAGGAAGATTTGCGGCTTCGTGGGGCGGGTGAACTATTGGGAGAAAGACAGTCTGGCTTGCCTGATTTCCGGCTCGCCGATCTGTCGATGCATGGGGACCTTGTTGCAGCGGCCAGCGACGATGCGCGGCTTATCCTGGCACGCGATCCATACCTTGAAACCAGCCGGGGCGAAGCGCTGCGCGTGTTGCTCTATTTGTTTGAACGCGATGACGCAGTCCGAACCATGAGGTCGGGTTGATATTATGCTGGCTGCAATTCCCCTCAGCATTTTGGTTGGTGCCGTCGTTGTCGCAACCTCGGTAATCTCCGGCATTTTCGGGATGGCCGGCGGGCTTGTCCTGATGCTGATACTCGGTGTCTTGTTGCCGGTACCAGCGGCAATGATACTGCACGGTGTCACACAGTTTTTTTCAAATGGATGGCGTGCGGTTATTTGGCGTCAATGGATCGATTGGCGTATCATCGCATATTATTGCATAGGTGCGTTTCCGGCGCTTATCGTTCCTGTGGCGATCGCGTATGTCCCCGAAAAACCCGTGATGCTCATTTCGTTGGGTCTCATGCCCTATGGGGCGCTGATGCTTCCCGAACGCTTGGCTCTCGACGCGACAAAGCGATCACACGCAATTGTTTGCGGATTCCTGGTCGCTGGACTTCAGCTCGTCGCTGGGGTCGCGGGCCCCTTGCTCGACACGTTTTTTGTCCGTTCACAGATGGACCGGCGCGCGGTTGTGGCGACAAAGGCCGCGACGCAGGCGATCAGCCACACGATGAAGGTGGGATATTATGGGGTGTTGCTATCTCTCGTTCCCGATCTTGGTGCGGATGTTTATGGGGCGGCAATCCTTGCTGCGATTGCGGGGACCACGCTGGCGGGTCCAGTGCTTGAAAAATTGACCAATGAAAATTTCCGGCGTTGGACCCAGAGCATAGTCCTTTGCGTTGGGGCCATCTCGGTACTGCAAGGCCTTTGGCTCCTCTTTTTTTAGTCAACTCGTGCATTGACGCCGTCCACCCCGTCAGCGCAATCTTGGGATGATGTCTGCACCGCAACCCAGTTTCGTACCCGCACTCAACGCCGCCATACAACGGGCTATGGTTGATGTAAGTGCCATTGCAAATCTTCACCGGCTGTCGGGCGGGGCAAGCCAGGAGACGTGGTCGTTTGATGCGCTGACGGGCGATAGTATTAGACCGCTGGTTCTGCGCCGGGCACCAGGGGGAGCGTTAGTACCAAGGTCTGCTACGGCGGTCAGCTTGGCAACCGAAGCGCGCGTCATTCGATTGGCGGAGGCGGCCCGCGTGCCGGTTCCGCCGGTACCCTATGTTCTGCAAGACTCCGATGAGCTTGGTCCGGGGTACATCATGGGCCGGATCGAAGGCGAAACCATCGCTCGCAAAATTCTGCGCGACCCCGAGTATGCGGCGGCCCGGCCTAGGCTGGCCCGGCAATGCGGTGAAATTCTGGCGCTTGTTCACGGGATTGGAATATCTCAGCTTAGTGACCTCAGAGTCGTAACTCCCAAGGCGCAGGTCGCACAGTATCGCGGCATTTACGACGGATATGACTTTCCTCATCCGGTTTTTGAAGCAGCGTTCAAGTGGCTTGAAGGGCGAATTCCGGAACCCCGCGACCTCACCCTTGTCCATGGGGATTTCCGAAATGGAAATCTGATGGTTGGCCAGGATGGGGTCCGCGCCGTATTGGACTGGGAGTTGACGCATATCGGGGACCCTGCCGAAGATCTGGGCTGGATCTGCGTTAACTCCTGGCGATTTGGCGAAACTCACAAAGTTGTCGGCGGGTTTGGAGACGTCAGCGAGTTGCTGTCAGGTTACGCGGGAGCAGGAGGCGCCGGCATGACGGCTGAGCGCGTTAAATTCTGGGAGGTTTTTGGCACGCTTAAGTGGGGCATCATGTGCATGACGATGTATCAAGCCTTTGCACTTGGATCGGACCGCAGCGTTGAACGTGCGGCGATCGGCCGGCGCTCATCGGAGACTGAAATTGATCTGGTCAATCTGCTGTATCCCAAGGCCGCTACGCCATGATGGATCAACCTTCGGCAACCGAAATTCTGACTGCTGTGCGTGAATTCATAGAGAAGCACGCGATGCCGGAGCTCACAGGCCGTACAGCCTTTCACGCGCGCGTCGCAGCGAATGCTATTGCGATCATTGTCCGGGAGCTCGATCAGGGCGACCGCGCAAACGTCGAAGCGCAGTTGCGGCTGGAGCAATTGTTGCAGCGAAAGGGAAGCCTTCTTGAGCTCAATCGAGAACTCTGCCGGAGGCTTCGTACCAACGAACTTGCGATTGATGACGCTGGATTGAGCCAGCATCTAACGCTGACCACACTCGCGAAGGTTGCAATCGATCAGCCGAATTACTCCGGACTATTGCATTCGCCGCATCGCCGCACGGATTAACCTGTTGCAGTCTGACCACGATCCGCAGCTGAATGATGCGCAAGGGCAGCTACTGCACGTGGCCGTGATACGAAGTTGTCCGGCTTGGATTCGGTGGCAACATGGCGGCCAGAGGGCGCAATCTTCAGTTTGGCTTGTTGGGATTGCTCGCCGTTGTCATTCTCGGCGGGCTGTCGGCGTATGCTGCGCGCGACAACATCATTCGATATACGCTCAATCCGAACCGCAATTTTGGGGAAGGCGCGCAGGCTACGGCACCAAACTACGCGCTGCGTTCAGCTTGGGCTGCCCAACCAAGTGTGGCCGCCAAATCTGTCGATGTGTTCTTCATTTACCCAACTGTCTATTTTTCGAGTGAATATTGGAACGCACCGATTAAAAACGCGTCAGTCCGCGAGCGCTTAACCCGGATAATCCGGCCGCTCTATGTGGCGCCGTTTTCCTCAGCGGCGAATTTGTATATGCCGCTCTACAGGCAAGCCGCACCCTACAGTTTCATGGGGAGCAGCGAGGACGGGCGCTCGGCTCGTGAATTGGCATTTGACGATGTGAGCAAAGCATTCCGGTTGTTTTTGGATCAGCTCAATGATGGCCGGCCGTTTATTGTTGCTGGATATGGGCAGGGTGCTCTTTATGGATTCCGGCTCATTTCGGAACTCGACCCATCTGAGCGCAATCGGCTGCTTGCGGGGTATTTGCTGGAAATTGCCATCCCCGTTGAGCTTACAAGATCAATGGCAAAGGCAACTCCGCTTTGCGATTCTCCAGACCAGATTGGCTGCATCGTTGTTTGGCATTCCACCACACAACACACGCGTGGAGACCTACCACGGCAGAACGCGCTTGTGTGGAGACCCGGAGGCGGCTGGGACGCCACCCGTGGCCGCGAGCTGGCCTGTGTCAACCCGCTGACCTGGACAGTCTCGGGGCGCGCAGGAACTCCTGATATGAATTTGGGCGCTGCGACCTTGCCGGATTTTGGCACCCGGAGCACAACCATCACACGCGCATTGACGTCCGCAGACTGCTGGAACGGGTTGCTATTCACAGACATTGCGCCCGATCCGATATTTTTATGGGCGGGGCCGCGATATCAGGAGCTTTTTCCGTCAAACGTAAATCCCTTTTATGCCGATATTTCGGACAATGTAGAACGGCGAATAAAGTCATTCCTGGCACAAGGGAGCCTGTCCGAGCCGCCAGCAGATGAAGGCAGTACGCCCAATGGAGATCTCACCGCGCCTTAGCGAGCTTACGCGCCATGCGCACCAATTATTGCTACCGAACACACATTCATCGAAGGTGAACCGCCTAGATTGTGAGTTAGACCGATATTCGGGTTCTTGAGTTGCCGCGTACCAGCGCGGCCCTGGAGCTGCAAATACATTTCGTAGAGCATTCGAAGGCCACTGGCGCCAATGGGATGGCCGAAGCATTTCAGCCCGCCGTCGATTTGACAGGGCACCTTTCCATCGGCGTCATAATAACCGTCCATCACATCGTATACTGCCCGGCCTTCTTCGCTGATGAACAAATCCTCCATGGTCACAAGCTCGGTAATCGAAAAGCAGTCATGCACTTCCATCATCGAGACTTGCTCACGTGGGCGTTTAATGCCCGCTTCATCATAGGCGCGCTTTGCCGCGATACGGGCCGTGTGGAAGTAACTGCCGTCCCATGAATTGTGCGTGCTCTCAAGGCCATTTGACAACGCGAGCTGCAACGCCTTCACCGTGATAATTTCCTTCTTACCCATCGCGCGGGCGATTTCCGGCGTTGTGACGATGGCGCATGCCGCGCCATCAGAAACGCCGCAACAGTCGAACAGCCCCAGCGGCTCGGCAATAATTGGTGCGTTGAGCGCCATGTCTTCGGTAATAGGCTTTTGCAAATGAGCCTTCTGGTTCTTGGCGCCATTCGCATGACTCTTGACCGAGACGTGCGCGATCGACCTTTTCAGGTCCTCTTTGGACACGCCGTGCTTGGCACGGTAAGCGGAGGCGAGTTGCGCAAAATTTCCTGGAGCCGATCCATTTGCGCCCCACTGCGGCAACAACGTACCAGGCTGGCCTGTTGGCAGGCCGCCGTAGCCAGTGTCCTTCAATTTTTCAACACCAAGCGCCAATGCGATATCGCACGCCCCGGCCGCGACAGCATAGACGGCCCCACGGAATGCTTCGGAGCCAGAAGCACAAAAATTCTCGACGCGTGTTACTGAAATATTGGGTAGGCGAAGGGCCACAGACAGGGGAGTCCCACCTTTGCCCACCGATTGTTCATCAATGTGCGTGGAGAACCATGCCGCCTGAATTTGGCTGGTTTCAACGCCGGCGTCGCCGAGTGCTTCAAGATAGGCCTCAACCATCAACTCTTCGGCGCCCATGTCCCAAAGTTCGCCAAATTTCGAGCACCCCATGCCGAGAATTGCGACCTTGTCTTTGATGCCGGTAGCCATTTTCTGTCTCCAAATTGCTGTGTAGGAACATCTAACGGCGCAACGCCGCCACTGTCAAAAATTGCCGCGCTATACCGGCGTTGCTTTCCAGAAATACCGTCGAAACCCGCGCTTTTCGTCAAAATCCTTCACTCTGAACACCATGCGCATTTCCGCGCCGGTATCGATGGCGCCAATGTCGACGTCTGTGAATTCAGCAAGGAAACGCCCTCCTTCCTCAAAGGTCACCATTCCATAATGCTGAGGCGGGTCTTGCGAGTAGGTCAAATAGTCCGCTGACCAAGACAGGATCTTTCCGGTGAGTTCAGCAAACGAAAATGGTTTCTGCTCATCGACCGCACCGCAATTTGGGTTCACACAAATGCGGGTTCGGGGAAACTGCGCCGTTCCGCACTTTTCACATTTCCCGCCGACAAGGCCAAATAACATGTCTCGCTTTCGATATGTCACACTCAGAGCTGTTTTATTGTCCTTTTCAGCCCGCATTCCCTTTTCCATTTCAACCAGACCGTTGAATGCCAGCCACTTCATGTAGTTGGTTTCCTCCTTGCGGCGCGCAAGAAATCCTTTCACACCGCGCTGCGGGCGATTTTTCCCTATGGCGGCAGTCACTTCGAAAAGAGCGGCATCGCAGCCTTGGCCGAAGGCTGCCACCAGAATTTTCTGCCCAGGCTTTGCATTCTCCAATGCATCAGCCAACATCAATAGCGCATGCGCGGTGCCGCACTCGCCGACGCTTGCTGATAGATTGTCGCGAACCTTGGACGCATCAATTCCGCTTTTTACGGCAATTTGCTGATCAAGTTTCGCAAAGGTGCAGGGAAGGATAAAATGGTCGATTGCAGACGCGGCAACACCTGTTTTCTCGAGTAAGCCCTTTACGGCGCGTGGCACGATCCGGGAATAGCCTTCGTCACGGATCCATCTTTCTTCCCAATTGTAGTCATACTCCTCACCCGCACCGCGAAAATGGTCGATGAAGTCTACCGAAACTGAGTGACTTCCAAGGAAGCGTGCCGCAATGTTCTCGCGTGCAACAACAAATGCAGCCCCCCCGTCGCCAAACTGGAATTCCTGTGCGGAGCCCGCGCGGGTGGATCTGCGATCTGCCGCGGCAACCAGTGCGGATGCGGTCGAACCTGCTGCGATTTTTTCCAGAGCAAAAATAAGAGCGGACAGTCCCGCGCGCTGCGAACCGGTGATATCGGCAGTATGAATGCCTTCAGGAAGACTCAGGGCGGATGAGAGGATCCCAGCATTCTGCCGGTCGGCAAATGGCATTGTCGTAGACGCAAAATAAACTGCACCTATGTGATGTCGTGCCGCTATCGGGTCTTTGGCTGGGAGTGCATCGCGTGACGCCTCGACGGCCATTGTAACGGAATCCTCATCCCAATTTGCCATTGTGCGCTCGCCCTTTCCCAGCCCCATAATCGACGGGTTGAACCAGGCGTTTGCAACGGCCATGGCCTTTCGCTGCAAGCGTAGGCGCGGCAAGTACGCACCAAAATTTGTGATCCCAACTGTGTGTCCGGTCATGATGGCAATTCCCAAAAGCACGCGAAAAGCTGCGCGCGATGGCGCGGTGTTGCCATGTCGGGTATCAGATTTGAAGTGCTAGCTCAACTTTGCAGCGCTAACGCCGCACGACAATACACGCAGAGCCTTTGTCCCGTAGCGTCCGGCATAGGGAAAGTGCCGATTGGCGGTCGGGCAGCGTACCTGCATAGAGTCGAAATACCTGTCCAATGTTTGGCAATTGAACCGCTTCGATCGTGTGGTTCAGGCCGGTTAAAAGCTCCTTTGCCGCGTGAGAAGCCTTGGCCAAACCTGTTTGAGCCAAATGCCTGGTGTTGAACGAGCCCAACTGGATGAGATATTCGACGTCACTGCCCCCTTCCCCGTCAGCTGTCGAGAGATGGGCCGGCCCGACCGGCGGTGGCGGCTCCACAACTGGCACTTCAGTCTCTGGTGGAGATATGACCGCTGGAGGTGTGTGCGTCGCATCTTCAACAGCGGGCCGCAATCCCACACCAGGTGCCTGCGCTTCTATAGGTTGCTCCGTGCTCAAGAGGGAGGGCGCCTTACTGGGCGGAGGTACCCATGGCGCGGCGCTCAGGTTGGTGTCTGCGCCTGGAGCGCGAGACTGATTTCCCGGCGCACCTATTATGATCAAGGGACCGCCAATTCCTTGTGCCTGTTTGCGGCGGCCTCCAATCCCATTAAGTGTCTGCACGCGGTCTAGTTTTGCGAGATGCAGTTTTGCCAGTTCAAATCCCGGGTCAATCGTTAGCGCGCGCCTGAACACATCTGCCGCTTCTTGACGTTTTCCCAGCGCTTCGAAGGACAAACCTTGCCAGGCAAAAACAAACTTCGGATGGGGATGACCACTCTGTAACGCCATGTTGTAGTCGCCAATAGCTTCGCTATGGCGGTTAAATTTACGATGAAGGTTACCCCTGTTCGCATAGGGCTCTGCGTAACTTGGGTTCAATCTGATTGATAAACTATAGTCGCGAACTGCGGTCTCGTAGTCACTGATGGCCTCGAAGGCCAATCCACGGTTGTTAAGTGTGCGCGGCCTAAAGTCTTTTGGAAGATCCTCATGCCAAAGTGCAATTGTGTAGTCCAAAATGGCGCGGCCAGCTTCACCGTCCATGTAAAATGCCATGCCGCGGCGATGGTAAGTGAGCGCAAGGTTCTCTTGTGACAGGTCTTTACTTTGAATAGCGCGTGTAAACAGGTCTATGGCAGCGCGCGCGTCGTTTGCTCCCATCCTGGCAACGCCGGCATCCGCGTCGGCGGCACCGCCTGCGAACGACGGTAAACTCAGGAGTACGATTGCCACAAGGGCTAGAAGAGCGCGCAACATGGGAAGCAGGATATAGTGATTCGGGTAAAACCCGTAACAGCGATGGTATAGAGTTGCAGCTGAACCATGCGTGTGGCACGAAATCTGTTACTTCAACTTACGGATGAACTCTGGATGATCAGGCCTGACGGATGAACACAATACAAAGTGCACGACCCGTACGCAAAGCTGTTTTTCCTGTGGCCGGAATGGGGACACGCTTCCTTCCGGCTACCAAGGCCGTCCCGAAGGAGATGCTGCCTGTCGTCGACAAACCTGTAATCCAATATGCGGTCGAGGAGGCGAAGGCTGCCGGAATTGAACAGTTCATCTTCGTGACCGGACGCGGCAAGCACGTGATTGAAGACCATTTTGACCGGGCGTACGAATTGGAAGCTTTGTTGTCGTCCCGGGAAAAAACCACCGAGCTCAATAGCTTGCTTGAAGCCCTCCCGCCGAGTGGCTCCGTCAGCTTTACGCGCCAGCAAAACCCCCTGGGGCTTGGTCACGCGGTATGGTGCGCGCGCCATTTTGTGGGCAATGAACCGTTTGCAGTTCTGCTGCCGGACGAGCTTCTTGTGTCCAAGCCCGGATGCTTGCAGAGCATGGCTGAGGCGTACGCGAAAACAGGCGGATGTATGATGGCGGTGCGTGAAGTTCCGAAAGAAGAAACCCGGCGGTACGGTATTATCGACCCAGCTGGCGAGGCGGATAATTTGATTTCTGTCCGCGGGATTGTTGAAAAGCCGGAACCACAAGCTGCACCTTCGCAGCTGGCCGTGATCGGGCGCTATATTTTGCCGCCTCAAGTCTTTGAAGAACTTGAACGGCACGAGAAAGGCGCCGGCGGAGAAATTCAACTGACCGACGCATTGGCACGGCTCATCGGCCGCACGCCTTTCCACGGGTTCCGCTTCAATGGGCAACGCTATGATTGCGGGGACAAGGTTGGATTCTTGCACGCCAATATCGCGGTAGGCCTTAGCCACCCTGACACGGCAGGTCCGTTGAAGGAAATACTCAGGAACCTTTCACTCTAATTTGAATGGATATCTGCAATGCGTGTGGCGATGATCGGCACAGGATATGTTGGACTCGTCTCGGGCGCGTGCTTCTCCAATTTTGGACATCACGTCGTGTGCGTCGACAAGGACGCGGAAAAGATCGAGCGGCTCAAGAAGGGCGACATCCCCATATTTGAACCCGGCCTCAACAGGTTGGTGGCAGACAATGCGGCCTCCGGGCGTTTGTCGTTTTCGACCGATTTAACATCAGCGGTACCAGATGCAGAAGCCGTGTTCATAGCGGTCGGCACGCCGAGCCGCCGTGGCGATGGCTTTGCTGACTTGTCGTATGTCTATGACGCCGCAAGCGAAATCGCTGACTCATTGAAATCTTATACCGTGGTCATCACCAAATCGACTGTCCCCGTGGGCACCAGCAACAAAGTTGAGCAAATCATTCGTCAACGCCAGCCGGGGGCCGAGTTCGACGTTGCCTCCAACCCGGAGTTTTTGCGCGAAGGTTCTGCGATCGAGGACTTTCAGCGGCCTGACCGCATCGTCGTTGGCGCGGACACTGACCGTGCCCGCAATGTATTGCGTGCTCTTTATCGTCCGCTATTTCTGAACGATAAAACACCATTTGTCTTCACATCGCGCGAATCGTCAGAGCTTATCAAATATGCCAGCAACGCGTTCCTTGCTATGAAGATTACTTTCATCAACGAGATGGCTGATTTGTGTGAGAAGTCTGGGGCCGATATTCAGGACGTTTCACGGGGTATAGGACTTGATGGACGTATTGGATCAAAATTTTTGAATGCGGGACCCGGCTATGGCGGCTCCTGCTTTCCGAAAGATACGTTGGCGCTGGTCCGATTGGCGGAGGAATATGGTGCGCCCTCACGGCTTATTGAGTCTGTCGTGGACGTTAATGATAACCGCAAAAAACGTATGGCTGAGAAAATCATTAGCGCTTTCGGTGGCGTGAAGGGCAAGACGGTCGCTGTCCTGGGTGTAACCTTCAAACCCAACACAGATGATATGCGCGACAGCCCGTCTTTGGACATCATTCCGGCTTTGCAGGCGGCGGGAGCCATCATTCGCGCGTTCGACCCCGAAGGCATGGTTGAGGCTGGTAAAATGCTACAAGGTGTCGTCTGGGCCAAGAACACTTTCGAAGCCGTGTCAAAGGCCGACGGCGTTGTAATCTTGACGGAATGGAATGAGTTTCGAGCGTTGGACTTCACGCTTTTGAAGTCTTTGCTGAAGCGCGCCCTGCTTGTGGATCTGCGTAATATCTACAACCCACGAGACATGGTTGAAGCCGGTTTCGAGTACCACAGCGTTGGTCGATCTTCTGTAAAGCCCTGATCAACAGCGGTACAAGTCACGCAATCAAATTTTCCGCCCGCAATTTTTCGATGATGGCGTCGGCAGCCGCTTCGGGAGAAAGGTCTACGGTGTTGACGTGGATTTCGGCCGCGTCCGGCGGTTCGTAGGGCGAGTCCAGACCGGTGAAGTTTTTGATCTCGCCCGCTTGAGCACGCTTGTACAGTCCCTTGGGATCACGCGACATGCAAACCTCAAGCGGCGTGTCGACATAGACTTCCAGGAACTCGCCTTGCTGAACCAGCTCACGCGCCGTGCGGCGCTCGGAGCGAAACGGTGAAATGAACGACACCAATACGATGAGCCCCGCATCGACGAACAGTTTGGCGGTCTCGGCAACACGGCGGATGTTTTCCACCCGATCAGCGTCGGTGAATCCCAGGTCGCGGTTCAGGCCGTGACGGACGTTGTCGCCATCCAGCAAGTAGGTGTGGTGCCCACTGAGGTTCAGCTTTTTCTCGACGATATTTGCGATCGTGGATTTTCCGGACCCGGAGAGACCGGTGAACCAGAGCATTACGGGCTTTTGGCCTTTTTGGCTGGCGCGGACTTGCTTATTGATATCAAGCGCCTGCCAAT
This sequence comes from Alphaproteobacteria bacterium, assembly GCA_034440175.1. Lineage (GTDB taxonomy): Bacteria > Pseudomonadota > Alphaproteobacteria > Micropepsales > Micropepsaceae > SZUA-430. The sequence continues at coordinate 33,011 of JAWXBO010000190.1, forward strand.
GCACGTTTGTGGCCCGCCGTAGCCCGAACTCAATCATCCCGGCGCCGACGGTTCCATTCGTGAAGCGGTCGATGACGATAAAGCTGCCGGTGTGACGATTGCCGGCATACCGATCAAAGGCAATCGGCACTGACGCGGAGAGATTGCAAAATCCGACTTCGTTGAGCTGCAGGGTTTTTGCTGCAAAATGCTCAAGGTTGTTCACGTCTATTTTGTGTTTGAGTTCGGTAATGGTTGCCGGAACCGATCTCGCGCCGATCTTGATGAGATATTGGCGCCCTGGAAGCAGTTCCTCTTCCGACATCCAGATGATGTGAGCCGCAAACTGGTCGCTGACCTCGGGACGTTCGCCGGCTGCAGCCAGCATATCGCCTCTGGATACATCGACCTCATCACTTAGCGTCAGTGTAACCGCATCGCCTGCACCCGCCTCTCTCAGATCACCGTTCTGGGTGACAATCCTTGCGACCGTCGACAGACGGCCTGAGTTGGCGACAACAACCCGGTCACCAGAAGCAATGCGTCCGCTCGCAATCGTACCTGCAAATCCGCGAAAATCCAGATTGGGCCGGTTCACCCACTGTACCGGCATCCGGAATGGCATGGCATCCAGGTCAGTGCTGACGTCAATCGACTCCAAGTGGGCTAACAGCGTTGGTCCGCCATACCAGGGCATGCTTAGGCTCTGACTGATAACATTGTCACCGAAGCGCGCCGATAGCGGAATGGAAACGATCGACGCAAAACCGAGCTTGTCCGCGAAGTCGCGGAACTCATGATCGATCGATTCAAAAATATCCTGGGAGTAGTGTACGAGATCGATCTTATTGATCGCCAAAATGACATGCCGAATCCGCAAGAGTGAGCAGATAAATGCATGGCGCCGCGTTTGTGTCAGCACACCCTTGCGTGCATCAACAAGTATGACCGCAAGATCGGCGGTTGATGCGCCTGTGGCCATGTTGCGGGTATACTGCTCGTGGCCTGGCGTATCAGCTACGATGAATTTTCGTTTGCCTGTCGAAAAAAACCGGTACGCAACGTCGATTGTGATCCCCTGCTCACGCTCAGATTCCAGGCCGTCCAGCAGCAATGCGAAGTCGATGTCTTCGCCTGTTGTGCCATGTTTCTTCGAGTCCTTCTCCAACGTTTTGAGCTGGTCTTCGAAGATCAATTTTGTGTCGTAGAGCAGGCGGCCAATGAGCGTTGACTTTCCGTCATCAACCGAACCGCACGTCAGGAAGCGCAGAAAAGATTTACGTTCTTGCGCGGCCAGGTATTCCGTGAGCTCGCCAGGACGCATCAGAAATAACCTTCGCGCTTTTTCTTTTCCATGGAAGCACTTTCGTCCTGGTCGATGACGCGGCCTTGCCGTTCTGACGTTTTTGCGGTCAGCATCTCGGCAACGACTTCTTCAAGTGTTGCTGCGCTGGATTCGATGGCACCCGTCAAGGGGTAGCAGCCGAGCGTACGGAATCTGACAAGGCGTTCGCGTTCTTGCTCACCAGGAGCGAGCTTCATCCTGTCGTCGTCGCGCATGATGAGTGTGCCGCCGCGCTCCACGATGGGTCTTTTGGCAGCAAAATAGAGCGGTACTATGGGAATTCGCTCGGCGAGAATGTATTGCCAAATGTCAAGCTCGGTCCAGTTCGACAAGGGAAATACGCGAATGGACTCTCCCTTGTGAACCCGCGTGTTGTAGAGATTCCAGAGTTCTGGCCTTTGGTTTTTGGGATCCCAGGCATGGGACACTGTGCGAAATGAAAAAATCCGTTCCTTGGACCGGCTCTTTTCTTCGTCACGGCGTGCGCCACCGAAAGCCGCGTCAAATCTAAACTTGTCCAAGGCCTGTTTTAGCCCTTCGGTCTTCATGACTTGCGTGTGAATGGCCGACCCGGAGTCGAATGGATTGATCCCGCGTCTGGTTCCTTCCTCATTGATGTGTACCAACAGGTTCAGGCCCAGTTCGCTTGCCGTCTTGTCCCGGAACGTGATCATTTCGCGAAACTTCCAGGTTGTGTCGACATGAAGCAGCGGGAAGGGAGGTTTCGCTGGATGGAATGCTTTCATTGCTAGGTGAAGCATCACGGACGAATCTTTGCCGATGGAGTAGAGCATCACCGGATTTGAAAATTCTGCCGCGACTTCGCGCATGATGAAAATGCTTTCAGCCTCAAGCCTCGCGAGGTGCGAGCGCGTTGGCGGCAGAAGTTTTGTGCTGACTGTCGGCGAGGAATTCAACTGGCAAGCCTCTCGTGACGGGATTTGGGCATCCCATATTTCTAATGGTACTGCCTGTCAATTACGCTGGGGCCGTTGATCCTTAGAGTGGGACATATCCCAACTCGATCTCAAGCCCGGCACACAGCATTTGACCCAGCGTTATGTGCATTTCCTGGATTCGCGCAGTGGTGGTTGATGGGACGACAAGCTTGTGATCGGCGATTTTTGCTGCATCCCCGCCGGTTCCACCGGTGAATACGACGGTCACAATGCCAAGCTTTTGAGCGGCCTCAAAGGCGCGCAAAATGTTCGGGCTCCGGCCGGATGTTGTAATGCCGATTGCTATATCTCCATGACGCCCCAACGCTTCGATCTGACGCGAGAATATCTTGTCGAAACCCAGATCATTTCCTGCAGCCGTGAGTGCGGAAGTATCGGTCGTCAATGCCAAGGCCGCAATCGGCTGGCGATCCCTTTTGTAGCGAATGGTCAATTCCGTCGCGAGGTGTTGGGCATCTGCGGCGCTGCCGCCGTTTCCAAAGAAGAGTAGTTTCCCCTGGTTTTTGATTGCTAGCGTGCATACGGCAAGCACGCTTTCAAAAGGGCCGCGCAGTGCATCTCTCGAGGCGGTGGCGACTGCGATGTGCTCGGCGAATTCGGACTCGAAAAGATTGCTCATTCCGTCAGTTTGTCATCTCGATGCCGGACGACGCAAGTTCACTCTTATTTATCATCTGAACTGGGTGCAGGGATAGGATTTGAACCTATGACCTTCAGGTTATGAGCCTGACGAGCTACCGGGCTGCTCCACCCTGCGTTA
>JAWXBO010000191.1:0-11231 GCA_034440175.1 Alphaproteobacteria bacterium
GCGGGCTTTCAGCCCGCTCTGCCTTTTTCTGCAGAACATCCAATAAGAAAGAGCGGGCAGGATGCCCGCGCTCCCGGGTATGAAACTCACCCCCGGCCACGCAGACCTCACCACGCTCCGCCGCATCGCGCGTGAAAAACAGCCCTTCGATCTCGATCCCGCCTGCAGGGCCGGCATCGACGCCTCGCGCAAAATCGTCGAGAACGTTCTTACCAAGGACCAACCAGTTTACGGCATCAACACCGGCTTCGGGAAGCTTGCCAACCAGCGCATTGCCAAGGACAAACTCGACGAACTTCAACGAAATCTCGTGCTCAGCCACGCGACCGGCACCGGCGAAAACCTCGGAGATAAGACCGTGCGTCTCATTCTGACGCTCAAAATCCTGGGCCTCGCTCGCGGCTACTCCGGCGTGCGCTGGATTGTGATCGAACGCCTGAAGAAGTTCCTCGACTATGATCTCTTGCCTCAAATCCCGGCCAAGGGATCCGTCGGCGCCTCTGGCGACCTCGCGCCGCTCGCTCATCTCGCTTGCGCATTGATCGGCGTCGGCCGTGTCAAATATCGCGGCTACGAAATGGATGCCGGTGACGCGCTGCAACGTTCGGGCTTTGAACCGCTGACGCTCGAAGCGAAAGAAGGTCTCGCCCTTATCAACGGCACGCAAGTCTCGACCGCCCTCGCGCTACAGGGTTTGTTCGCAACCGAAAACGTCTTCGCCGCAGGCCTCGTTTCGGGCGCGCTGACGACCGACGCCATCCTGGGTTCCGATACGCCTTTCGATCCGCGCATCCATTTGGTACGCGGCCAACGCGGCCAAGTCGACGCCGCCGCCGCGTTGAAATCGCTGATGATGGGCAGTCAAATCCGGCTGAGTCACGCGCACGGCGACGACCGCGTCCAGGATCCGTACTCCATCCGCTGCCAACCACAGGTGATGGGCGCCTGCCTCGATGCGCTTCGTCACGCGGCGACAATCCTTGAAATCGAAGCCAACGCGGTCACCGACAACCCGCTCGTCTTCGCGAAGGAGGGAGACATCCTCTCCGGCGGCAACTTCCACGCCGAGCCGGTAGCTCTCGCAGCCGATCACTTGGCGCTCGCGCTTGCCGAAACTGGCGCACTGGCCGAGCGCCGCATCGCATTGTTGATCGACGAGAACTTGACGGCAGGGCTCCCTGCATTTTTGGTCAGAGACGGCGGCCTCAACTCCGGCTTCATGATCGCCCACGTCACGGCAGCGGCCCTTGCATCCGAAAACAAATCGCTTGCCCATCCGGCAAGCGTCGACTCGCTGCCGACCTCTGCCAACCAGGAAGATCACGTCTCGATGGCCACCTTCGCCGCCCGCCGCCTCTCCGACATGCACGCCAATACCTGCGGCATCATCGCGATCGAACTCCTCGCGGCGGCCCAGGGCATCGAGTTCCGCCGTCCGTTGAGATCATCAACAATCCTCGAAACAGAACTGGCCGCTATACGCGCGCAAGTGCCGCCTTACGATAAAGACCGCTTCTTCGCCCCCGACATTTGCGCCGCCCGTGCCCTCGTAGACTCAGGGCGCTATCGCGCCACGGTCGATGGCCACATTCATCTTCCATCAGGCACATGACCCCACCACCCACATTCTATCTGACCCGCGGCCAGGCCCCAATTCTCGTCAGCTTTCCGCATTCGGGAACCTACCTGCCTCCCGATGTCGCCGGGCGTATGACACCCCAGGCGCTCGCATTGCCCGACACCGACTGGCACGTGCCGTTGCTGTACAAATTCCTGGACGCCATGGGTGCATCACGCATCGAAGCGACGCACTCGCGCTATGTCGTGGATCTCAATCGACCGCCGGGTGACGAGGATCTCTATCCGGGTCAAAAGAAAACCGGCCTCGTACCGCTTGAAACTTTCATGGGTCAAGCGCTCTACCGTGATGCTCACGCCCTCTCCGCAGAAGAAATCGTGGCCCGTCGCAAATACTGGCAGCCTTTTCACGACGCGCTGGCCCAGGAACTCTCGCGCCTCAAGGCCATCCACGGCTCGGTCATTCTCTGGGACGGGCACTCCATCGAAAGCGAGTTGCCTGCGCTGTTCGATGGCCGGCTGCCCGACCTGAACCTTGGCACCTTCGACGGCAAGTCCTGCGATGCCGACATGGCAGACGCAGCTTTCACGGCGGCAAAGGCAAGCGGCTTCACCGCCGTCCTCAATGCCCGCTTCAAAGGTGGCTACATTACCCGTCACTACGGCGCGCCCAAGAAAGGCGTCCATGCCATCCAGCTCGAAATGGCCCAGGCCATCTATATGGACGAAGCCCCGCCCTTCACTTTCCGCCCCGACCGCGCCACAAAAGTATCGACAGCGATCCGAAACATGATCAAAGCCACACTCGATGAGCAATAAAGCTCCACTCAGGCGCTGATGATCTTCTTCACGGTCGATCTATAGGCGATCGCGGCACACGCCTCACCAGCGTGGTGCCGCTCCTTTACCAGCCACACGCCTGCTACCATCACATCGCGCACGGCCCCCTTTCCTGCAACGAACACATAACTGTCCAGCGCCTGCGCTCCATCGCGTCCGGCAAGCGACACGTGGTCTGTATCGACCACAACCACATCCGCTCGCATACCCACCGCAATCTCACCGGCATTCAACCCTAACGCCTGTGCACCACCACGCGCGGCCAAGGTCCAAAGCCGTGCCGCCGTATGCGGCTGCGCAGGCGATGCCGCCACATTGCGCCGTCGATGCAGCAGACGCTGCGAATATTCAAGCATTCTCAGTTCTTCTGCAGGATCAACGCAAATATGGCTGTCGCCACCAACAGCCAGAGCGCCACCTGCCGACAAGAAACCCGGCAGTTGAAATATACCGTCCCCGAGATTACCCTCCGTCGCAGGGCAAAGTCCGGCAACGGCCCCGCTTTGAGCCAATGCAACTGTCTCGTTCTCACTCAAATGCGTCGAATGCACCAGGCACCAGCGCCGGTCCACCTGAAACTCTTTCAGCAGATACTCAACCGGCCGCAGACCATAGGTGGCAAGGCTCTCATCAACCTCGCAAACCTGCTCGGCCGCATGAATATGCAATGGCGAGTTCATTTCTACGCCTGCAATGGCTTCGTGCATCAAAGCCGCCGGCGCAGCCCGAAGGGAGTGCAGGGCTAGCCCAACATTGGTCACGCCGGCAGCGCCCTTCAGGTCGATTCTCAGGCGCAGCAGTTCCTCGACCGTCTTGCCGAACCGCTTTTGGCGCTCGTTCAATGCGCGCCCGTCAGCGCCACCGGTGACATAAAGGGTCGGTAGCATCGTCAACTCGATCATTGTCTCGTGCGCCGCCTCTGCGATCGCCGAAGCCATCGCACCCGTCGGCGCAAAAGCAGTCCCCCCGGGTTGATTGTGCAAATAGTGAAACTCTCCAACCGATGTGTACCCTGCCTTCAGCATCTCGATAAACAGGAACCGGGCGATGTCGCGCTGGCTGTCTGGATCCAGTCGCTCGGCAAAGCGGTACATCGCCTCGCGCCAGCTCCAGAAATTGTCGGTGCCGCCGGCGTCCCATTCCGCTAACCCCGCCATGGCGCGCTGAAACGAATGGCTATGCACATTCGCCATGCCCGGAAGGACAAGGCCCGAAATCAACTCGTCTCCAGCGTTCAACGTGGCTCCAGCCTCAACACAGGCAATAAGCCCGTTTTCGACCGCAATGCGCACGGAAGCCCTGACACCTTCCGCCAGCAGCGCACAATTGGCATGATAGAATTTCATATCGGTCCCGATTCACGTAGAGTGAAACTCCATACTAAGGCAATCAGCGATGAAATGGGACCACCTCTGGATCAACGCCCGCCTCGCCACCATGCGCGCGGACGCAGGCCACTTTGGCGCCATTGAAAACGCCGCTCTCGGCGAAGAGAGTGGGCGCATAGTGTTCGCGGGCCCGATGCGCGATCTGCCGGACCTGCCCGGCAGCCTGTCCGCTTGCGTATCGAACGCCAGCAACCAGTGGATCACCCCGGGCCTGATCGATTGCCATACCCATCTCGTGTTTGGCGGGAACAGAGCGATCGAGTTCGAGCAGCGATTGAACGGCAGGTCCTACGAAGAAACCTCTAAAGCGGGAGGAGGGATCATGTCGACCGTGCGTGCAACCCGCGCGGCGGATGAGCAATCGCTGTTCGAACAGTCTCGCCCTCGTCTGGAAGCTCTGAGATCCGAAGGTGTAACAACGGTCGAGATCAAATCAGGTTACGGTCTGGATCTGGAAACGGAACTGCGCATGCTGCGCGTAGCGCGCCGTCTGGAGGCCGAAACCGGGGTTCGGGTATCGACGACCTATCTCGGTCTCCACGCCATGCCGCCCGATCAGGGCAATCGCCGAGCGGCCTTCATCGCTGAAATGAGTGGACCGGTGTTGCGTGCTGTGGCAGAGCAAAAGCTCGCTGGCACCGTAGATGCGTTCTGCGAAGGCATCGCCTTTACGCCGCAGGAAACTGAAAGTTTTTTTATCGCAGCATCCGCACTGGGCTTTAAAATCAAACTCCACGCCGATCAGCTATCAAACACGCACGGCGCAGCCCTCGCCGCTAAGTTTGGCGCGCTTTCGGCCGGTCATCTCGAGTACACAGACGAAGCCGGCGTTGCCGCAATGGCCAAGTCAAACACCGCGGCCGTATTGTTGCCGGCTGCCTTCTATGTGCTGCGCGAATCAAAACTGCCGCCGGTCGATGCTCTGCGCCGCTACAAAGTGCCCACAGCGGTTGCCACCGATTGCAACCCCGGCACATCACCCATCACTTCGTTGCTCACCACCATGTCGATGGCCTGCACCTTGTTTGGTTTGACGCCGGAAGAGGCACTCGCAGGTGTCACGAGAAACGCCGCAATTGCGCTTGGCCTCGCGCATCAAACCGGCACATTGAATGTTGGCAAAGCCGCCGACTACGCAATCTGGCCAATCGAACATCCAGCCGAGCTTTGCTATTGGATTGGCGCCTTGAAGCCCTGCGTTGTGAAGTCCGCGTTCACTTCTTTGGACGGCGGATCTGGAGGATAACGCTGGATGTCCAAAAAAGTACGAGCGGCGACGCTTGATCTCGTCAATCTCGACGACGAGGCCTTCACGCAACTCTACACTCACCGTGTTGAACCCCTGTTAGAGGCTCGCGAGGGCGAGCGGCAAAAGGCGGTAAAGGCATGCGTGTGGCGCGGCAGCCTGGGCACTGTTGTGGCACTGGGCATCACTGGAGTTTCATTCAATTTTTTCGATGTGGATGCTGTCATCATTATCGGCTGCCTGAGTTTTGGCGCGGTCTATTGGTATGCCTTCGAGCCATTCAACAAGGTCGCCGCTACTGCAAAAATAGACTCATTGTCGGCGATTTCACAGGCAATCGGTTGTGAGTACGAGTATTCGGGTTTCACACCCGACGCGCTGCCCAAGTTCAATGAGTTATCGCTCCTTCCGCCATGCGATCGATCCGATTACCATGATCGTTTTGGCGGCCACCATCATGGTTGTGCTTTCGCATTCTGCGATGGTCATCTTGAGCGAAAGGTCAGAAGCAACAAAAGCACGAGATGGGTCACCGTTTTTCGCGGTCAATTGATCAAAATTGCATTTCCCAAACAGTTTCTTGGGCTCACCATTGTCCGGCGCGACGCCGGAATGTTCAATTTTCTGGAACGCTGGTCGTCCAGTCTTGACCGCGTTGGACTAAATGACAGCCGCATGGAAAAAGCCTTCGAGGTTTACTCAAATGATCAGGTCGAAGCCCGTTACCTGCTGCACCCCGTTTTCATGGAGCGCTTGCTGGAACTCGAAACCCGGTTCAAAGGCAAGAATTTGCGGTGTGCGTTCGTCGAAGGCAATCTGCTGATTGTCGTTGAAGGCGGGGACAAATTTGAGATTGGCTCCATGTTTTCACCGCTTGCCGACGCGAGCAGGGTTCGCACAATCGTCGATGACCTGTCCGAAATTTTGCGTCTGATCGATGCCGTTCTAACAGCGGAACGCGGGGCATTGCCCACCGCGTGAAGCAAAACGGGCCCGGAATTTACCGGGCCCGAAAAAAGCATCGGCAAGTCGAGCGGGCCTCAGAGCATCTTCTGTCCGTTCGCCGTCACTGTTCCATTTTTCGTGAACACAATATCGATCACATATGCCCGGTCGGTTGCACTGGACGTCGCATCTGGTTTTCCCATCGCCCGCACCGCCGCAACCATCCCCATGATCTGCTGGGCCATCTCGTCTTTGGGGCCACGCTTTTCCATCGCTTTTGCCAGCGCATCAATGCCGGTAAAACGCAACGAGACCTTGCCTTCAGGCAACATGCTGTCCGCCGGCAAATACGTCGCCGCCCCTTTACCCGTCAATTTGGCAGTCGGCGTCACCAAATTCAGCTGATTGAGAGCGATGGAAAGCTTCGCGGCTGTCATGACTTCCATGAATTTTCCGGAAAGTTCGGTCCCGACTTCCTGCAAGGCAGTGGCCCCCGCCGATGTCGCATCGCCGGTTGCAGATGTGCTTTCACTGGCAACTTTTGCAGCTTCGGCCTGAAGTTGCGGCAACGCATCCATGTAAATGTCCCACAGTTTCTTGCCGGGTACGCCTGAAGCATCGATCTCAAGCGTAGCGTTTTGCACATCCGCTTCCGGAGGCAGCATCGGCTCGTCTCCACTCGATGCAAGTCCGCCGGCCCTCAAGCTCATGCGAATTTTTGTGGTGCCTTGCCCATCTGCGGATGCGCCCATGCCCATGGACATGGTCTTCAACCCAAAAACGCGTTTGCCGGCCTGTGTCGACTCGACGCCGTTGACCGAATAAACATATTCGACGTTGCCCATGAATTCAGGCATGCGCTTCAGGAACGCGATTATCTTGGGGTCCAGCGTGCCGCCTGTATAGGCCTTGAAAAGTTCTGGATTGGCCAGAGTGTAGCCGGCTTCTTTCGCCGCCTTCGCCCAATCCTCGAGTTTTGCGCCCTTGATGGTGCTCACGACACTCAGCGTATCCATCTTCATCGACGTCTGTTGTGCCGGGTCATCGACCGCAAAGCCTGACATCGTCAGAGCGTACTTGCCGTCATAAAGGCCGCTGCCTTTCGCGTCGAGCGTACCGGTCAATGCGATCTCGGCAACTTTGCCGTCACCGCCTTCAGTTGCCGAATCTATCACCAGGTCAGAGAGCCGCATTTCAACATTGTTGAGAGTTTGCAGTTTATCGACCCAAACACCCTTGAAAGTTTGGCTGCCTATCTTGACCTGGCCAGTGACCTTGCCGGTTTTGTCTTTTATCGCAAAGGAGTTTGGAATTCTCGCGTCGATATTGATCAAACCGTCTCCACCATTTGCAAAGCTGACGGTGATCGGGTCCAAAACGGCAACGTTGCCTTCCTTGGTCGTAAACGTCAGGCGTGGCAGCGTGCCGGTGACAGTCCCGTCACTATTCGTTTCAACCTTTGCAGCACCATCAGCCTTGGCAGTGAATTCAGAGCCAGGCTGAACCTGCGTAACTGCAGACACAAACTGATCCAGGCGTTGCTGCACTTGCTTGGCATCGACGGGTGGTGTGCTGGTCGAGCTGCCGCACGCGGTGAGCACGACGGCGAGCAACATCGCTGACAAAGAGCGCCGCACAAAGCGACTAGGAGACATGATGATCGTCCTTTGATGAAAGTGAAGGCCTGACAAGATACTGGTGCGACCAAATTGGAACAAAAGCACCAACGCATTCGGATGCGGAATGTGAGGGGGCGCTGCGCCGGGGTCAAGTAGCGCCGGTCACGCGAAGGACCTTGAATCCTCAAGTTTTTTCAAATGCCACAGGGGCGACATCGACAGAATCAGCAAAGGTATCAGCGATCCTGCGATGGCAATCCACAGGACTGCACCCGTCCCCACAATCTCGGCGAGTGGACCGGCGATCAGCGCACCGGCAGGGAGAGCAAGACCGCCCACGAACTGAAACGTCGCGCCCGCGCGCGCCTGCACATCGACAGGCAATGCAGTCTGACGAACGCTCACTGCCAGAATCATATAGGCCGACAAAAATCCGTCGCCGATCAGTTGTTGACCCACCAGGAAAGGGATCGTCAATTGACCTTGCCCTTCTGCGGTTGGAATGAGAATGCTCGCCATCATCCACGCCCCCAGACACAAGACGATTGCCCGCCCGTAGCCCAGAACACGTGGAAGCACACCCGCTGCCGCCGCTCCCCACAAGGCACCAACGCCACCAGCGCCGATGATCAAGCCCACCGTCGCCTCGTCCAATCCAAGTGTTCGAAGCGTAAAGATCATATAGATGGCGGCAAAGAACCCACCGAAAACGCCAAAAGAGCCTTGCGCCAGCAACAGCGGAAATACAATTCGATGATCCCGGCAGGCTCGCCAACCTTGAGCGACGTCATCCAGCGGGTGCGAGTTCACGGACGGCGGAGCAACGGTTTCGGCGGTCCGGATCTGCATCAACCACCAGGCTGACCAAATAAAACTCAGCGCGTCGGCGATCACAGCGACCGGCGCGGTGAGGGCCCGGATCAGGAATCCGGCAGCGCTCGGTCCCGCGATCTCAGCAACTGCCTCGGTGACCTGCAGCTTTGTGTTGCCCTCGACAATGTCGGGCGTATCAACCAGGCGCGGCAGGTACGCCGCCTCAGCGATCAAAAATATCGCCGTCGCCGCGCCGGTCAATGTCGCGATGACAATCAGATGCGCCATCGTCAGCACGCCCAACCATGCCGCCACGGGAAGCGAGAGCAGCAAACCCGCACGTACCAAATCCATCGCGATCAAAAGCGGGCGCTTACGCGTCCGGTCGATGAAGCCAGAGGCGAACAGGGCGATGACCACCCCGGGCGCCATGGCCAGTGCGCTCAGAACGGAAATCGCCGTAGCCGACGCCCCGAGCGAGTTGATGGCAATAATGGGCAGCGCCGTCCGCGTAATCCGGCTGCCGATCGCACTTATGGCTTGCGCTGCCCAAAGCCGCCGGAAGTCCGCGTGGTGCCAAAGCGACGGAATTAGTTGGTTCCGGAAACCATGCTCAAGACCTTGTCGCCCACGCCACCGGCAACCGCCGAAGTGGGCAAAATGAAGCCTTTGGCCTTATAGATGCGCCGGCCCCATTGCTGGGACGGCGTGTACCAGACTTGCACCCGGCTCCAGTCGTTCTTCGGACTGAGGTCACGGATAGGGGCCTGGAGGTAGATCCGCCCGTCATTGCCCCAATTTGCGTGATCGACCACGATCGTCCGGTTATCCAGGATCTTCTTCACGACAGCGACGTGGCCGCGACGGGCAGTCTTGTACCCCCGCATGACCAGCACCGAGCCCGCTTCCGGCCGCTTTGAGCGCTGATATTTGCCAGCCGCGAGCTGCCACCATTTGTTGGCATTTCCGCGGATTTCGATCCCTGATTCCGTGCGCGCGAATGGAACGCACTGTAGCGGCGACCCAGCGTCCATCACACTGGGATTGACGTTGCCCGGTAAAATGCCCCGCTGTTGCGAAATGAGCGGCTCGGAAACTTCAGCTCGCGATCGCGGGATGAGCGCCAATCCGGTGCGGCCCTCGTCCGTAATCACCGGCTCAGCCGTCGCAACGGTCAGCGTCAGCGACAATCCAGCGCGATTATCAAATGCAGTTGAGTCAGCCCCAGTAAAGGAGGCGGAGAATTGTGGGCGAATTGATTGGCAACCAGAAAGACTGATTCCGACTAATGCGATTGCCGCCAGATTAAATGGTGAGTCAGTTCTCAAAACTGGTCTTCCTCAATTGATCGGGCTCTTGTGAGCCGCCAGGGTCTGCTTCCTGCCCGCCTAGATTGGGGGAGTCAAATTAAGGAAATATTACCGTTAACTATTTGCACCACATCTGTTGAAAATGCGTAAAGCAACCCACTAGATATAGGTCGCAAAAAGCTACACTCCCAATCTTTTCCACTTAATGGTCAACAAATTAGGGGTTTTTTAACCTCAATTAACGCTCAGCCGGCCCCCAAAATGAATCCCTGAACGTCGTAGACGCGCCCGCCGTAGTGGTCTCCCGGGGTGTACCAGACCCGGACCCGCGACCAGTCATTGTCGTCGGATACATCCATGACAGGACTGTCCAGGTTGATTTCCCCGCCATTCAACCAGTTCGCGTGATCGACCACGATTTCGCGGCTGTTGATAATCTTGCGTACGACTGCCACATGGCCCCGGCCATTGTCGCTATAGCCTTTCAGCACCAGCACCGCACCGCTTTCAGGCTCGGAAGAGCGGCCAAACCGGCCCGAAGCTTTCTCCCACCAATGCCAGGCATCGCCCCAGATCGTCACGCCGGATTTCCAGCGCGCGTAAGGCACACATTGCAGGGGCTGTGCTGCATGAACCACCCGCGGTGCCACGCCGGGAGGGCGCCGGCCGAGCGGGCCAGGATCAAAGTCGCTCGCGCAGCCGGCAAGTCCCACGGCAATCCCAACCGCAATCAATGTCAGGGCAAATATACGATGCAAGGCTCGATTTCCCATTCTTGTTCAGCCGCCAGAACTCAATGCCAAAGCTTTGAGTGAGCAAGCAAGGACAGGTGTGTAACGGCGCATGGACCAACTCCTTGTGTTTGGGTCGTATCCATCATGAGGCCCACCAGTTCCAACCGCGTTCAAAACTGAACAGAGTTTTAATTCAAACTGCAACAGACGGGGAATTGAGCCGCCTGCGATCTTCGCGCCCAGTGAATTTTTGGTTAACCCGCGTCTGGCTTGATCAACGGCCAAAACAGGGGTTTTCCGCAGTTGGTCAGGTCGATGGTCTGTGTATACACCGTTGCATGCATACGTGCATATAAGCCGCTTTTAACCTTGTTTTCCCACAGAAGTTCGCCATTTTTTAACTCCAGCCAATTTCAAGTTTTTAAACATGTATGCATGCACGACCACTCGACGCATCCTGTGTTGACCAAGGCCTGTAGCGCAAAAGCTAGCACCAAGCTCCCGCGCCACCGCCGGAACAATTTCCAAAACCATATTCAAATCTAAAGTCGCAGCCGACAGACAGACAAACCGCGCATCTGATCGAACAGAACGAATATAGAACAAATTTTTCCGATTGCAAGCACAAATCCGCCCCCCCTGGGAGCGCCGGCATCCTGCCGGCCCTTTCAGCCTCTTCGGCAAACCCAGCAATTGCGGGCAGGGGATAGCAAGTATGTCACAAGTCTAGTTCTCATTTCCTCCGCCACCACCACCCC
>JAWXBO010000192.1:0-18073 GCA_034440175.1 Alphaproteobacteria bacterium
CGCCGCGTGCTGGATTGCTTTGCTGCTGCTGGCGGCTTGGACACAAGCGTGGACATTTTGCCTGATCCTTGCCGTTGCCGTGAGCGCTTTTGCAGTCGCCCGCCTTGGGTTCGTTCGCAGCCTTCCCGAGCCGTTGACGGCGAAGTCCGCCGCTTCTGTTCAGCAACGGGGCGAACCTGACAGGCAAGCACCCTTGAATTTGGTGACCAGTGACTATTCAGCGGAAGAGATCGTGCGCCGCCTTCCCGATGCTGCAATTCTGGTTGACCAAAGCGGACGCATTGTGGCGGCGAATGATGTGCTCGTGCAATTGCTGGGAGTTGCGGAACCACGCAAGCATTTGGCAAGCGTCATGCGTGCGCCACAGGTTTTGGGCGCGTTGGAGTCGACGTTGGCCGGGCGAGGCGCGCAGCGCGTGGAATTCCCGATCATTGGTACGCCAGAGCAGAATTTCACGGCCGATATCGCTCCCATTCAGGGGGATGATCGCACAATCAAGGCGGTGCTGATTGTTTTGCACGATACGACCAAGGCGCAACGCGTCGAACAAATGCGCGCGGATTTTGTTGCCAATGCCAGCCACGAATTGCGAACCCCGTTGGCCTCGCTGACGGGATTTATCGATACGTTGCGCGGCCATGCAAAGGACGATCCGGAGGCCCAGGAGCGATTTTTGCTGATCATGGCAGGGCAGGCGGCCCGGATGCGGCGCCTCATCGATGACTTATTGTCGCTCAGCCGGATTGAACTGAACGAACATGTGCGCCCCGCAGGCAGCGTCAATGTGGGTGATCTGGTCGAGGAAGTTGTTCACGCCCTGTCGCCGGTGGCGGTGTCGGCGAACATGCAGCTGGAAATTATTGAGCCCACGTCCCTGCCCAATGTTGCAGGTGATCGTGACGAACTCTACCAGGTGATCCAGAACTTGGTTGACAATGCGATCAAGTACGGAAGACCGCAAACGTCTATCACCATCGAGTTGGCAACCCGGCGCGCAGGGCCAGGCGAGCCTGGGCCGTCACCCTCAGTTTGCCTCGTGGTTCGCGATCATGGTGAAGGTATCGCGCGCGAGCACATTCCGCGCCTGACAGAGAGATTTTACCGGGTCGATGCGCGTCGAAGCCGTGCCATTGGCGGAACGGGCCTAGGCCTTGCGATCGTCAAACATATTGTCAACCGCCATCGCGGGCGCATGGTCATTGAAAGCCAGGCCGGGGAGGGGTCTAATTTTTCAATATACCTTCCTTTGGCCACAGACATGGGCGCAGGCGATGTGGCGCAACAAGGCCTTCTGACCTCGTCATAAATCCTTCGCTTGATTGTCACATCAGACCCGCACAGGTAAACTATCGAAGGACCCCAAGTGCGGCGTCCGGAATTGTTGCGTTTTGTTTTCAACGACGAGGCAGATATGGCGGATCACATAGTCAAGTCGTTCCACGACCAGCTCGGTGCCTTGAGTACGGCCATCGTGCAGATGGGCGGAATGTGCGAGACGCAATTGGCCAATGCGATTGAAGCCATTGCGCGGCGGGATATGGATATCGCCGAACGAACGGTGCAGCTTGATGTACAAATAGACAATCTGGAGACCCAGATCGAGCAACAGGCGGTTCAGTTGCTGGCACTACGCCAGCCGTTGGCGACCGATCTTCGCGAAACGCTGGCCGCTCTCAAGATTTCCGCCGATCTGGAGCGGATTGGAGATTTGGCAAAAAATGTTGCCAAACGCGCACTCGTGGTGGCGCGCGATGTGCCGGATCAAGCGCTAACGCAAGGGTTGGCCCGCATGGGGCGGTTGTCGCTACAGCAGCTCAAGAATGTGCTGGATGCCTATTCCAGGCGTGATGCCAATGCCGCGATGACGGTGTGGAGCTGTGACGGAGAAATCGATGAGATTTACAATTCGCTGTTTCGCGAGCTGTTGACCTACATGATGGAAGATCCCCGCAAAATCAGCCACGCGACGCATTTGCTGTTCATTGCCAAGAACTTCGAACGCGTTGGCGATCACGCGACCAATATTGCCGAAACGGTGCATTACATCGTGACTGGATCGAAAATGAACAGCTTGCGGCCGAAGGGCGATACGACATCGTCCACTACGGTACAGGCTGTGGCGAAATCCCAGGAGGATCAGAGGTGAGCTTCCCATGAATGGTGCGCGAAAACCACTGGTGTTGATCGTAGAAGACGATGCCCATCTGACGACGATGTTGCATTACAATATCGAGAAAGAAGGATTTCGGGTTGCCGAGGCGCGGGACGGCGAAGAGGCGTTGCTAATGGTCCAGGAGGAGCCTCCTGATTTGGTCTTGCTGGACTGGATGCTGCCGCGCGTGCCGGGGATCGAAGTGTGCCGGCGCTTGCGATCAAGGGCCGAGACACGAAATATTCCGATCATCATGCTGACCGCGCGTGGCGAAGAGGCAGACCGGGTGCGCGGACTGGACACGGGTGCCGACGACTATATCACGAAGCCATTTCTGATGACGGAGCTGCTGGCGCGCGTCCGGGCCGTGCTCCGGCGTATCAGGCCGGCGTTGACAGAAGACGTATTGACTTTCGGCGACCTTTCGATCGATCGCACGTCACACCGGGTCAAACGAAGCGGGCGCGATATTCACCTGGGGCCGACAGAGTACAAACTGCTCGATCATTTTTTGCAACATCCGGGGCGCGTGTTCAGCCGCGAACAATTGCTCGATGCGGTTTGGGGTTCGGGTGTCTATGTCGATGCACGCACTGTCGATGTGCATATCGGCCGGCTGAGGAAGGCCGTGAACGAGCAAGGCGACGTTGATCCGATCCGAACGGTGCGCTCGGCCGGCTATGCGCTGGACGAGTCGTTTCAGCCATAGAAAAAGGGGCGCTATTACCCACAATCATTAGTCCGTGACACGGAAAATGCAAAAAGAATTTCACGCGAAGCCACAAAGACGCGAAGAAAAACGAAAAGAGCGGGATACAGGGCACAGACGAGTAAACCCATGAAGGGATTATCTTGACGCGCATGCGCGCCTCATTTCTTCTTCGCGTCTTTGTGGCTTCGCGTGAAATTCTTTTTTACTTTGTTCCCGTGTCACTTAATTCTGATGTTGGTTACTATGCCGGCAGCAGACAACTTCCCGGTCGTATCCTGCGCCTTCGCTCGCATTTCAATATCGTGCGGTTCTCCGTACCATTTGGCGGTGTCGATCGTGCCCGGCAAGAGTGTGATCACCGCAATCATCGCGCTCAGGCTCGCTAAGTATTTCCGCACGACGTCGGCGTTCTGGATGAACCTGCAGTCCGACTACGAGTTGCGCAAAGCGCTCCGTACGATTGGCGCGGAGTTCGAGGCGAGGTTGCGTACGTTGGCGGTGGCGGAGAAACCTTCTGACAGCCGTTCGCAGACTCAGGCTCTTTTTTCGGCACAGTGCCGCGCGCTGGCCGTCGATCGTTGCGTCGCCCGCGATCATGAGCATGGCGGGCTCGCGTATCGGTCCGGCGACAGCCCTATCTGCGGAGCCGGGCCACCTGCGAGTCGTCTGCTGACTGGGCTATCCTGCAGGCACGTCATTGCGCCCATTGGCTCCGTTCGCTAAAATGCCGCCGAAACCAGCACGAGGGATTGAACCGATGCTCATGC
This sequence comes from Alphaproteobacteria bacterium, assembly GCA_034440175.1. Classification (GTDB taxonomy): domain Bacteria; phylum Pseudomonadota; class Alphaproteobacteria; order Micropepsales; family Micropepsaceae; genus SZUA-430. The sequence goes on from JAWXBO010000192.1 coordinate 3,632, forward strand.
CCAAGGTGGAAACAGCCTCGAGTGATGTTCGCGAAAAGGCGATGAGCACGCTTCTGCTCGGCTTCGCCGCCGATCCGGTCGCGCGCTTCCTCTTCGCCGATCCCGCGCGCTACTTGAGCGCGTGCCGGCGCTTCATGGATGCGTTCGGCGGGCGCGCCTTCGATCACGGCACGGCCTTTGTCGCCGACGGCTGCCGCGCGGTCGCGCTCTGGCTGCCGCCCGGCGTCCCACCCGACGAGGAGACGATGGGCGCCATTAGCGAAGAAGAGATCGGGCTGCGCCCCGAGATCGCAGAGGCGGCAACGGGCCTCTTCGAAGGCATGGCGAAGTATCATCCGCACGAACCGCACTGGTATTTGCCGCTCATCGCCGCCGATCCGAGTCGAACCGGGCAGGGGCTGGGCGCCGCCCTCATGAAGCACGTGCTCGCGCGCTGCGATAAAGACGGCGTCATCGCCTATCTCGAGAGCTCGAACCCGCGCAACATCTCGCTCTACGAACGCCACGGCTTCCGCATCATGGGCGAAATCCAAAGCGCCAACGCACCGGTGATGACCCCAATGCTGCGCGAGGCGCATTAAGCCGCCGCTCGCCGCGTGGCAGCCACCATCAAAAACGTGTCGCAGACGGAAATCGTGCCTCAGACTTTTCGCGTGCGGACTGGCGCATCATGACTGGATTGTCGCCGGCAATCCCGCCGGGCGCTTTGCGCGCATCAAGTTGGCAGCGGTCACAATGCTGGTGCCGTTCCAGCCCAAGCCTTGAGGCCCGGCACTGCGGGTCGCGGTAGTGACGGTGATTACTCACTGCCCCGACTGCGACCGGATTTTTACTTGGGCCAGCACCACTAAAAGTGTCCGCCCCCTTTCGATTCAGATGGACGCAGCCAGCAGGCGCCATGTTCCCGGCACGCCTTTCAGTTCAGCCTCGCCCCGGTCTTCGAACGCGATGCCCGAACCGGCCACGAGATCGGCGACAACGCGCGAGACCAAGACCTCGCCGGGACCGGCCTTCGACATCACGCGCGCCGCCGCATGAACGGCAATGCCGCCTATATCGTCGCCGCGATCTTCGACTTCGCCGGTGTGAAGCCCGGCACGCACGGATAGTTTCAAGCGCGCGAGTGCCGGTTCCATTCCCAATGCACACTTAATCGCGCGCCCAGGGCCGTCGAACGTGGCAAGCACGCCGTCGCCAGTCGTCTTGATCAGGCGACCCCGGTGTTGCTCGATCAGGCGCTTTGCAATCCGGTCGTGCTCGTCGAGCGCCTTGCGCCATGCGGCATCGCCCATCGCGGCAGCTTGCGCAGTGGAATCGACAATGTCTGTAAACAACACAGTCGCCAGGACCCGATCAAACGTCGCCGGCCCTTCATTTCGCTCACCGGTCACGAATTCTTCGATGTCGGCACACAACCTCGCAACATCGCCAACCCACGGGATGTGGTCTGCCTCCGGATATTCGATCAACTTGGCGCCCGGAATGTGTCCCGCTGGATACCTGGCATTCTCGATGTTCCTGACGAGGTCGGCCTTGCGATGCAGGATCAGCGTTGGTACGCGAATTTGGCCCAGCACGCCGCGTACATCCAACTCCAAATTCATCTCGATAAGAGCGCGATAGTTACCCGGGCTGCTGGACAATCTTCCTTGTTTGGCAAATCGGGCGACTTCCGCCGGGTCGTCCGCAAGCGACGGCGCAAAATAGCGCAGCACTGCAGCCGGATCCATGTTCGTGAGCGCGGCGCGTATCATGGCGGCGGGCGGGGCATAGGGATAGTCGTCGGTGCTCGCATAACGTGCGCCTCCACCGAAAGTGATGAGATGCGTCACCCGCTCGGGACGTGTCGCCGCGAAGAACACCGACATCATCGAGCCTTCCGAGATCCCGAAGATCGCCGCATGTGTCATGTCGAGGTCGTCCATCACGGCGCGTACGTCATCCGAGCGCTCTTCGAGAGTGGGCGCTCCGGGCACGCGATCCGAAAGTCTTTGACCGCGCTTGTCGAAGGTGACGACGCGCGCGAACCGCGCCAGGCGGCGCAAATAGTCCGTGTACCCAGTTTGCTCGTGCGCAAACGCGACGTTCGAAATGATGCCGGGAATGATCACCAGGTTGACAGGTCCCTCACCCATGACCTGATATGCAATGCTAACATCGCCCGACTGGGCAAAGCGCGTTTCCGGACAGTTTGGCGGTGGTCATGCCCCGGGAGTTTTTTGTTGCGCCCGAACATTAGCCCCGTAATTGGAAAACACCACCAAAGGGAGCCGGCGCTCCCTTCATAATTGTGAATCCGGGCGTGCGCCTAGGTGCGAACCAGGTAGCGGCGGAAGTCGCGGTCGCGATCACGGTCCCTGCGGCTTTGCGCGGGTTGAAAGGCCTTGACCGAATGGGCATCGCAGTAGGGGGAACTGGCTTTCGGTGGATGTCCGCAAAAGTGAAATTCAGACGTAGACGGGTCGCCGATCGGCCATTTGCACATACGGTCATTGATGGTGAGAACGGTTGTTTTGCGACCGAATTCATCAACAATGGGATCGCGCTCAATGATGGGCACCTGGATTGCCGGAGGCGGGCGTGGACGTGCTGCGCGTCTGGCAACTTGCATGCGCGGGCGTTCGGTGCGCGCGGGTGTGGCGCGGCCTGCCAATCCCAGGCGGTGAACTTTTCCGATCACTGCGTTGCGGGTGACCTCACCCAATTGCCGGGCAATCTGGCTAGCACTCAGGCCATCAGACCAAAGTTGTTTGAGCTGTTCAACGCGCTCGTCGGTCCAACTCATCCGGTACTCCCTTGCTTGGACAGGCTTGGTTAAGGCCACCCATAGTATGCGGATCAGCAGATGCCACAAGATAATATGCTAAGGCCCAGATATAGTTATTGGGGATTGTTGTCGTCTAACCACAATGGTTAACAATTCGACAGGTCGCGTTGACAGTTATGTTGCAGCGCAGAATACTCTGCTTCTGCGGAAACCAACGGATTTCCGCCCCTTTCCTGAGGAAAAGCCGTGATATCACCACTCTTACCGACTTATGCGCGCGCGCCATTGGCGTTTGAGCGCGGTGAAGGGCCTTATTTAATAGCGACGGACGGCCGACGCTTTCTGGATTTTGCTGCGGGAGTTGCGGTCAACGCTTTGGGACACGCCCATCCGCGACTTGTGGCGGCGTTGTCGGCGCAGGCTGCGAAGCTTTGGCATACCTCGAACCTGTACCAGGTGCCTGGGCAGCAATTGCTGGCTGAGCGGTTGGTGGCCGCTACTTTTGCAGACACAGTGTTTTTTGGCAATTCGGGCGCGGAAGCGATCGAATGCGCGATCAAGATGGCACGCAAGTTCCATGCGGCGCGTGGCGAACCGCAACGCTTCCGGATCATTACATTTGAAGGCGCATTTCACGGGCGCACGCTGGCGACCCTGGCTGCGGGTGGCCAGAAAAAATATCTTGAGGGGTTCGGGCCCAAAGTTGATGGCTTCGATCAGGTGCCGTTTGGCGATCTGGAAAGCGTCAAGCGCGCCATCGGGCCGGAGGCTGCCGGCATTCTAATCGAGCCCATCCAGGGTGAAGGCGGGGTGCGTTGTGTGCCGGGCGAGACCTTGCGCGCACTGAGAGCGCTTTGCGACGAACATGGCTTGATGCTGATGTTTGACGAGATTCAGTGCGGTATGGGAAGGACGGGCAAACTCTTTGCCCATGAGTGGGCGGGGGTTACACCGGATATCATGGCGATTGCCAAAGCGCTGGGCGGCGGTTTTCCGGTCGGCGCCTGCCTTGCGACTGAGCGGGCGGCCGCCGGCATGACGACCGGGACACACGGGTCGACGTTCGGCGGGAATCCATTGGCGATGTCGATCGGCAATGCGGTGCTTGATGTGGTGCTGGAGCCTGCGTTCCTGGAGCACGTCAACAAAGTTGCAAATTATCTGAAGCAGCAACTGGGCATGATTGCCGACCGCCATGGCCCGGTCATCGAAGAGGTGCGCGGGCAAGGCCTGTTGCTGGGATTGAAATGCAAGGTGCCCAATACATTGCTTGTCGATGCGTTGCGCGAGCGGGGCATGCTGGTGGTCGGGGGCGGTGACAATGTTGTTCGCATTTTGCCGCCGCTGATAATAGCGGAAGAGCATGTCCGCGAAGCGATTGCAACTTTGAGCGATGCTTGCGCAAGCCTTGCCCACCAGCCTGCGAAGGATGCTGCGAAATGAGTTTGGGCAAATCCCTCAAGCATTTTCTTGATCTGGATGCGTTTGACGGCGCGATGCTTCGACAGCTTGTCGATGATGCGCAGCGCATGAAGTCGTCGCGTCAAGGCCTTCCAAAAGGCCAATGTGACGACGATGCGCCGTTGACGGGGCGGATGCTGGCGCTGGTGTTCGAGAAGCCGTCGACACGCACGCGGATTTCGTTCGATGTCGGCATGCGTCAGCTTGGCGGGGCGTGCATGTTCCTGGATGGCCGCGATATGCAGTTCGGGCATGGCGAAACTGTTGGCGACACCTCGCGGGTGCTGTCACGGTATGTGGATGCGATTGTGCTGCGCACGAAGCGGCACCAAAGCCTTCTGGATCTGGCGCGAACGGCGAGCGTGCCAGTCATCAATGGCCTGACGGACAAAACCCATCCGTGTCAGCTGATGGCCGACATTATGACATTCGAGGAGCATCGCGGGCCGATCACCGGCAAGACGGTGACGTGGTCGGGGGCGGGCAACAATGTCTGCGCGTCGTGGATTCATGCGGCGGTGCGATTTAATTTTGTACTCAAGATTGCCTGTCCGGCAGAAATCGAACCTGATCCTTCCGTGATGGCGTGGGCGCGCGCGCAGAAAGGCCGCGTCGAACTTGTGCGCGATCCTTACGAGGCGGTGGCAGGCACAAGTGCCGTCGTCACAGACACGTGGGTGCAGATGTCGGAGACCGACAATCTGGGCGAAGGAGGTACACGGTCACGGCACAATTCGCTGGTGCGCTATCGTGTCGATGAACGGTTGATGCAGGCGGCCGGCAAAGATGCGATCTTCATGCATTGCCTGCCCGCCCATCGCGGTGAAGAGGTCACCGATGCCGTGCTCGACGGGCCGCAGTCTGTCGTATTCGACGAAGCGGAGAACCGCTTGCATTCGCAGAAAGCTGTGTTGCGCTGGGCTTTGACGTGACCCCCAAGGACTTTGTTCGCGGCTTTCAGATCGAAGGTATGAATGTCCGGGGACGGATTGTTCACCTGACCGAACTTGCCGACCGGGTGATTGCGGCGCATGGCTATCCTGAGCCGGTGTCGCGCGTTGCCGGTGAGGCGTTGGTGCTGGCGGCACTCCTGGGGTCGTCGCTAAAGTTCGACGGCACACTGACGGTGCAGACACGAGGCCAGGGGCCGTTGCGCATGGTGGTGGCAGATTACACTGCATCAGGTTCGGTTCGTGCCTGTGCGACGTTTGACCGGGAGGCGGTCGAGGCCCTGGGTGCGTCGCCCGCGTTTGAAGATCTGGTGGGGCCGGGTTCGCTTGCGATTACCATCGATCCCGGAGGTGAACTGCAGCGCTATCAGGGAGTCGTGCCGCTTGAGGGGCAGGGGCTTGCCGGCGGTGCTATGGCTTATTTTGAACGCTCGGAACAAATTCCCACACAGATCAAGCTCAGTGTCGCAACGCTGAGCGTGCGCGGGCAAGACGAGGCCCGCCCGCATTGGCGGGCGGGCGGAATGCTTATTCAGAATCTGGCGTCATTGGGCGGGCTGCCGGTTGAAACAAAGGCCGATGACTGGACGCGGGCGGCGGCGCTTTTTTCGACGGTTGAGGCGCATGAGCTCGTTGATCCGCTGGTCGAGGCGGAGCGTTTGCTGTACCGGCTATACCATGAAGACGGCGTGCGGGTTTTCGATGTTCAACCCCTGAAGTTCGAATGCCGGTGCAGTGCGGAGCGGGTGTCGTCCGTGTTGCGACAATACTCTGCGGACGAGTTGAACGATTTGGTCGAAGCGGATGGCTTGATCAGTGCCACCTGCGAATTTTGTTCCACGCGCTATGAATTTTCGCCGGCGGACATTTCCAAACCTCAGCAGGCGTGATCGCTCAAGCGGCGCATGAAGGTCACGCAAGCGTCGATTTGCGAAAGTTCGATGAACTCGTTGGGTTTGTGGGCTTGCGCGATATTGCCGGGGCCGCAGACTACGGCTGGGATATCTGCGTCCTGGAAGAGCCCCGCTTCCGTGCCGTATGAGACGGCTTCGGTGTCATTGCGGCCGGTGAGCTGTTTGGCGAGCGCTTCAGCCGGGCAATTATCGTTCGGCATCAAGGGCGGCACGTGAGCGCGCGGCAGGGTTTCAATATCGGCTTCCGGTGCGACCTGGCGCAGGCGTGGCAGGATTTTTTCGCGCACATGGGCTTCAAACAGGTTGAACAGTTCGTGTTGGTCCGTGCCCGGCAGATAGCGGTATTCCCATTGAAAGGTGCAATGCCGCGCGAGAATGTTGAGCGCCGTGCCGCCTTGGATCGTGGAGGACTGCGTGGTGGTGTAGGGCGGATCGAAGCGGCCGGATGGATCGCCGCGGCGGCGCATTTGTTCTGCGAGTTCGGACAGATACATGATCAGTTCGGCGGCGACCATGACCGCGTTGACACCCTTGTGGGTTTGGCTTGAATGGGCCTCGCGGCCGGTGATGGTGGTGCGGAATGAACGGATGCCCTTGTGGGCGTTGACGACTTTCATGTCGGTGGGTTCGCCGATAATGGCGAGTTTGGGCTTGGGGACGTCGCGCACTATGTCCGCGATCATGGGGCGCACGCCCAGACAGCCGACCTCCTCGTCGTAAGACAGGGCGATGTGAATTGGAACTTTAACACCGCGGGCCAGGAACTCCGGCACGAGGGCGAGTGCCACGGCCGAGAAACTTTTCATGTCCGCCGTGCCGCGGCCAAAGAGCTTTCCATCTTTTTGCGTGACGGTGAAGGGATCGGTATCCCACGGCTGGTCGTCGACGGGCACGACGTCGGTGTGGCCGGACAGAATGATGCCGCCAGGCACGTCGGGGCCCAGGGTCACGAGCAGATTGGCTTTGGTGCCTTCTGGGTTTGGGATCAGGCGCGGTGTCAGGCCGTGACCCTTGAGGTAGTCACTGACGAAATCGATGAGGTTGAGGTTCGATGAACGGCTGGTGGTGTCGAAGGCCACCAGGCGCCCGATCATTTCGCGCGGCGCGTATAGTGTCCCCATTTTTAACCGTCAAGGCTTGGGGCGGGATTGCCGATAATGGTCAGGAACTCGCGCCTGGTCATGGGGTCTTTGCGGAATGCGCCGAGCATCGTGCTGGTGACCATAGTGACACCTGTTTTGTGGACACCGCGCGTGGTCATGCATTGGTGCTGGGCTTCGATGACGACGGCAACGCCTTTGGGTTCGAGTACCCGCTGGATGCAACTGGCGATCTGGGCGTTCATTTTTTCCTGCACCTGCAGGCGGCGGGCGTAGGCTTCGACAACGCGCGCGAGTTTGGAGATTCCCACGACGCGGTTCGACGGCAGATAGCCGACATGCGCCTTGCCGATGATGGGCGCCAGATGATGTTCACAGTGGGATTCGAAACGGATGCCGCGCAAGACGATCATCTCGTCATAGCCTTCCACTTCCTGGAAGGTGCGTTTCATGTAGTCTTCGGGGTCCACGTTGTAGCCTGAAAACCATTCTTCGTAGGCCCGGGCGACGCGGGCGGGCGTGTCACGCAAGCCTTCGCGGGTGGGGTCATCGCCGGCCCAACGCAGCAAGGTCGAGACGGCGGCCTGCGCTTCTTCGCGCGATGGGCGCGCGTGTTCGATCACCTTCGGTTTGACCGCTTGTTTTCGTATCATTGACGCCATTGCCCATCTCCCGCTCTCGTGCCCGGATCAAAGCACGTGGGGCTATGAATTCAATAGGCAGTTAGTGAATAAGGCGCGACTCGTGGGGGCTATCCAACGGGAATGTCGGAATATCGACCTGAAAGCTTTCGCCCTGCGAGGTTTGCATCTGATAGGCGCCCAGCATCATGCCTGAAGGTGTTTCAAGTGGCGTGCCTGAGCGGTACTCAAATTTCTCACCCGGGCGCAGGATGGGCTGCTGCCCGACAACGCCTGAGCCCTTGACTTCGATGGTGCGGCCGTTGGCGTCGATTATGCGCCAATAGCGGGCGCGCAGTTGTATTGTTTCGGGACTCTCGTTTTCGATCAGGACCGTATAGGCCCAAAAAAAGTGGTTGTGATCAGGTGCGGACTGGTCGGCCAAGAAAGCCGGTTGAACCGATACTTTGACTTTGCGTGTAATCCGCTCGAACATGATGTCTGTACTCCCGCTCTCGAAACCGCATGACGGGTTCAAGCCCCCGCTAAATTCGTTAAGCGCCGTCTATCGATACGTCCGACGTCACCGAGTTCGCAACAAAGCAATTATCATGCGCAGAGTGATGAAGCGCGGAAATCTCTTCGGTTGATGGTTGACGCTCGCCCGCGAATGTCACTTTGGGGCGCAGTGTTACCCGACTGACCCAGTATTTGCCTTGGCTGTTGCGTTCCATGACGCCTGAGGCGGCGTCGGTGTAGGCATCGACGATCCAGCGTTTGCGCGCCGCAAGCGCCAGGAACGTCAACATGTGGCAGCTGGAAAGAGATGCAACGAAGGCTTCTTCGGGGTTTACTCGATCAGCGTCTCCTTTGAATTCCGGTGCGGCCGACCAAGGTACGGTCTCGCCGCCGCCGAAGGTTACTTCGTGAGCGCGGTTGTAAGTGTCGTAGGTGAAGTCCTCTGACGTGCGGCGCCAGGATGTCGTTGCTCGGTATTCGTGCATGATTGGTCTCCTACAGCGAGTTGAGTGCCTGTTGCAGATCGTCGATCAGGTCGGCGGGGTCTTCGAGGCCGACTGACAAACGCATCATTCCATCCGTGATGCCAAGTTCGGCGCGCGCTTGCGGCGTCAGGCGAAAATGGGTTGTGGTCGCGGGATGGGTGATAAGTGATTTCGCATCACCCAGATTGTTCGAGATGTCGATGAGCTTGAGTGCTTTGGCGAAGCGAAACGCCAGGTCCTTTCCGCCGTCGAGGTAAAACGACACGAGCGAGCCGCCGAGGTTCATTTGCGCGCGCGCAAGTTCTGCCTGTGGATGGTCGGCGCGGCCGGGATAGATGACGCGGGACACCTTGGGTCCGCGGGCCAGTGCATCGGCGACGGCACTCGCGTGGCCGCACATCGCGCTCACACGCAGGTCGAGTGTTTCCAGCGCCTTGATCATGACCCAGGCGTTGAAGGGGCTGATCGAAGGGCCGGTGTTGCGCATGAAGATTTGCAGGTGATCGTCGAGGAATTTCTTATCGCACAGGATCACGCCGCCCAGGCAGCGGCCTTGGCCATCGATATGCTTGGTCGCGGAATAGACGACGATGTCGGCGCCAAACTCCATCGGGCGTTGCAGCACCGGGGTGGCGAAGACATTATCGACGATCAGGCGGGCGCCCGCTTTGTGCGCGATTTCGGCGACGGCGTGCAGGTCGATGATTTCCAAAGTCGGGTTGGCGGGCGTTTCGAGGAAGAGCACTTTTGTGTTCGGCTTCACCGCTGCGCGCCAGGCGTCGAGATTGCAGCCATCGACCAAGGTCGAAGCGATGCCGTAGCGCGGCAGCACGTCTTCGACGACATAGCGGCAGCCGCCGAACATGGCGCGCGCGGCAATCACGTGGTCGCCTTGGCGCAGATGGCACAGCAGCGCCGTGGTGACGGCGGCCATGCCGGTGGCGGTGGCGCGGGCGACGGGCGCGCCTTCGATGAGCGCCATGCGTTCTTCGAACATGGACACTGTGGGGTTGGCGAAGCGGGAATAGGTGTAGCCGGGATCTTCGCCTTTAAAGCGTGCTTCTGCCGTTTCGGGGTTGTCGTAGGCAAAGCCCGAGGTCAGATAAAGCGCCTCTGAGGTTTCGCCGTTTTCCGAACGCTTCAAACCGCCGCGCACAAGGCGGGTCTTCAGGCCATACTTGCGGCCCGGCTCCAGTTCACCCATCGTCACACTCTCCCAACGAAGTTCAGGCTGGGCCGGAGGTCACGCGACCCGGCCGTTTAGCTGCTTATTTAACGTGGCCGCGAAGCTGACCGGCTCAAATCACCACGTGGGGGCAACTTAAATGCGGCGCGGTTTGCGGTCAATCAAGGTGCCGGGGCTGGGGACATTCAGCCGCGCCTCTTTGCTCGAACGCCGGTGGTGGCCTACAAACCATTGCATGAGCCAGACATTGTTTAGCAGCAGCGAGGACGGCGCCGACGTTTCGCGCGGGCATTCGACCGGAATTCTTCCCGCGAGCCATTTGCGCGGCATGATCCAACGTGGGCGTCTGAAGGCGTTGACTGACATCGAAGACGCGCAGATCCAACCGGCGAGTTTGGATTTGCGTCTGGGCAGTGTGGCCTGGCGTATCCGGGCGAGTTTTTTGCCGGGCCCTGACTCCACGGTCAAAAGCCGCATCGATCAGCTAGCCTTGCATCAGATCGATTTGACCAAGGGCGCGGTGTTCGAGGCGGGCTGTGTCTATATCGTGCCGTTGCTTGAAAGCGTGGCGCTGCCCTACCGGGTGGCGGGGGTTGCCAATCCGAAGAGCTCAACCGGGCGGCTTGATGTGTTCACACGGTTGATCACGGACCGGGCAAAGGAGTTCGACCGGATTGAACCCGGCTATGAAGGCCCGCTTTATGCGGAGGTCAGTCCGCGCTCGTTTTCGATTTTGGTGCGCGAGGGATCGCGGCTGAACCAGCTTCGTCTGCGTCGTGGTTCGCCGCCGTTCTCGGATACTGAGTTGCGGCGTCTGCAGCAGGAGCAGGGCATCGTTGCGGGCGATGCGGACATTAGCGATGGCATAGCGCTGACCGTCGATCTGACGGGTGTGGGATTGAACGCGTTGGTCGGTTATCGCGCGAAGCGGCATGCGGGATTGATCGATGTCGATAAGTCCGGTGCACATGATGTTGGCGATTTTTGGGAACCTATTCGCGCGCGCCAAGACGCGTCGATTGTACTCGATCCGAACGAGTTCTATATTTTGGCGTCGCGGGAGGCGGTGTCGATCCCGCCGGAATATGCGGCCGAGATGGTACCGTATAATCCGCTGGTGGGGGAGTTCCGGGTCCACTATGCTGGGTTTTTCGATCCGGGATTTGGTTATTCTGGCGCGGGGGGGGCTGGCTCGCGTGCGGTGCTGGAAGTGCGCAGCCATGAGGTGCCGTTCATTTTGCAGCACGGGCAGATTATCGGGCGCCTGGTGTTCGAGCGGTTGACCGAACCACCGGAGCGGGTCTATGGGCAGGGCATCGGCTCGCATTATCAGGCACAAGGTTTGAAGTTATCGAAGCATTTTCGAGTTTAGGAGAGTCCAAATGAAACTTTTGATGAGCGCAGTGGCGTTTGCCGTACTGACGGGCGTCGCTGCCGCCAGCGCGCCAATGGTGAAAACACAAGCGCCCGGGTTCTACCGCGTGATGCTCGGCGATTTCGAGATCACGGCGTTGTCGGATGGCGCGTTTCCACTGGACGCCGAAAAGTTACTTACCAACACAACGCCGGCCAAGGTCAGCAAGGCGCTTGCCAGGGCTTTTCTCAAGAGCCCGGTCGAAACGTCGGTCAATGCCTATCTCATCAACACCGGTCAGAAGCTGGTGTTGATAGATGCCGGGTCGGGCAAACTGTTCGGACCAACCGTTGGGCGGTTGTTAATTAGTTTGACCGAAGCGGGCTACAAGCCCGAACAGGTGGACGAGATTTACATTACCCATTTGCATGGCGATCACGTGGGCGGCATCGCGCCGGATGGCAAAATCGTATTCCCGAATGCTATCGTGCGCGCGGACAAACACGACGCCGATTTCTGGTTGTCGGAAGAAACGCTTAAGAAGGCTCCGGCCGAGATGAAGGCTTTCGTCGAGGGCGCTCAGTCTTCGGTCAAGCCTTACATAAAGGCGGGCAAGTTCAAGACTTTCGACGGTGACACCGATCTTGTTGCCGGCGTCACGGCTGTTGCAACGCGAGGCCATACGCCCGGTCACAGCGTCTATGTTGCTGAAAGCCGCGGGCAGAAGATGGTATTCTGGGGCGACTTGATGCATGTCGCGGCGGTGCAGTTCGCCAACCCGGGGGTGACCATCCAGTTCGATATTGATTCAAAAGCCGCAGCCGCGCAACGCAAGAAAGCCTATGTGGAAGCCGCGCGCCAAGGTTATCTGGTGGCGTCGGCGCATATTTCCTTTCCGGGAATCGGGCGGCTGCGCGCCGAAGGGAAGGGCTATGCCTGGCTGCCGGTGAACTATTCGCCGCTGCGCTGAGGAGCGTTACGCTTTGCAGCTGCCGCCGCCGAGGACACAGAATTTGGCGCAGTGCGGGTGGTTGAGCCTTACCGGTTCCATTGCGTTTTTGAGCGTTGGGCCGAGTTCGAACTGCGGGTCGTAAGGCAATAGCGTGCAAGCGACGACGGCTGGCGAAAGTGCACCCTTGCGCTTTACGATCATGCGGCTGGTGGCGCACATCATGTCGTCCGGGCTTTTGTTCAGGATGCGCCAGCAATCGACGGTGATTTCGGGGACGTCGGCGCGCGCGTCCATTTCGGGAAAGATGACGAGTGCGGCGGGGTCGCGGGCGTCAACGTTCAGCTTCTCGCGCGCAATGAGATTTGCGAAGCCCGCGCGCATATCTTCGTCACGGTCACCCCAGCGCAGTCTGGCTGCGATCGCGGTGCTCACGTTGTGGTCGCGGAGCCAGCGCAGCCCTTCGAGCGTTTCCCCGAAGCTGCCTTCGCCGCGTTCTTCGTCGTGCAGGTCTTGGCGCCAGTGGTCGACGCTTACGCGCAGCACTAACCGGCCGTGGTGTCTGGCGTTCGCCGCTTTCAGCGCAGCTTGAACACGAGGGCGCATCATCGGTTTCATGGCGTTTGTCAGCACCAGAACGGCGTAGCCGCGCATCAGCGTTTGATCGAGCATCGCGGGCATGGCGGGGTTCATGAAAGGCTCCCCGCCGGTGAAGCCTGCGGTCGCGGGGCGCTGATTCAGCGCTTGGGCTTCGTCGAGATAGGCGGTGACTTCGCTCGCGCTCAGATAGGTCAGCCGGTCATTTCTGGGTGAGGACTCGATATAACAATTGGCGCACTCGATATTGCAGAGCGTGCCGGTGTTGAACCACAGTGTTTCCAGACGCTTGAGCGCGACCGCCGCCCGGCGCTCGCCTTTGGCGGTCGTGCCGGGATCTTTGAATTTGGCCGGGTCGAGGGGTGCGTACGACGGCAGGGTTTGCAGAACTTGGTTCATTGACGGCTTATACCAGACGGCTTGCACAGATTCAAAACGACGATCCTGGTTGCTTCAGGAATTCGAGTTCTTCGGCCGACGAGGGGCGCCCCATGATGGCGTTGCGATGCGGGAAGCGTCCAAATCTCTCGATGATGGTGCGGTGGCGGTGGGCGAAATCGAGCACATTGGCATTGCCGAGTCTCTCGAAAAGTTGAACCGAGCGTGTTTGCAGCGCGCGGTCCTCGGCGTGCTGGAACGGCATGTAGAGAAACTGACGCTCGGCCTCGTTCAACTCGCTGTCGAAGTTCTTTTCGATTGCCTCTTGCGACAAGGCCAGTGCGGTTGCATCGGTGGCAAACGCTTGCGGGAGCCTGCGGAACATGTTGCGGGGAAATTGATCGAGCATGATGACGGCGGCAAGGATACTGCGTGCGCCCTCGCGCCAACTGGGCGGGACCAAAAGGCTGAGTTCGCGGTAGGCCGGTTCGAAGCGCTGCACTATCGCGGCATCGAGATTTGTATCGGCCTTGTACCATTGCAACGGCGTAAGTTCGCCGAACCAGAAATCGAGGATGTCTTGGTAGTGCATGAGTGGTGCCTCTGGTTGGATTTAGCCTACATTATTCATGAATTGAGTGGCGGCTGCATGCGGTGTCCGGGGCCGCCGGCCTTCACAGCAAGCATGGGACGGGGTAGAGTTTCGAGACTTGACACCTCAGCGGGTGTAGCTCAATGGCAGAGCAGAAGCTTCCCAAGCTTACGACGAGGGTTCGATTCCCTTCACCCGCTCCAGACTTGATCTTATATCAGCAGCAGGAAATTTCTGATCCGGCACAGCCCCCCGTCGTCTGCAGCCGCTAACGCGGCGCAGCCACGTCCCCCGCAAGCGGCTACTGCATGCACACATCTCCAATACAAAAAGCGACGTCATCCAGTGCGCGATGCTGCACTCTTGTGCCGCTTGGCAGACACCGGACCCACCCGGGTGCAGCCTCACCGCCCCGGCCCCGCACCTCGCAAAAGCGTAAGCCTGGGTAAGCAAACGCGGGTGCGATGTTTGTGCTCTCATGCGCTTATTATCAAAGATAACGTGCTCTTGAGAGCATATTTCTTGGCGTAAGGCGGCAAACTAAAAGCAGATTCGGAGCTTGGACCTTGC
>JAWXBO010000193.1:0-22396 GCA_034440175.1 Alphaproteobacteria bacterium
GTCGAGACGCTTGGCGCCGGGAACCTCAGCGTGCGCGTCAAAGTCGAAGGCAAAGACGAGATTGCACGTGTCGCTGAAAGCTTCAATCGCGCCGCCGCCCGCATCGAAGCGCTGGTGAACTCGCACAAAATGCTGCTCGCCAACGCCTCGCATGAACTGCGCACGCCCCTGACGCGCCTGCGAATGGGCATTGAATTGCTGAAAGGAAATGCCGAACCGCAGCGTCGCGCCGAACTCGAACAGGATATCGCCGAACTCGACGAACTCATCGAGGAGATTCTGCTCTCAAGCCGCCTCGACTCTATGGCGCGACCCGTGCACACCGAAGACGTCGATCTCCTGGCCTCGCCGCCGAAGAAGCCTCGCGTTTCGACGACATCACAGTCACCGGCCAAGCTGTCGTTATCAAGGGCGATACCCGCCTGCTGCGCCGGCTGATCCGCAACCTGATCGACAATGCCAAGCGCCACGGGAGGCCACCCATCGAAGTCTCAGTCGCCGCCGAGGGAGTAAACGCAAACCTCACCGTCACCGACCACGGCTCCGGCATTCCCGGAGCCGACCGCGAACACGTCTTCGAACCATTTTTCCGCAAGGCAAGCGCCACCAGCAATAGCACCGGCCTTGGCTTGGCCCTGGTTCGCCAAATCGCCCGCCATCACGGCGGGGACGTAAGTGTCGAGGGCAACAACACACTTCTGGTGCGGTTGCCGAAAAGCGGAATCTAAAGCACCATCAACCCAAGGTACTTTTCCATTGCATCGAAGTCACGGTCGTTGTGCAGCAGCGGTAACGAGTGATGTATGCAGTAAGTGCCAATGATAAGATCAACGGTCTTGCTTAACGTTATGCCTCTCGCCCGTAAAATTCTGTAATTTGCTGCGGCTTCGACTGCAAGCCGTGCGTCACAGAGCGGGACAATTGGAAATTTATTCAGCGCTTGCTCCACACGCTGCGCTTCCGCATCCGAACCAAAGCCCCTCAGAAACTCACAGAGCACCAAATCGCCAACCAAAACGGCACCGCTGTCAATCAACTCCTCAAGTTTGACCACCTCGTCCGTCCTTCGTCCGCGGATGAAATCGACCCAAACTGTAGTATCGACGAGGGCAAGCACCGCTCAGTCCTGCCGCCACGCCTCAATGTCCCCTCGCCATGTAACCTTGCCAACGAGTTCGAGAATTCTGCGTTGGTCTCTTCGCTCAACAAGCAGCCTCAACGCGGCCTCGACAGTTTCGCGCTTGGTTTTATAGGGCCCGGCTTTCATCGCCGACCGAATGAGCCTGTCATCAATTTCAATATTGGTGCGCATCGCTCTCTCCAATGTGTATTCGGAATGGAAATTATACACACAAAGATTTCCACATCAACATTTTTTGGCGGGGCAACCTCGGTTGCGGCCCAGCGCCCATATGGTTACGGTGCGCTTAACAGATATTCACCAGTATAATCGGAGCCCCAGACATGGCATCGGATAATTCGGCACTTTGGATGGTCGCGGCCTTTGTCGGCGCCGTCATTGCGATCCCGGTACTTGGTTCGACGTTCGGCGGACCGCCCACAACTGTCACCAACCTCGCCAGCGGCACCGAACCCGTCGACATCACAAAAACGCAGTCCACTCAAAAGCGCCTCGCCAAGGCCTCCGACATCGACGGCGCGCGTGTCATCGGCGCTGACT
Organism: Alphaproteobacteria bacterium; assembly: GCA_034440175.1. Taxonomy (GTDB): domain Bacteria; phylum Pseudomonadota; class Alphaproteobacteria; order Micropepsales; family Micropepsaceae; genus SZUA-430. Next base: position 1,682 of record JAWXBO010000193.1, read on the forward strand.
CAGAGCCTGAAAATTGGCTCGCCCACGGCCGCACCTACGGCGAGCAGCGTTACTCGCCGCTCAACAAAATCACCGACGCCAACGTGAAAGATTTGGGCCTCGCCTGGACGTTCAACACCGAGACAACTCGCGGCCTGGAATCCTCTCCGATCGTTGTCGATGGTGTGATGTTCGCGACCGGCTCGTGGAGCGTCGTCTTCGCCCTCGACGCCAAGACAGGCGAACAACTTTGGGTCTATGACCCGGAAGTGCCGCGCGAATGGGGCCGAAAGCCGTGCTGCGACGTTGTCAATCGGGGCGTTGCAGTCTGGATGGGGCGCGTCTATGTCGGCACCCTCGACGGCCGCCTGGTCGCCCTGGATGCCAAGACCGGCAAACCGGTCTGGGACATCAACACCATTGATCGCACCAAACCCTATTCAGTCACCGGCGCGCCGCGTATCGTCAAAGGCAAAGTCATTATCGGCAATGGCGGCGCCGAGCTTGGCGTGCGCGGTTACATTACCGCCTACGATGCCGGTACCGGTAGGCAGCTATGGCGTTTCTATACTGTCCCCGGTGATCCGCGCGTCCCCCTCGACGCCGAGAACCAGCACCTCAAGGCCGCAATCCCCACCTGGAAAGCAGACCCGCAAGGTTGGAAATATTGGGAGATCGGCGGCGGTGGCACCGTCTGGGACTCGATGGCCTACGACCCCGATCTCGACCTGCTCTACATCGGCACCGGCAACGGCTCTCCGTGGAGCCGTTATCTGCGCTCGCCCGGCGGCGGCGACAATCTCTACCTCTCATCCATCGTCGCCATCAAACCCGACAGCGGCGAAATGGCCTGGCATTTCCAGGAAACGCCCGGCGACACCTGGGATTTCACCGCCACCCAGCACATCATTCTGGCCGATCTCCAGATCGACGGCCAGGCACGCAAAGTCCTGATGCACGCACCCAAGAACGGCTTCTTCTACGTGCTCGACCGCGAAACCGGCAAGTTCATCTCCGGCAAAAATTATGTCCCCGTGACCTGGGCCAAGGGCCTCGACGCCAACGGCCGCCCGATCGAGGACCCGGCAAGCTCTTATCGCGATCAACCGAAAATGGTGCAGCCGTCGCCGCACGGTGCTCACAACTGGCAGCCGATGGCCTACAATCCTCAAACCAAACTGGTCTACATTCCCGTTCAGCTCACGCCCTATCTCTTCCCGCTCGACAAAAAGAAAGAAGTAAAATTGGGGGCATGGAACACCGGGCTTGACCTAAACATGGTCGTAACGATGACGGCAGCGGCCTTGGCTGCAGGCCAGCCTATGCCTCCTGCGGAAGGGTTCGTTGTCGCTTGGGATCCCATCAACCAGAAGGAAGCCTGGCGCGCCAAACACGCAACGTTCTGGAACGGAGGCATGTTGACCACCGCAGGCAATCTTGTGTTTCAGGGCGCTGGCGATGGCGGGCTGCGGGCATGGAAAGCTGACAGCGGTGAAGAGGTTTGGAAGATCGACACCAAAACCGGCATCATCGCGCCACCCGTCACCTACGCGGTTGATGGCGAACAATTCGTTGTCGTTTCGGCAGGATGGGGCGGCGTTGGGCTGACGCTCGTACCGGAAGCGGCAAACGCGATCACGAAATACGGCAACGCCGGCAAAATCTTCGCCTTCAAACTCGGAGGCCAGAAGACAGTCGATGTCCCCGAAATCACGCGCCCGCCGATGGTCAAGCCACCCGAGGTGACGGCCAGTGCGGCCGTAATCACCAAAGGCGCCGCCGCATACAACCGTTACTGCCTCGTGTGTCACGGCATTTTTGCGATGAGCGGCGGGGTTGTTCCCGATTTGCGTTACTCGACGCCCGAAGTCTTCGCCCGCTACAAGGAGATCGTCATTGACGGCGAGCTCAAAGAAAATGGCATGGCCTCCTTTGCCGATCATCTCAATGAAGACGACGCCAGGGCGATCCAGGCCTACATCGTTCAAATGGCCAACGCCGCCTACGCCGCAGAACAGAAACCCCCTGCCCCCGCGCCGGAGAAGCCGAACTAAGGAGGCCCTTCATCCGTCTCGCCGCGAAGGTGCGGCGATCCACCTTCTCCCGGAGGGAGAAGGGCTGGGCTCTATCTTGGGGCACTTCGCCCGCTTGCGGGAGAAGGTGACGCGGTTCGCATCTTCGTGGGCCGTGCCGGATGAGGGCACTTCCACATTTCGCAAGAGTGTCATCGACATGTCAAAAGACAAAACAAAAAAACCAACCGCCGAAAAGCCGCGCGGCTTTCGTGATCGCCTCGGCGCCGAACTCATAGCCGAGCGCCGCATGCTCGACACCATTCGCACGGTCTTCGACTCTTATGGCTTCGACCCGCTCGAAACGCCCGCCATCGAGTTTGCCGACTCGCTCGGAAAATTCCTGCCCGACCTCGACCGTCCCAATGAAGGCGTCTTCGCCTTCCGCGACGATGATGAAGAATGGCTGTCGCTGCGTTATGACCTGACCGCGCCGCTCGCCCGCTTTGTTGCCGAAAATTACGACGAACTGCCAAAACCGTTCCGCCGCTATCAGGTAGGTCAGGTTTTCCGCAACGAAAAACCGGGCCCCGGCCGCTACCGCGAGTTCACCCAGTTCGACGCTGACACCGTAGGCACGCCGTCGCCAACCGCCGACGCCGAAGGCTACATGATGCTGTGCGACGTTTTCGAGGCGCTTGGCCTCACCGGCGACTACATCGTCAAAGTCAACAACCGCAAAATCCTCAACGGCATTCTGGAATCGATCGGCATCGCCTCCGGCCCCGAACACGAAGCCCAACGCCTGGGCGTCCTGCGCGCCATCGACAAGCTTGATCGCCTGGGCGCCGATGGCGTCAGCCAATTGCTGGGCGCAGGCCGCAAAGACGAGTCCGGCGATTTCACCAAAGGCGCCAACCTGTCGCCTAACGCTATCGCCCGCGTCATCGCCTTCACCCAGGCCGGAACCACAGACCGCCTGGCCGTGTGCAACGAACTCGAACGCCTGGTCGGTGAAAGCGTCCAGGGCCGCGAAGGCGTCAAAGAGCTGCGCGACATCGAATCCATCCTCGAAGGCAACGGCTACGACGCCAAACGCATCGCCTTTGACCCCTCGATCGTCCGCGGTCTTGCCTACTATACCGGTCCCGTCGTCGAAGCCGAACTGACTTTCCAGGTCTTGAACGAAGATGGCCAAACCGTGCGTTTCGGCGCCGTGGCAAGCGGCGGCCGTTACGACGATCTGGTAACACGGTTCAAAGGCGTCCAGGTTCCAGCCACGGGCATCTCCATCGGCGTCAGCCGGCTCCAGGCAGCACTCGCGGCCAGAAACGCCACCGCCGCGAAAGCCTCCGGACCCGTCGTGGTGCTTGTCATGGACCGCGACGCCGTCCCCAGCTATTTCGCTATGGTCCGCGAACTGCGCGCCGCAGCTATTCGCACCGAGCTCTACACCGGCACCTCCGGCATGAAAGCCCAGCTCAAATATGCCGACAAGCGCGCAAGCCCCATCGCCGTCATCGAAGGCAGCGACGAACGCGCCAAAGGCCTCGTCACCCTGAAAAACCTAATCCTCGGCGCTGAACAGTCCAAAGACATCAAAGACCGCACCCAATGGGCCAAAGGCGCCGATGCGCAAGTCACCGTGCCGCGCGCGGAGTTGGTGGCAGCAGTGAAAAAGATGCTGGGTGAGATGCGGTGACTTATGGCCCCCCCTCATCCGTCACGCCGCGAAGTGCGGCGCGCCACCTTCTCCCAAAGGGAGAAGGGCTAAAAAAATGGCAAGCCCTTCGCCCGCTTGCGGGAGAAGGTGGCGCGCCGCACCTTCGCGGCGTGACGGATGAGGGCCTTCCACAGTGGTGACCGCCGCCCCGCCCTACAACGCCGCCACCATCGCCGCGCTGGAAACCCAGACCGCGTCCCTCCTTGCCGAGTTCCAGGCCTACGGCGCCGAGCGCATCGAGCCCGCCATCGTCCAGCCCGCCGGCGCCTTTCTTGACCGCATGGGTGAAGAGCTCCGGGCCCGCATTTATGTTTTCGCGGGCCCCGACGGCACCGAGCTTTGTCTGCGCCCCGATCTCACCATCCTCGCCGCACAAACCTATCTTGTGCGCGTTCCCAACGGCGACCGCCCGTTGAAGTTCTGCTACGCAGGTCCCATCTTCCGCCACGATCCAGCGCTGCCGCAAAGCTCCGGCCAGAGCTTCCAGGCCGGTGTCGAAAATTTCAACGCCGCCGATTCCGCCGCCGCCGACATCGAAACCCTGCTCCTGACGCACAAATCGTTGGTACGCACCGGCTTGAAGCACAGCGAAGTCACGCTGGGCGACGTCGGCCTGTTCGCAAGTCTGCTCGATGCACTCGCGCTGCCACATTACTGGCGCGTCAAACTTCGCCGTCACGTCTGGAACCCCGCCCGTCTCGCTGAATTGCTTGCACAACTGACCAGTCCTGCCGGCACCGGGAATGAATTCCTCGCGCGGATCGGGTCGCTCACGCCGGTTGATGCGCGCGCAGCACTTGAAGCGGCGCTAGCGCAAGACGGCATCAAACCCATCGGCTTTCGCACGCTCGATGAAATCACCGGGCGCTTGCTGGAGCGCGCAGCCGAAGCCTCAACCTCGCGTCTGCCGCAATCGACCGCAGCCCTGATCACATCGTTTGCAGCCGTCAGCGTGCCTGCCACCCAGGCCATCGACACGCTGCACAGACTGACGCAGGCGGCCGGCATATCTATCGATCGCGCCCTCGATGCCCTAAAGAAGCGTTTCGAACTCCTTTCGAACTCCGGCTTCGATCCCGCCAAAGCAGTTTTTGCCTCACGCTTTGGCCGCAACATGGAATATTACACCGGCTTCGTCTTTGAGTTTCGTTCCGCCCCGGCATTACCGCCGGTCGCCGGCGGCGGCCGTTACGACAATTTGCTCACGGCCCTCGGCGCCGCCAAACCCACGCCCGCCATCGGTCTTGCCATCTTCGGTGAACGTCTAGCAGTGGCACGCGGGGCCGTGGCATGACCCTGATCTTAGCCATCCCCTCCAAGGGCCGCCTCCAGGAACAAACCCTCGACTATCTCGCCGCGGCAGGGCTTTCGATGCAACAATCGCGCGGCGCCCGCGACTACACCGCCAGTCTGGCGGGTGTCGACGGTGTTACCATGTCCCTGCTTTCAGCCGCCGAAATCGCCGACGATCTCATCGCCGGGAAAATCCACTTTGGCATCACCGGCGAGGACCTGCTCGCCGAGCGCAGCGCCGGCAACCGCGTCCACAGCGTGGAGCGTCTGGGCTTCGGGTGCGCCAATGTCATCGTCGCCGTCCCGCGCGCCTGGATCGACGTCTCCACCATGGCCGATCTCGACGACGTCGCCGCCAGCTTCCACACCCGGCATCATCGCAAGCTTCGCGTCGCCACCAAATACGTCACCCTCGCGCGCAATTTCTTTGCCAGCCACGGCATCGCCGACTACCGCATTGTCGAAAGCCTTGGCGCCACCGAAGGCGCCCCCGCGTCGGGCACTGCCGAAGCCATCGTCGACATCACCACCACGGGCGCAACGCTGACCGCCAACGATCTGAAGATCCTCGACGACGGCGTCATCTTGGAAAGCCAGGCAGCGCTCACGGCCAGCCGGCGCGCCGATTGGAATGCACAGGCTCGCGCCGCCGCCGGCGCTTTGCTGGAGAGGCTCGAAGCCCGAGCCACCGCCAAGGCCTCGCAAATCCTGCGCCTGGAGCGCAACAACCACACTCAGGCCGCCATCAAAAATTTGGTGACGTCCTATGGTGCCAAAATTCTGTCGGACCCCCAAGCCCCCGAAGCCGCCATCCTTGTCCCTGAAAAGAATCTGACATCCGCCATTGCCCACCTGCGCCAAGCATCGCCCCAAACCGCAATCGCCACCGAAAAACCCAACCAAGTTTTCGCAGGTGACAGCCGGTTCTACGCCAGTCTCGCCGCAGCGTTGGCCTAGGCGCATTCTTCCCCCCCCCCCGCGGAGACAACCATGCCGAAAGCAGCAACGGTGGCGAACATTCCAAGCCCCCGCATCATCCGTCTTGAAACGCCTCACCACATCGTGCGCACGGCCGAACTTTCGGACGCGACGCAACGCTGGTGCAAATGGCTGCTTGATCCCGCCACGAGCCGGCTCTTGAACGCCAAGCCTGCCGAGATGACGATGGAAAACTTGCGCACCTATATCGCGCGCTTCGACCGCTCGCAGAGCCATCTGCTGGGCATCTTCGACAAGCAAACCGGCCTGATTGTCGGCATTCGCTCGCTCTACGTCGACTACGTGCGCAAGGAATTTCAGGATAACATCCTGATCGGAGAACCCGAAGAGCGCGGTAAATTCGCCCGCACCGAATCGACCGATGTGATCATGCCGTATTTCTTCGAAGAACTGGGCATGGAAAGCTCGCGCTGCTCAGTCTTGGCTTACAACAGTCGCATGCTGGAAGTCATCGCGCGCAAGGGATGGGTTCTCGAACGCACCACCATGAAGCCGTCCGCCGCCGGCGGCCCGCCGATCGAAGTCCGCCACTACCGCCTCACACGCGAAGTCTGGCGCCAAAAAATGCGCGAGCGCCAACTGCAGAGCTAAGGGGTGGAGCGCAACGCGTCTTGCGTGCGAGCGTACCAATTTGTCAGCAACACGCGAATGAGCCAAAAGATCGTCAAGACGATGATGGCGATCACCGGCACAAAAAGAATATTGGTTTCGCGCACGGCTTGGGGAAACACTTTCGCCCCCTGGCCGATGAAGAAGGCGATTGCGGCATCCAGCAGGGCAAAGCACATGCGCCAAAGATGTCGCGCGATGCGTTGTGCACCGGAAACCCCGCGCCGGGCGAGAACTCTAATGTCCAAGAGCGCGGCAAAAGCCGCCACGGAACCGAAGACGAAATACAAGAATGCCGGAACGCCATCGATTGTACCCGTCGCGCTGTTTGCCGCTTTCGCACCGGCGATCAAGCTGCCGGCGCCGACCGCCAAACCCACAAGTAGCGCACCGATCTCGAAGACGCCTGTCTCTCCCTCCTTGCGCAGAACAGTCATCCAGGCCGTCGCCACCAAGTAGAAGGTCAAACTACCGATGACGACATTGAACGCAGTTGCCACCTGATTGAGGATAGCCAAAGACACCCCGCTTGCGGACATCAGCAGCATGGAGAGGAAGAAAACGGTACCGGCTGCTCGATGCCCGGCCGCACCTTTGCGATAGGCCAACGCGGCACCGCCCGAGACGAGGCCGATTGTCCCCATGGCGATGTGAATGAACATGATGTCGGCGGAATTCATGGCTGTGCCCTCATGCTCCAACGAAGAGCGGCCAATAGATCATCGTGGTGGCACCTACGATCCCCGCCCCCATTGCAGCCGTCAGCACAATCAGCAAGACCGCCATCGCGACCTTGGCCGCCGCGCTGCCCCGATCTTGCGTGACGAAGTAGAGTTCAAGAACGGCCAGTGGCACCAGATAACTGCCGAACGCCCAGAAGGCATAGAAATTGCCGTCGAACGTCTTCGGGCCGCCAAACAAACCGATCTTTGTGATCATCCAGCCCATCATCCCGACGCGCAGCATCCAAACGCCGTTCACCACCAGAAACGTGCGAAGCGCCCAGCGGCGATGGGTGTCGATGTCGCGGGCGAGCACATAGCCCAACGTTTGGGCGGCGCAGAACATGATCAGCACGGCATTGAGGGTGATGGCAAGATGATCGAACAACCCTGTGCTGCCGCGCGTCGCGTTCATGAACAGACCGGTCAAGCTGATCACGAATGCTGTCAAAATGAACAAGCGCCCGTTCCAGCGGTGAAAGCCGATCGCACGCGCACGTATTTGCGGCACAAGCTGAAGCGTGCCACCGAACGTGATGATGGCGGCCAACATGACATGCGCGGCGAATGCCAAATTCCCCGCAGTGTCACCCGCGATATAGCCGTGGGTCAGGAACTCGTTCTTGTCCCACGCAGCAAAATCGTCGGTAAGTGTGGGAGGACCATAAAAGCCCGCGATGAACGCGACGAACGCCCATTGCCCCGCCGCCGCGACCGCAAACCAAAGCACGGTGGCCGATTTCAGAACGGAGTCCGCGACCAAACCCACACCTGACTGCCTTATCGCCATCGTTTCAGTCATGCCACCGCCTCACGCCAGAACCAGTTCGTGAGCCGAACGCGGATCAGCCAAAAGCCCATCAACAACAAAGGCGCGAGCACAGGCAGGAAGACAAGCGGCGAACCCTGCAGGAACGCGGGCAGGAATTTCGGCTGTCCGAGGAAGAACGAGCCTGTGGCGATGAACAACGCGGTGCACATGCGCCAAAGATGCCGCGCGATACGCGGCGCGCCGGAAATGCCACCGCGCACCATCACCTTGAAGTCCGAGGCGGCGGCGATCGTCCCGATTACCATGAAAACATAGAAGGCTTGCGGCGGCGAGCCATCGATCGTGCCTGTCGGGCTGTTCTGGGCCTCCAAGGCGAACATCATGCCGGCAACGGCCACGCCCAACGGAACGAAGAGTGCGGCAAGGTCGAAACGGCCGACGCTGCCTTCCGGGAACCGAACGGTCGCCCATGCGGTGGCGACCAAATAGAAAGTCATGATTCCTGCCACCGTGTTGGGCCTCTGACCGTCGGTCAAAAACGGCGCCACGCTCGCGGCGATCGCCGACATCATCAGCATCGACAAGAAAAATAAAGTTCCCGCGATCCGATGCAGGCGCTCGCCTTTGCGGGACAACAGCGCCACTGCGCCCGAGACCATGCCCACGCCTCCCCCCGTTATGTGAAGTGCTAAAACGATATCCGCCGCGACGAGGGCGGCTTGCGGACTCCCCGGTGGCAGTTCGAGAACGGTCACTCGGCCGCCTCGCCTACGCGGCGCGCGATGGTTGACATGACAAAGACTTGCCTCATGTCTCCGCCACCCGTCCAAGCCCCACGACGATAAGAAGGTGCGTGGCCCTCATCACGTACAGACGCAGTGTCGAGATCTCAGTCATTGGACGGGCAGACGTGCGAACGCATTGGCGCGCATATGGTGGCTCCACGAAATCTAGGCTAAGCTCGCCGCTACGATCAACGGCACTACAGCGAACCCAACCCTAGAGACTGCCCAGCGCGACGCACATGACCGGATCACTCAAAAACATGACATCACGGATCACGGGCAGGAAACCCGTGGCCGGACCCACCGTCGGCGCGGGCTATGCGAAGGGTTTGTTGGAGTTCGCCGTCACAAAAGGCGCCCCCCGCGACAAGCTGATCGAACGCTCGCAAATTGCCGCCGGCGATCTTGACGACTTGGACAACCGCATTCCCATATCGCGCTATGTGGCGCTATTCAGAGCCGGTGCCGATCTCGCAAACGAACCTGCGCTGGCGCTGCAATACGGCGAAGCGGTTCGCATGCAAGAAATCTCGATCGTGGGACTGATCTGCGAAGCCTGCGAAACGACGATCGATGTCGGTACGCAGCTCAATCGCTATGGGCGCTTGGTCTTCGACGAGGGCGGCGCTCAAGCCTCCGGCATGGTGCGCCTCGCCTGGGATGACACCGGCGTCTGGATCGAGGCCGTAAGCGATTTCTTCAACCGCAATCCGCTGGTGATGGAAGCCGAATTTTCGCGGCTCGTCTGGAACACGCGGGCGATGTTTGCCTCCCACCCCGATTTCGCGCGCATGCGGTTTCCGATAGCGATCCACTTCACCCATGCAGACCCCGGCTACCGCGCCGAATACGAGCGTATTTTCCAGGCGACGGTCGTCTTCGGCGCCAAATGGAACGCGATGCTGATCGACAAAGAGTTCTTGTCGCTCAAGCAGCCGCCGACGAACCGCTATGTTTTTGGCGTCTTGAGTGCGCGCGCAGAGGCGCTGCTCAAGAGCCTCGATAGCTCGGAATCCACAAGAAATAGGGTTGAGAGCCTGTTGATCCCGATCCTGCACACGGGCGATCCCAGCGTCGAGCGGATTGCGGAGAAAATGGGCACGAGCCGCCCGACGCTCTATCGCAAATTGAAAGCGGAAGGCGTGACCTACGAAAAACTTCTCGACGAGCTGCGCCACCAAATGGCGCTGCACTATCTCAACGGCAAGAAAGTCTCCGTCAACGAAACCGCCTATCTCGTCGGCTTCTCCGACCCCAGCGCCTTCTCCCGCGCGTTCAAGCGTTGGACGGGGGCGTCACCGCGTGCGGCACGATCGGCAAAGACGCTGAGTGGTCACACACACGAGGCCTGACAGTCCCAAACCGGGTCAATCACCTCAAGCCCCCGCCATCGCGCCGCGCACGCCCACGTCGCGCCCCGCAGGATCGATCAGCACACCCGGATTCAAAATGCCATGTGGATCGACCGCCTTCTTCGCCGCGCGTAAAGCCTCGCCAAACAGCGGCGGACACTCGCGCACATAGCCCGGGCGATGATCGCGCCCGACCGCGTGATGATGGGTGCTCGTGCCGCCCGCCGACACCACCACGTCGTTGGCTTGCGCCTTGATGACTCTCCATTGCTCCAGCAACGCCTCCGGCCTGCCCAGCGCTTGGAATGAAAAATAAGGCGCAGGCCCATCGGGATAAGCGTGCGTAAACCGGCACGTCACATGCCCTGGTTTGCCCGTCACCCGGCGCAACACCTCATGCATACGCCGCATCACTTCGGCATGAAACTCGGCAAAGCGATCCCACGTCACCGCCGTCTCGAACGTGTCGGCAATGACGCCCATCGGCGTCAGCACCTCGCGATAATAGGGCGCGCGCAAAAACGCATTGCGCCAAGCCCCCGACGCGCCTTCGCGATGGCTGGCCGGCGCATCGACCGCACCGCCTTTGTCGCGCACCAGTTCAACCCCGCGCGCGAGCTTGCCCTCTTGCGCATGATCGGCGCTCTCGAACGCCAGCACCAGCAACGACGCCGACCCGTCGCCGGCCCCCGTGCCCAAAGCCTCCTGCGCATCGATCAGGCGGCAGTTCGAAGGCATAAGACCCGACTGTGCCAGCGCCCTCACCGCCTCGGCCCCTTTCATGAAATCCGCAAACTTCACCGACGCCGAGGCGCGAAACTTCGGCGTGTCTTGCAGGCGCACCCAGGCCTCGGTGATGACGCCCAAAATGCCTTCCGAGCCCATGAACAACCGCTCCGGCTGCGGCCCCGCGCCTGAGCCCGGCAAACGCCGCGTCTCCATGACACCGCGAGGGCTCACCACCCGCATCGCCTCGACGAAATCATCGATATGCGTATAGAGCGTCGCATAGTGTCCCCCAGACCGCGTCGCAATCCACCCGCCCAGCGTCGAAAACACAAAGCTCTGCGGAAAATGCCGCAACGTCAGCCCATGCGGCTTCAGCTGCGCCTCAAGCGCCGGCCCAAAGGCGCCAGCCTGAATGCGCGCCGCCCGGCTGACCCGGTCGATCTCAAGCACCTTCCCCATCCGCGCCATGTCGAGCGAGATCACCCCTGCGTAAGCCTCGCCCACATCGCACTCGACGCCGCCCACGACGCTCGACCCGCCGCCGAATGGAATGACCGCTGCATTCGCCGAGGCCGCCCACTCCAGCACCGCCGCCACGTCGCCTTCATTGGCGGGATAGGCCACCACATCGGGGGGGCAGGGGACATGGCGCTGAAACATCCGCACCGAGTCGGGGTAAGATTTGCCGTAAGCATGCACCAGCCGCTCGTAAGCATCACTCCGGCAAATCCCAGCCAGCGCCGCCGGTGGCGCAAGCCGCGTTGCCCGCAAGCTGAACTCGTCAACTTTGGGTGCCGCTTGCGGTGTCAGGGCAACGCCGAAGCGCTGCCCGAACAGCTGTGCCAAAAATTGCACCTCGCCGTCGCTGACGGTTTGATCCTCAAGCCCCCAACCCCAAAACTTCCGCCGCGCCGTCATCGTGCTCTCCTCTCAACAATACGGATTTGCGCGAAACGGTGCTTTAGGTCAATGTGTTCGTCCAGGAAGCGATCAACCGGGATTTCCAAAGATGAGCGCCACCAGCGCCACGAATTCGCCTGCGCCCGCTGCCCAGCTCTCGGACTTCGAGAAGGCGTATGTGCTGTTTCTGTTGCTGCTGGTCTATATCTCGAATTACGCCGACCGCATTCTTTTGGGGATACTGCTCCCCTACATCAAAGCCGAGTTCAACCTCACCGACACCGAGCTGGGCTTTCTCCACGGCACGGCGTTCGCCATCTTCTACGCCACCCTGGGCGTCCCCATCGCCATCTACGCTGATCGGGGCAATCGCAAATTCGTCATCGTCGCCGCCACCACCATTTGGTCCGCCATGACCTATGTCTGCGGCATGGCGCAAAGCTATTGGCAGCTTGTCTTCGCCCGCATCGGCGTCGGCATCGGCGAAGCAGGCTCAAACCCGCCATCACACTCCATAATCTCCGACTTGTTCACTTTGAAATACAGGGGCACCGCACTTGCCATCTTCTCGCAAGGCGTCTCGCTTGGCATTGTCGTCGGTCTCTACGGCGGCGCCCAGATCGCCGCCGAATATGGCTGGCGTATGGCCTTCTTTGTGCTGGGTTTGCCCGGCATAGCGATCGCCCTCCTGGTCATGCTAACGATGAAGGAGCCGCAACGCGGCGCCTCCGAGGGCAGAGTAATGACCGGCCAGCCGCCCTCGATCTCCACAACATTCAAGTTCATCGCCTCTCAGAAATCCCTCGTGCACATTCTCGCCGGTGCCACGCTGACGACCCTTGTCGGATACTCGGGTGTCTTGTGGTGGCCCTCCTTCATCATGCGCTCGCATGGGCTCAGCCCCGCCGACATGAGCGCCTTTCTCGCCCTCGTTTTCGGCCTGGGTTCCGGTTTCGGTATTTTCCTCGGCGGTTTCTTGTCGGATTATTTCGGCCGCCGCGATGTCAAACTCATGCCGCGCGTCGTCGCCATTGCAATTCTCTTTGGATTGCCATTTGGCGCCGCACTTTATCTCGTCGACAACTCCAGCCTGGTTTTTCTCATCATCGGCATCCCGGCGGCCGCAGGCGGCATGTATCTGGGCCCCAGCATCGCCATGGTGCAAAGCCTGGTCGCCGTGCGCATGCGCACCGTCGCCTCGGCCTTGTTCCTGTTCATCATCAACCTCATCGGCATGGGCCTGGGCTCGCTCATCATCGGCGCCCTCTCCGACGGCATGACCCCGCAACTGGGCCAGGACGCACTGCGCTATGCGTTGCTCATCGTCATGGTCTTCAATATCTGGGCCGTCTATCACTACTGGCGCGCCGGCGCCTACATGGAAGCCGATCTCAAACGCGCGGCCGAGGCGTCTGCATAAAATCTTGAGCACCAGCTTCACCGAACCTGCCATCGCCCATGTCATGGAGCGCGAACGCGCGCGTTTTACGGCCGCCAACCCCAACTCTGCCAAACTCGGAAGCGACGCCAAGCGCTCGCTCGTGGGCGGTGTGCCGATGCACTGGATGGCAGACTGGCCAACACCGTTCCCCCTCTTCGTCGCTCACGCCAAAGGCGCACGCTTCACCGACGCCGACGGACACGATTACGTCGACTTCTGCCTGGGCGACACCGGCACCATGTTCGGCCACGCCCCCGATGCGGTAGCCTCAGCCATCCGCGAGCAATCCGGGCGCGGCTACACGACCATGCTTCCGGGAGAAGACGCGGTCTGGGTGGGCGAAGAACTCGCGCGCCGCTTCGGCTTGCCGTTCTGGCAAATGACGGCCACCGCCACCGACGCCAACCGCTACGCCCTTCGCTGGACCCGCGCCATCACCGGCCGCGAAAAGATTCTGGTCTTCGACGGCGCCTATCACGGTACGGTCGAAGAAACGATGGTGCGCCTGCAAAACGGCAAGACGATTGCGCGTCCCGGCCAACTCGGCAGCGTCACGGATTTCGCCCGCACCACCGCAGTCGTTGAATTCAACGACCTCCAAGCGCTCGAACGCGCGCTCGCCACGAATGAAATTTCTGCCGTCATCGCCGAGCCTGCCATGACCAACATCGGCATGGTCCTGCCCGATCCCGGCTTCCACGAAACGCTGCGCTCGCTCACCCGCAACCACGGCACGCTGCTCATCATCGACGAAACCCACACCATCTCGACCGGCCCAGGCGGCTGGACGAAGGCGCACCGGCTCGACCCCGACATCTTCGTCTTGGGCAAACCCATCGCGGGCGGCATTCCTTGCGCCGTCTTCGGTGTCACCGCCGATGTAGCTGCCCGCATGACGGCCGCACGCGATCGGGCAGGCGGCGGCAGCCACGGCCACTCCGGCATGGGCACGACCCTTTCGGCCAATGCCTTCGCCATCCACGCCATGCGCGCCAACCTCGCTTATGTGATGACCGACGCGGCCTATGCCCACATGATCCGCTTGGCCCAAAGTCTGCGCGAACAGCTGACGAATATGATCACCCGGCATAACCTCAGCTGGTCCGTCACCCAGATCGGCGCCCGCTGCGAATTCCAGTTCCGCGCAACGCCACCGCGAACCGGCCGCCAGGCCGAGCAAGCCTTTCACGATAGCCTCGAAAAATGCCTGCATTTGGGCCTCTTGAACCGCGGCATCATGATTACACCCTTTCACAACATGATGCTGGTATGTCCCCAAACTGAACCAAGCGATATCGACAAACTTGTGCTATCGCTCTCCCAAATCATCGACGAGTTACGAAATGCTTGATCCAAAGAAACAAACCGATCCGATGCACGAACTTGAGATCTTCCTCAAGAAGCACCCCGACATCGAACTCGTTCACGTCATCCTCACCGATCCCGTCGGCATCCAGCGCGGCAAGGGCCTGCGCCCCCACGAATTGCGTTCGGTGTTCGAAACCGGCCGCGCGTTCCCCGCCTCGATGTTCGCGCTCACGGTCATCGGCGAAGACGTCGAAGAGGCGGGCCTGTTATGGGAGATCGGCGACCGCGATTGCTTCGCCATGCCCATCCCCGGCACGCTCAAGCGCACCCCGTGGCTGGAAAAAACCGGCCAAGTCTATCTAGCCTTCAAGGGCGACTCAGGCCCCATCGCCTCCGCCGATCCACGTTTGCGTCTTTCCAACGTGACCGACCGCCTGAAAGGCGATGGCTTCCACCCGGTGCTTGCCATCGAACTCGAATTCTATCTCCTGGACAAGGAGGCCGCGCGCAACGGCAAGATCCAGCCGGCCCTGGCACCCGGCGGCCTCTACAACGACCAGATCCAGGTCTACTCGATCCAGGAACTCGACGACTTCGATCCCTTCCTGCGCGAACTCTACGCCGCCTGCGACGCGCAAAACCTGCCCGCCGAAAGCGTGATCTCCGAATACGCGCCGGGGCAGATGGAAATCACGCTCACCCACCGCGCCGACGCATTGCAAGCGGTGGACGAGTCAATCCAGTACAAGCGCCTCGTCAAAGGTGTCGCCGAAAATCACGGCATGATCGCCTGCTTCATGGCCAAGCCCTTCTCCGACACTGCCGGTTCGGGCATGCACATCCACCTCAGTCTGAATGACGACAAGGGTAACAACCAGTTCGCCAGCGACGAACCGGCGGGTGGCGCCTTATTGCGCCACGCCATCGGCGGCATGGCCGCCACCATCAACGATTGCATGGCGATCTTCGCCCCCAACGCCAATTCCTACCGCCGTTTCCGCCGCAACACCTACGCCCCCGTCGCCCCCACCTGGGGCGTCAATAACCGCACTGTGTCCCTGAGAATACCGGCGGGCCCCGCCAAAAGCCGCCACGTCGAGCATCGCATCTCGGGCGCCGACGCCAACCCCTACCTCGCCGCCGCCGCTGTCCTCGCGGGCATGCATCACGGTATCAACAACAAGATCGACCCCGGCCCCGCCACCACCGGCAACGGCTATCTGACCAAGGCCGAAGGCCTGATGCTCAACTGGTACGACGCCCTCGACAGCTTCGAAGACTCGCCCTTCATCAAAGACTATTTCGGCGCCGACTTCGTAAAGATTTTCTCAGCCGTCAAACGCGCCGAATGCGAACGCTTCTTCGCCCAGGTGACAGACTTCGACTACCGGTGGCACCTCCGCACCGCGTAAATGCAGTTGCGGCGCGACTGACGGCACACTGCGCGTCGCAACAGATTGCGCACTGCAAATTAGTGCAGCGTAACTTTTCGAAACGAACGAACCGATTTGCAGCACATGCAAGCCAGAACCTCGCAGTGAATTCATTTCGGAGCGTTTGGCAATATGTCTTGAAGCGATCTTTCCATTGAATTCCACATAGAACGAATGCGCTGAATTTTGCCAAGCGCATCAACTATAATGTCTTTCTGGTCAAACGCTGACCGCATGTTGTCCAAGCGTTTTGTGTCAGATACAAGGGCGAGGCTACGTCCTGCCGTGCGAAGGTAGATTCCACTATTTCGCAGTTCAGAAGACAAAACTGGCGCGACTCTCAAAAGTTGTCCGGCCCACCCGTCCAACATAAGCTTTACACTTGCTGTTGGTGCTCCAGAGTCCCAGCATTGGTGTGAAACACGAATACTTGCTGGGCGCTCGCCCTTCAACAAGAAGGGGTAGCGACGAATGCCGCTCGCAGTGGTGTCGAAGTAGATCGTGCGCGATGCCTCCGGGCGAGCATCGGCGCTATTTGGGTTGCGCTTGACAATGAGATCTGGGGCTGTGGCATTTGCTATAACGGAATAACCTTGAAAGAAGCCCATTACCGCAGGTACGGCAATGGGTTCGTAAGGTCGTTCCGCGCGCTGAATTGCCGAGTCCACAAGCTCCAAGTCTTCGCCTTGCAAGAATGTTCGAAGATCTTCGTAAGAGATGCAGCCGTCGAATTCAGATTTGAGACGAGAGCCAGAAAGATACTTTACGGGGCAAACAAGTAATGTCGCCACAAAACGAGCGGAACCCGCGACCAGATGCGCGTCCCGACAAGTTTTGTAACGAGCCGGTTGGTCAGGTGTAAATCCCGCATCAATCTTGTTCTCAATTAGAAGTAGGGCAACTACTTCGCGCTCGTACCAGAGCCTGACGACCAAGTCGGCGGTGCCAGATGCTTGCAGGTGGCGTATCTGTCGTTCGACGGTCACTCTGTCGTACGCAATCTCAACCGCATTTGGTGCGGCGGCAGCCATGCAGACTGCAATGACTTGTCGATTTTGGAGCAATGTGCGCTGCAATACTTCGTCAATCGCATTTTCGAAAACTTGAGGTTTCATGGATGAGGTTCCTAGTAGGTTTTTGACCAAGACTATCCACTGCGCTGTCGGGTTACCGCCAGCTTCATGGTCGCGTAGTAGCTTTTTCGCCGGGTAGTTAGTTGCGTTCACATCTAGTGATTACGATCATCGGTTCGACCAATTGAAGAAGGATCTTGGTGTTAGCGATTTTTCTTGTGCCAGCGCGTCATCGTGTCCTCAGCAGCCGCGTCTATGCTCCCGCGCGTAATTCTCGCGACGCGGTCGAGTTCACTTTTAAGGTGAATAGCAGATTGTCTCAATGTGGCTTCAATCCCATTCGGCGCTGCCGTCAGCAGATCATGCTCGATAAGTGAACCGAGCGTTCGGGGGGGCCAAGTACTAAATGAAGGAGAACTACCATTCCAATGATTCAACGGTGAATAGTTGATCTCCGTTTCTCCTAGTTTTGGCCGGGAGCTTTCCGAGAAAATCGAACTAATCGTCTCTGGAGATACCTCTCGGCACCAAGTCCACCACAGCTCACAGAAGCCGCTCTCTGCCGGTGGGCTCCAATCAAAATCTTGCTCTTTGTCCGTAGGTACAAAACACGCATACTTTCCCGTATACCCATGCTCCGCAAAATCACCAGGTAAAAAATAGCCTGAAATGTAAATGGGTTCGATAATTCCCAGCTTGGCTTGTTCCTTATCTATTGCCGGCAAATTACAAGTACTAATCCAATCTAACGCTTGCGCTGAAACGGCATTCACTGACAATCCAAAAAGGATTTCGAAAGCCGGTGCAAAATCGTTCTGGTGCAACCACGGGGCAATACATAATCTTGTTTCGCGAACTATTCTGGCCGTTCCCTTGATACTAATTGAGCTTGAAAGGTTGCTAGTAGACTCATTTTGCCCGGTTGGTGAAATGCCGTTATAGGACCCCAACGGTTGATTCGACAACGTAAGGACGCCTTCCACCGAATTCCCAGCGTATTGCCGAAGCAGCAGGCAATTTGGGGATGGTGCTAGGTCCTCGATGCTTCGTGCCCACAAATCCATTAACGGACCCCGTTCCATGGCCCATTCAGAAGCATGAGCGAAGCGTTGCACTTCAAGGTCAAACCGAAGCGGATAGCGATACAATAAACGGAAATACTCTTCTAATTGCTCGTCACGAACGATTGCTTGAGTGAGCGATCGAAGCAATTTTTCCGTTCGCAATAAATGGTCATCCAACTCGTCAACGGCGAAGGACCCGACCAAAGACGTTCCGCGAAAAACCCGGGTGACCAGCCAATCTACGTCTTCTCCCGACGCCTTCGCCAAATTTTCGATAGCGCGAACATACGCGCTTGCCTTCTTTACAAGGGATCGTCGGCGGCTCTCAAGTTGTTTGCCGGAGCCAGGAGGCAGTGTGTATTTGTAAAGTCGCTTTGTGGAGTCTCGAGTCTTATCCCAGCTCGCGCCAGTGAGGGCCTTCGCCTGGGCATCGCGTGTTAAGCGCTTCTTGCAATGCCACTCTTCCGATATTTCGTACAACGATTGGGCAACCATATCGACCTCAATGGCTGTCAATTGTTTGCCGTCTGCAATCGACTTACGAACATGTCGAGCCAAAAACAATGATGCCTGAGCGGCATCCGTCGGAACAATTTTAGCTTCGGACAATTGAACCTCCGCTGAGACTGGAGCCCGATGGGATACAGGGAAAACAATAATCTGCGCCATCGCTACGGCTTCCCAATGCCGTTGCGCATTGATTTTGCAACCCGCTTACGAGTAAACCATTGGCGTCGGAACCGGGCACCACTTACTCCACGTCTCGGACGAAGGAAGGTGACGGCCATGCCGCTCCTCTGGCTGTAGATTGCGGCCACACGGCACGCGCACTCAACGAATGCAGGCGAGGCTCCTTCCGAAAGCAGTTCTTGGCATGCGTCTCCAGACAGCCAGATTGTTTCGCATTCATCACCTGCATGAACCGAACGATCAGAATGATTGAACAAGATTTCCGCAACTTCTCGTGGAATACCCCTTTGGCGCATTCGTCGCGAAGCATGGCGAGACAAAGCAACTTCCATGAAATTCGTGGAGTTCGTGAACATGACCGCTCTCTGGTTGAACAGCCTTAAGATTGACATGCGGGGTTTCGCGGCGCATTATCTTTCAC
Organism: Alphaproteobacteria bacterium; assembly: GCA_034440175.1. Taxonomy (GTDB): domain Bacteria; phylum Pseudomonadota; class Alphaproteobacteria; order Micropepsales; family Micropepsaceae; genus SZUA-430. The sequence goes on from JAWXBO010000193.1 coordinate 20,987, forward strand.
TCACAATAAAGTGATGATACAAGAGAGTAATAGTAGTAAAAAAAGGGAATAAGCAAGTGAAAACATTAGTCACCGGTACTCTTTCTGGTGCCGTCTGAGGAACTTGTTATTCCTCGCAAAGGTTCTCGGAATTTGCGGCGAGTCGCGACTAGCAAAGTATGGAGGTTCTCGACGGTGCCCTACATCATCAAAACCGACCCCCGATCTGGTAACGCTGGTAACGCTGGTAACGCTGGTGATGCGCTGACCTTTTGTGAGAAACCTTTTTATTGTGAAAGGCGTATCAAAAGAGATGACGATTGCTTCATCTGGTTCTCCGAAACGAAGGGTGGAACAGGATTGACATGGCGTTCGCGAGTTCGAAGCGTAATAAGTCGTGATGGAAGAAAATTAGACGTGAATGTTTTGCTTACATCTTTTGCGAACAGGCCCTCGATTGGAAAAGATGCGCTTGAGCCCTTTCGCGATGCGATTGGTTCTACGCCAATGCATGAACTCGCACGAAAACTATACAGGCATGCCCACAACAAAATTTGCGAAATTGATCAGGATGAGTTTCAATTCTTGCTTACCTATTTCGGTTGACGCTTGGAGTGATAGAAATTGAGTCATAGCATGATCGACTAGCCAAGCCTTTTTTCGGCGCTGCTGCCGTTCTCGCCAGCATTCGACCCCGGCCCCGCCACCACCGGCAACGGCTATCTGACGAAGGCCGAAGGTCTGATGCTCAACTGGTACGACGCCCTCGACAGTTTCGAAGACTCGCCCTTCATCAAAGACTATTTCGGTGCCGACTTCGTAAAGATTTTCTCCGCCGTCAAACGCGCCGAATGCGAACGCTTCTTCGCGCAGGTGACAGACTTCGACTACCGGTGGCACCTCAGGACGGCGTGAAAACACGTCATTCCGTGCGCCGCTTGGCAGGCCCGGGGCCCACGCGGGGCTCCGGCGCCCGACCTAACCCCGCGGCAACTCACGCAGTAGATTTTCGGTTAGGTCGCGTCAGCACTGTCACCGACATATACCCAGTCGCAGCAGTTCAGCTTCAACGCTCTGCCGAGCGGCTTCGATTTTCTCGAATGAGTTAAGCATTCGGCCTTGCACCGTCGCTTCATATACGTTGCGTTCGAACCCGGAGTGATTGGTCAGTTTGCGTACTGTTGCCACGACTTGTTCGCCTACGCGGCATTCATAAAGATCTCCCGCGTGCGCATAAGTGCCGCCGTGTTTCGTCCACTGTAGCAGTGATGTGCGGCGGGTGGGTTTCTTCGCTGTGCGGCGGTTGAGTTCTGCTTCAGCAAGGCCGATGATTAGTTCCGCCTGCGGACCGACTTTCTTGCGCGCGTTGTTGAGAAGTGTGCGCAATTGATCCTTATCCAGCGCCGTGATCTGTTCTTCGTTCATTGCAAC
>JAWXBO010000194.1:0-5159 GCA_034440175.1 Alphaproteobacteria bacterium
CTTTGCCCCGGCGCGCGGGTTGATGTTTGTTTTCCGGCCGACAGTGGCGCCACGCTTCCCGACCGCATGGCGATTGAAGGCTATGACGGTATCGCGATTACCGGCTCGTCACTGAACATCTACGATCTGGGCCCCTCGATCATGCGCCAGGTGGATCTGGTGCGGGTGGCGTTTGAAACCGAGACACCGGTGTTTGGCTCGTGTTGGGGTTTGCAAGTGGGAACGGTTGCCGCCGGTGGCACGGTGCGGCGCAATCCGCGCGGACGCGAGATCGGATTTGCGCGCGGCATCTTGCTGACGGAAGCGGGTGAGGAACACGACCTTTATTGGGACAAGGGGCCGGTGTTCGACGCGATTACGGTGCATCTGGATGAGGTCGAGGAAACGGCGCGCGGCACCACGATTTTGGCGACGAACGCGTGGAGTGCAGTGCAGGCAGCGGAAATCAAAACCCGGCGCTGTACGTTCTGGGGGGTGCAGTATCATCCGGAGTATTCTTTTGCCGATATCGCGGCGGTGATGTTGCGGCTCAAGCCATCGATGGTTGAGCAGGGTCTGTTCAAGGGTGACGCGGATCATTCGGGTTTTCTGGCGGAACTTGATGCGTTGGAGAAAAATCCAGGGGACAGTTCTCTTGCGTGGCGGCATGGTTTGAGCAGCGCGGTGTCGGATTTCGAGATGCGCACGCGCGAGCTGAAGAACTGGATTGAGCGGCTGGTGTTGCCGACGCGAGCCAAGCGCGGGCGGGGGTAGATCGGCTATTCGCTTTCCAGCAAGTCGAAGGCCTTCGTAAGCCGTTCTCCTTGCATCATGGAGACGTGAAGGATTGCAACGATGCCAATGCCGCCATCAGGAAACTGTTTCCAATATATGTAGTGTTGCTTGTACCGCGTGACGAAGCCTTTGGTTTCGAATTCATCCGGGATTGGACGCCAGAGTGTTTTCCGGTTGCAGATTTTCTTGAAGCTTTCGAGCATGCCGTTGAGGTAGTTGCCGGCCTGTCTGGCACCCCATTTGTCACTTGTGTAATCGTAGATGTCGACGAGGGCAGCCTTGGTGCCTTTCGACAGAAGCCAAGTGTTCATTTTTTGGAACGCTTTTTTGCCAGCGCCTTTATGTCTGCTGCTGACACGTCTTCATAGTTCGATCTGGGTTCGGCGAAGGCCGCTTTCAATTTGGCCTTTACCGACTGGAAGGCTTGCTCTTCCCGTCTTGTTTTGTCCTTGCGGATGAGGTCGCGGACATATTCGCTGACGCTTTCATAGTCGCCTTCGGACGTCGTGCGTTCGACGTGTTCCCTGAGCGCGCCGCTGATGCGTACGTTCACGCTCATTGATTTTGTGTCTGAGTTTTCTCGGTCCGCCATGTGAACAATATAAAAGATATTGTGTCGAATTTCAATGAAAATTTCTTCCTTTCGGCAGCACGGTGCGGACGTCGCGGGGGTGTTTGTAGAGGTTGGTGCCGGTGGAGGTGCCGGCGGATGCCGGTGTCGTGTCGCTTGAGAGTTCGTCGAGGAGCGGGGTCAGGTCTTCGATGTGATCGGCGATGATGTGGATGACGTTGCTTTCGCTTTGCAGTTCGCCGCGGACCAGCGCAAACCGCGCGCCGAGCACCTGCGGGCGATAGTGTTCAAACGTCCTTGGCCAGACGACGATGTTGGCGATGCCGCCTTCGTCTTCGAGGGTCATGAAAATGACGCCTGAGGCAGTGCCCGGCCGCTGGCGGACGAGGACGAGGCCTGCGACCTGCACGGTTCGGCCGGGCTTTGCCTGGAAGAGATCATCATTCGGGGTCACCTTGCGGCGGTTCAGTTCGTAACGCAAGAATGAGACGGGATGGGCCTTCAGCGACAAATGCAGATGGCGGTAGTCTTCAACAATATGTTCGCCCAGCGGCATGGCGGGTAACGCGAAGTCCGGTTCGATTTCTCGCGCGGCGGCGCTGGCGAAGAGGGGGAGGTCGTCCTTGTCGCCGGCGCGGCGCAGGCCACGGATGGCCCAGAGCGCCGCGCGCCGGTCGAGGCCGAGCGAGCGGAAGGCGTCGGCATCGGCGAGGCGTTCGAGGGTTGAGGGTTCGAGTTTGGTGCGCAGCCAGAGATCGCGGATGGAGTCGTAACCGTGGCGGCGGTGGGTGGTGAGCGTGGCGGCGTCGTCTTCGCGGAAGCCAGAGATTTGCCGGAAGCCGAGGCGCAGCGCGTGGGTGGTACGGATGTCGGCGGCCATGGAAGCGTGGCGGCGGTGGAGGGTTCCCCCATCGTCTGCAGCAGCGCTTCGCGCTGCGCAGCCACTTCCCCCGTAAACGGGGGAAGACACCAGAATTTCTGTCTGCCCCCGCTTGCGGGGGAAGTGGCTGCGCGCCGTCAGGCGCTGCAGACGATGGGGGGTTGGCTCCAGCGTGTTGTTCCAGTGGGAGTGGTTGATGTCGATGGCACGCATCTCAACGCCGTGTTCGCTTGCGTCGCGGACGAGTTGGGCGGGGGCGTAGAAGCCCATGGGTTGGGAGTTCAGCAGGGCTGCGGCGCAGACGTCGGGGTAGTGGCACTTGATCCATGACGAGTAATAGACGAGCAGGGCGAAGCTGGCAGCGTGGCTTTCGGGGAAGCCGTAATCGCCGAAGCCCTGGATCTGTTTGAAGCAGCGCTCGGCGAAATCGGGTTCGTAGCCGCGGGCGATCATGCCCGTGATGAATTTTTCCTCGAAGCTGTTGATGGTGCCCATGCGGCGAAAGGTTGCCATGGCGCGGCGCAGGCGGTCGGCCTCGGATGCCGTGAAGCCTGCGGCTACCATGGCGATGCGCATGGCCTGTTCCTGAAACAAGGGGACACCTAGCGTTTTGCCAAGCACGGTTTCGAGTTCGGCTTTGGGATAGACGATGGGCTCCTGGCCCTGGCGTCGTCGCAGATAGGGATGGACCATGCCGCCCTGGATTGGTCCCGGGCGGACGATCGCGACTTCGATGACGAGGTCGTAGAGTTGGCGTGGCTTCAGGCGCGGCAGCATCGACATCTGGGCCCTGCTTTCGACCTGGAAGACGCCGACCGAGTCGGCGCGGCAGAGCATGTTGTAGACTTCGGGTTCTTCCTTTGGGATCGCTGCCAGCGTGGGCGTGAGGCCGTAATGGTCGTGAAGCATGTGCAGCGCTTTGCGGATGCAGGAGAGCATGCCAAGGGCCAGGACGTCGACTTTGAGAATCCCGAGCGCGTTCAGATCGTCCTTGTCCCATTCGACGACGGTGCGGTCCTCCATGGCGGCGTTGGAGATCGGGATGACTTCGTCGAGGCGGCCGCGGGTCATGACAAAGCCGCCGACGTGCTGGGAGAGATGGCGCGGGAAGTCGCCGAGTTCGTCGGCAAGCCTGAGGGCGAGCGCGAGGCGCTTGTCGGTTGGATCAAGGCCGATGCTGCGGACTTGGCCGGCGACAGGCGCAGATGATGTCCAACCCGAGAGCGTTCCGGAGAGGGCGCTGATGGTGTCTTCGGAGAGGCCGAAGGTTTTGCCGACATCGCGGATGGCACTGCGGCCGCGGTAACAAATGATTGTGGCGGCGAGGCCGGCACGGTGGCGGCCGTAACGGGCATAGATGTACTGGATGACTTCTTCGCGGCGCTCATGCTCGAAGTCGACATCGATGTCGGGCGGTTCGCGGCGCTCGGCGGAAACGAAGCGTTCGAACAGGAGATCGATCTGGTTCGGGTCAACTTCGGTGACATGAAGGCAATAACAGACGGCGGAGTTGGCGGCCGAGCCGCGGCCTTGGCAGAGGATGCCTTGCAGCCTTGCGAAGCGGACGATGTCGTAGACGGTGAGGAAGTAGGGCGCGTAGTTCAGGCTTTCGATCAGCTTGAGTTCGTGGTCGAGGGCGTGGCGGACTTTGGCCGGAATGCCGCCCGGGTAGCGCTGCCGCGCTCCTTCTTCGGTGAAGGCAGTGAGGGCGTCTTGCGGCGTGGTGTAGCCCTCGCAGGTTTCCTCAGGGTATTCGTAGCGCAGTTCGTCGAGCGAGAAGTGGCATGCGTCTGCGAAGCGGACTGTCTCGTCAATCGCTTCGGGCAGGCGGCGGAACAGGCGTGCCATTTCTTCGGGGGGCTTGAGGTGGCGTTCGGCATTGGCTTCGAGGCGCAAGCCTGCGTTATCGAGCGTGGTGTGTTCGCGGATGCAGGTGAGGACGTCTTGAAGCTGGCGGCGCGCGGGCGTGTGATAGAGCACGTCGCCGATGGCGATGGGGGACACGTTACACTCGCGGGCGAGGGCTGCGATGCGGTTCAGGTGGCGCTGGTCGTCGCCGCGATAGAGCATGGAGGCGGCGAGCCAGACGCGCTGGTTTGCCAGGCGTTTCAAGGTTGGCTTGGCGGTTTCGATATTGGGGCGCGGGGGCACGACGATGAGTTGCAGGCCTCCGGCGAATTCGATCAAGTCGTCGAGGGTGAGAATGCAATCGCCTTTTTCGGCGCGCTTGTTGCCGATGGTGAGCAGGCGGCAGAGCCTTCCATAGGCTGTGCGGTCTTGCGGATAGGCGAGAATGTCTGGTGTGCCATCGCTGAAGACGAGGCGGGTGCCGATGAGGAGTTTGACGTTCAGCTCTTTGGCCTGGGCGTGAGCGCGCACGACGCCTGCGAGCGAGTTGCGGTCGGCGATGCCGAGGGCGGTGAGGCCGAGGGTGTGGGCGCGACTGACGAGTTCGTGCGGGTGCGAGCCGCCGCGCAGGAAGGAGAAGTTGGTGGTGGTGGCGAGTTCAGCGTAGGGCATGTGGGAGGGCCCTCATCCCGCCTTCGCCAAGGCTTCGGCGGGCCCTCATCAGTCCCGCCGAAGTGGCGGGCCAGCTTCTCCCAAAGGGAGAAGCGCTTGCCTCTTTTCTTAGCCCTTCGCCCGCTTGCGGGAGAAGGAGGCGCGCCGTGTCAGCGGCGAGACGGATGAGGGGTTTCACGCGAATAATCCGTGTACGTACCATTTCGGTGCCGTGGTTTCGTGACCGAAGAGGCCTTCGCGGTAGAGCCAGAATCTTCGGCCTTCGCGGTCTTCGACGCGGAAGTAATCGCGGGTGAGGGTGCGGCCTTTGTCGTCGCGCCACCATTCCATGGCGATGCGTTCGGGGCCTTCGGCGTGAGCGATCTCGTGGGCGACGCGGCGCCAGCGGAAGCGGGCGGGCGGGCCGTCGGGGAC
>JAWXBO010000195.1:0-19020 GCA_034440175.1 Alphaproteobacteria bacterium
CACGCGCACGGCAGCGTCGTCGCGTAAAAGCCGAGCCCGCTCAGCGCCGTGATGGCGCCGAGCGTTAACGTATAAGCCATCGGCGCGCCGGGTTAAAACTTATTGATTAATACCAGCGTCCACGGCCATACAAACCGCCGCCGCCGACAAGCATTACGATAAGCACGATGATGAGAATGGTCGTGAGATCCATGACTGGCTCCTGAGGTTAGTTCGTCAAATACGTGCAAATGCACACTCACAGAACGTTTCTAACCGGTCTTCGGTTCCATCGAGGCACCCATCCCGCGAGAACAGCGGGGACACTACTTAAGCGGCCCGGCCTAGACCGCCCGCTTCAATTCATCGACAAATTTGAGCGCTTCCCGGCGCACGTGATCGGCCAGGCGAGGATCGATGATGCTTTTGATGCGGCCGGCCTCGATGCCGCGTGTCGCCTCGGTCTTGAAATCCAGAATGGTTTGAGCAGCAGAGAGGATGGCATCGACTTCAGGATTCTTGACCAGTGACTTAACGACCGTGCTCGGTCGATGCACCAAAGCCGAGACGACGCCGCCAAGTCCGCCTTTGTTCAAATCGTGAAACACGCGGCTCGTATTGAAGCACGTATCGATAAGCTCTTTTTCCTGCGGATCGAGGAGATGCGCCACAAATTGCGCGTGTTCGTCCATGATGTTGGTCCAGAACGTCGCCACTTCGTTGCGGTCAAATTCGGATTCTCCGTGTCCAAGCGCTTCGAGCCGTCGTGACCAGCGCTCCGCTTCGTGCAGCGTGTGATCGAAGAACAGCGGCCATACCAGGCTGCGCAAACGCCCCTCCGTTTGGGCGAGGCCAAGCCGGGCCTTGTAGGCGATAAACGGTTTGATCTCTTCGACGATATCGTCCGTATACGGTTTGAGCGCGCCACGCTCGGGTGGGCCCGCAGCCTCGATGCGCTTATATAGCGCCGTGAATTTCTGATGGAATCCCTGCGCTTCGGTTCGCTCGTCTCCCGCCGTTTCCGGCGGCATCAGCAAGACAAAAAACAGCGCGTGTTCCAACATGATATCCACGGCAAATCGGGCATCGGCCCACGCGTGCAAAGTTGGATCGGCTTGATTTTGCTTGGGCAGTATCACGGGCTTTTCCGTCGGTGATTCCACTATCGCGCCGCCTGAGCGCGTATGAAGTGTAAAGCCTTCGGGCTGGCGTGAACGGGCGAGAGACATTTTCATACTCCTTACGGTTACAATCCACGTAAGGAACGCCGTGTACGAACGATGGTTCCAACCGGAGGCGTCCGAAATTGCCACCTTGCAGACAACGGCACGTTTGACTCCCATGGTCCGTGTATCAACCGGATGCGACGGTACAAGGAACGCAGTGGTTTTTCTGGTTTCCCACTTCGGCCGACGAAATGGCAGTCGAGCCTTTACCCCGTCCATGGACCGGTCATACGCAAACTCTGTGAAAAGAGTGCAAGCGGCCGCTCCGATTTAGCGAAGCGGCCGTTGCGGCACTTAGTATCTGCCGGAGCCGTAGGGCCGGTTGTCACGGTCATTGCGGCATGCCCTGTTATACGTCACGTAGCCGCCTATCCTGCGGCATTGGCGCTGCGTCGACCACCAGTCGTTCCGGCCGCGCTGACAACAAACGCGTTGATCACCCCGGTTGTCGGCACGATCATTGCGGCACGCCCTGTTGTGCGCCACGTAGCCGCCCGCACGCCGGCATTCGCGCCTGTTCGACCACCAATCCCGATAGCCCCGTTTGCAGCAAACGCGGTCACTGGCGTAAACGCGGTCATCGTTGTATTGAGCAAACTGTACGCCCAAACCTACGTCTGCCGCCGCCGAATACAACGGAGCGGCCGATGCGGGTGTAGCTGTCGCGACGCCAGCAAATGCCGAAAGCACGACCACCCCGGCAAAATACCAAACTCTGAGAGACATCGAAGACTTGAACATACGCGTTCTCCATTTCCACCCTCGGCGAGGGTCCGATAACGAATAAACGCTTGAAGTTGGCGGTGGTTCCCACCGAGTGCGGGCGTAGAGCCGCTTACTTCACGGCCTCGCTCAGGATCGCCGCGATCGCGTCTTCGCCGTCGGGGCTGTGGATCCAGCTCTCGGCTGCTGACTGGCTGTCGAATTGCAGCGGCACGCGCTGGGCCTTCACACGATCCGGCACCGGCACAAACACTTCAAACGTGCCAGCAAAACGCATATCCTTCGTCGCCTCGGCAAAGGCGCTGGGCAGTGCTTTTTTCTTTTTCATTTGGGGCAGCGCCTTCAAGAATTGCCCGCTCCCTACCCCGCCGCCGCCCGCTTGTCTTGTCCAAGGGCAACGTCACAGTGTCGCGGGGTTGCACTTATTGGCGCGCAAGCTCGCGAAATGAGATCAGCCGCTTGCGGGTTTCGCACCACAGGGCAAGCTTCACACACGCAAAACTCTCCCACAGCGTCAACCGCCCCATATCCCTGAGTTCGGGGTGATCCAGCAGCACGCGGCGCAAACGGTAGAACGGAATGCGCGCATTCAGATGATGCACATGATGCACGCCGATATTGGCCGTCAGCCAGCGCAATGGCGCCGGCAAATCGTAGTGCGAACTGCTCGCCAGCGCCGCGTCTTGAATATTCCATTCCCCGCCATCGGCCCACACTGTCCCGTCGAACTGATGCTGCACGAAGAACAGCCACACCCCCATCGACGAGGCCAGCAAGATGATCGGCAGATGCACCATCAAAAACGGTCCCACCCCGATCAGCCACATCATCCCGAGCGCGAGCGCCGCAATCACCAAATTATTCGCCATCGCCGACAACCAAGGACCTGCCCCGACCCGCATCATCCCCACCGGCAACCGGTTGGCGATCAAAAACACATAAGCCGGCCCGATCACAAACAACACAAGCGGGTGACGGTAAGCGCGATAGCGCAACCGCTCCCACCACGGCTGCGCCACATATTCGGACACCGTCATCGTTTCGATGTCCCCGATACCACGCGTCTCAAGATTGCCCGATGTCGCGTGATGCAAATTATGCGAGCGCCGCCACACACCGAACGGCGTCATCGTCAGCACGCCGCAAACCCGCCCGACCCAATCATTGGCCCAGCGGTTGCGGAAAAACGAACCATGTCCGCAATCGTGCAAGATCAAAAACAGCCGCACCAGAAACCCGGCCGCAGGAATAGCAAGCAGCAGCGACAACCAATACCCAACGTCCAGCGCCAGCCAAGTCGCGATCCACAACACCACAAACGGCCCGATAGTCACTGCAATTTCGACAATGCCGCGCGGTACACTGGGCTGGCGGTAACGCACCAGAATCTGCGCCCAACTCTGGGCATTTTTCTGCGGGACTGCCAAATTCTGACTCTCAAGAAACTCGTTCATTTTTACCGCACTAAACTCTCACTGCTATGTGGCAGGATTCGTGCGTCCCGCCAAGTAGCGAATCTGCCAGTCGTCACAATCTTTGCGGCAGGGCTTGACCTCACCCCGTGCCAGTCCTGACAAGACGGCACCAAATGACCAGCACCCTACCCATCACCCAGGCGCTGCCTGCGCTCAAAGCAGCACTCACCTCTCACCGTTCAGCCGTGCTTGAAGCACCGCCGGGTGCAGGCAAAACCACACTCGTGCCGCTGGCACTTCTGGACGAGCCTTGGGTTCGCGGCAAAAAAATCCTGATGCTGGAGCCGCGCCGCATTGCCGCCCGTGCCGCCGCGGCACGCATGGCCGACCTGCTGGGCGAGCAAACAGGTGAAACCGTCGGCTATCGCGTGCGCCAGGATAGCCGCGTGGGTCCGAAAACCCGCATCGAAGTCCTGACCGAAGCCCTGCTCACCCGCCGCCTGCAAAGCGATCCCGAACTCAAAGACGTGGCCCTGGTCATCTTCGATGAATTCCATGAGCGCAGCCTCAACGCAGATTTGGGTCTCGCCCTTGCGCTGGAAACCCAAACCGCCCTCAACGACGACCTCAAAATTCTTGTCATGTCGGCAACCTTGGACGGCGCCCGCGTCGCCAAACTGTTGAACAACGCGCCCGCCGTTCGCAGCGAAGGCCGCCTCTTCCCCATCGAAACGCATTACGCCCCGCCCCACGCCAACACGCGCCTCGAACAGCACGCAACCAACGCAATTCTCCGCGCACTCGAGGAAACCGCTGGCGGTATCCTGGTCTTCCTCCCCGGCGAAGGCGAAATCCGCTCAGTAGAGCGTCTGTTGTCGGCGCAGGATTTACACGGCGCCATCATGTCCTCACTCTACGGTGCCCTCGCCCCCGAAGTGCAAGACCGCGCCATCCGCCCGCTCGCCGATGGCAAACGCAAAATCGTCCTTGCGACAGCCATCGCCGAAACCAGCCTGACCATCGAAGACGTCCGCATTGTCATCGACTGTGGACTGCAACGCCTGGCCCGCTACAATCCGGCGACCGGCATGACCCAGCTCGTTACTAGCCGAGTCTCACTCGCCTCCGCCGACCAGCGCCGCGGCAGAGCCGGTCGTGTGGCGCCGGGCATTTGCTACCGCCTCTGGGACGAAGCTGAAACCCGCGCGCTGGCGCCCTACACCCCGCCCGAAATTCTCACCAGCGACCTCGCCCCCTTCGCGCTCGAACTGGCCGGTTGGGGTGAACGCGATGCCAGCCGCTTGCGATTGCTCGATGCGCCACCATCCGGCACCTTTGCTGAAGCCCAGGAACTCCTGCGCGAACTCGACGCCATCGATGCCACCAACGCCATCACCCCGCATGGCCGCTCCTGTCTTGCCTTCGGCGCCCATCCACGCCTCGCCCACATGATGCTCCGTGCGCGCGATGCCACGGCGTGCGCGCTCGCCGCCATCCTGGGCGAACGCGACGTCATCCGCAGCCGCGACGCCGATCTGCGCACCCGGCTGGAGATCTTCGCCGGCGACCGCGATGTCAGCTCAGATCGCGGCGCCCTTGCCCGCGCCCGCGAACAGGCTCGTGCCTGGAGGCGAACGCTCAACCTCAAAGACACGAGCGTAGAGCCAAACGCCGCCGGACGCCTGACCGCGCTCGCCTATCCTGAGCGCATTGCCAAGCGCCGCAGCCCCGGCAGTTTCCGCCTTGCCAACGGTCGCGGTGCAACTTTGCCTCAGACCGATCCTCTCGCCGCCCAGGATTATCTCGCCGTTGCCGCACTGGACGACGCCGGCGCTAACGCCCGCATTCACCAGGCCGCCCCCCTCCTCCTCGCCGACATCGAAGACCTTTTCGCCGCCCACATCGAAAACCAGCAAATCGTCGAATGGAGTTCGCGCGAAAATGCCGTGAGCGCCCGCGAGGAACGCAAGCTCTACGCCCTCACGCTCAGCGAACGCCCGCTCAAGAAACCTGATCCAACCAAAATCGCCGCCGCCGTCATCGCAGGCATTCGGGAACTGGGGCTTGGCGCCTTGCCCTGGACACCCGAACTCGAAACTCTGCGCGCCCGCGTAAATTTCCTGGCCCGCATTGACCCCCAAGCCACATGGCCCGGCCTGTCGGACACCGCATTGCTCGGCACGCTCGAACATTGGCTGCAGCCCTTCTTGGGGCAAGTCACCCGGGCGAGTGATTTTCCGCGCCTCGATCTCGAAGCGGCATTGAACGCCCACTTTGACTGGGAGGCGAAAAAGCGCCTCGACGCGATGGCGCCAACGCACATCACCGTTCCTTCAGGTTCGCATATCAGAATCGACTACAGCACGGATGCACCGTTCCTCGCCGTCCGCTTGCAGGAAATGTTTGGCCTCGCAGATACCCCTGCGATCGCCGGCGGCCGCGTGCCGTTGACGCTTCACCTGCTCTCGCCCGCCCGCCGCCCCGTCCAGGTCACGCGCGATCTGAAGAGTTTCTGGGCCCATGGCTATCCGCAGGTAAAGCGCGACCTCAAAGGCCGCTATCCCAAACACCATTGGCCTGACGATCCATGGACGGCAATCCCCACCGCCCGCGCCAAGCCGCGCGGAACTTGAAGCCCGCGAAACGCTTTTTTTACCGTGTTGCCTGTCACCATTTTAAGTGGTCAACGCCAATACTGCGCAGTACTCAACGGCGATCAAAAGGAGGCCAAATGCAATTGCCTGCGCTCGCGGCCGGCCTCCCCGAAAAGCCTGAAGGCGGCGACTTGAGTGGTCAATGCCTCGACGGCGCCAACCTGTCTGGCCGCTTGATTGCAAGCGCCAGATTTGACGGCGCCTCACTCAGACGCGCCATCCTCACCGGCGCCGAGTTTCGCGACTGCACGTTTGTCGGCGCCTCCCTCGATGAGGCAGTAATGCCCCACACCTTATTTGAGAACTGCGATTTCTCACAGGCAATTGTCACCAACGCCAATCTCCGGCAAGCTGTGTTTCGCGCCGTGACAGTCCTGAGCCACAGCCGGAAAACATCCACGCTCGGGCATGCGAAAGCAACCTTTGATGGCGCAACACTCGATGGCTCAAGCTTTGCCGGCGCACGCCTGATAGCCGCATTGTTGCACAACGTCAAAGCAACCGATGTAGACTTTTCGAATTGCGATCTGCGCAACAGCTCCTTCAACGGCAGCACGCTCGAAGACGTTAAGTTCAGCGGTGCAAATCTCCTCGACGCCAATTTCGCCAAATGCCCCGGCGCACGCAGCTTTCTGCCTGAATACGCACTGATGCTCGTAAAGCTCGTGCAGCCCATCGGCGAAGCCGAACTTAAGGATTATCTCGCCCGCCATGTGCAATGGCTCGACACCGACGGCGCCCAAGGCATGCGCCTCTCCCTGCAGGGCTTTGATCTGTCTGGACAGAAATTCGACGGCTACGACTTTTCCGGCACCGACTTTCGCGGCGCCCGCCTCGACCGCGCCAGCATGAAGAAAGTGAAACTTGTCGCCGCCGACCTGCGCGACACAAGCCTGCTGGGCACAAACTTCTCCGCATCCGACTTGCGCGGAGCGTTGCTACCAGAAGGCGGACTGCGTCGTTCCATACTGACTGGCACTCTTGTCGACGATCAATTGCCGGCCCCCACTTGATCTGTATCGCACATGCGTTCACATTGCCGGGCTGACAACTGCCCGCGATTTGTGTGACGACGCCGCTGCCAACTTCTCCCACAACGCTGATCTATAGTGCACGAGCGTTGAGGGACTTCGGCGACGGCTTCATTGTCCTGCTCTTGCCCGTCTACCTCTCAAGCCTCGGTTTCGACGCCTTTCAGATCGGCATCGTCGCAACGCTTGCCCTGTTGGGCTCAGCGCTGACGACCCTCGCGATTGGCATGATCGGCACAACTTACAGCACCCGCACCTTGCTCATCGCCTCATCCGCATTGATGACTTTAACCGGCCTTGCCTTCATTGCGTCAACGATTACGCCCCTCATCTTCGTCATCGCTTTCATCGGCACGATCAACCCGTCCTCGGGCAGCGTCAGTATCTTCGTGCCCCTCGAACACTCGGCCCTCAGCCACAGCGTCACTGACGCCAATCGAACCAGATCCTTCGCCCGCTACAGCGTCGTCGGCGCCCTCGCTGCAGCGCTCGGCTCTCTCGCCGCCGCCAGTCCGGAATACATAGCGCTGACAGGCATCACCCCACAAACCTCGTTGCAATTGATGTTTGCGTTCTACGCCGCCCTGGGCCTCACCGCAGGCGCGATCTATGCCCGCATGCCCCGGCAAGCCGGCCAAACGCAAGTTCCACCCAAACCACTCGGCCCATCACGCAGCATCGTCATCAAACTCGCCGCACTCTTCAGCATCGATGCTTTCGCCGGCGGCTTCGTCGTCCAGTCTCTCATGGCCTTGTGGCTCTTCGACAAATTCGAACTCAGCCTGACAACCGCCGGAATGTTCTTCTTCGTCTCCAGCCTGTTGGCGGCGGTGTCGATGCCCATCGCCAGCTGGCTCGCAACCCGCATCGGCCTCGTCAACACAATGGTCTGGACCCACATTCCTTCAAGCGTGTGTCTAATTGCTGCAGCCATCGCCCCCACACTCGAACTTGCCCTCACGCTTCTGCTCATCCGCGCCGCGCTCTCGCAAATGGATGTGCCCACGCGCTCGTCTTACGTCATGGCCGTCGTCACCCCCGAAGAACGCACCGCCGCCGCCAGCGTCACCTCCGTCCCGCGCAGCCTCGCCGCCGCCGCAAGCCCCGCCATAGCAGGCGCCCTCTTCGCCACCGGTTACACCGCCCTGCCCTTCATCATCTGCGGTGTCCTGAAGATAGCCTACGACATCGCCCTCCTCTGGACCTTCCGCCATGTGAAACCGCCGGAAGAACGGCGCGCCTAGCCACCCATCGCCTCCCTTATCAACGCCTCGCTCGCCTCCGCCAGCAGCGCCTCGTTGGCCTCCATGCCCACCGGCACTCGGCCGATGTCGAGGAGTACAGGCACCGCGAGTGGCGAGGCGCGGTCAAGTTTCTTGGTAACGATGCGCCCCTTGATCCGCTTGAGCAACGCGCCAAGCCGGGCGATATCGAGTGCCCCCGTCGCCGCATCGTCATAGGCCGCGCGCAACAAAATGTGATCGGGCTCGTGGCTGCGCAGCACGTCGTAGATCAAGTCCGAGGAAAACGTCACCTGCCGCCCCGTCTTCTCCTCTCGCGGATTGCGCCGCTCGATCAGCCCCGCGATCACAGCACATTGCCGGAAGCTGCGCTTGAGCAACGCCGACTCCGCCAGCCACGCATCCAGATCGTCACCCATCATGTCTTCGTCGAACAGCCGGTTCATATCGAGCGTGTGCATCGGCCCCAGCGCCCAGATCGCCAGCGAATAGTCACTGGCGACAAACCCCAGCGGCTTCATGCCCATCCGCTCCAGCCGCCGCGTCAACAACATGCCCAGCGACTGATGGCACAACCGCCCGTCGAACGGATAGCAGACGAGGAAATTGCGGGGCCCGCGCGGAAACGTCTCGACCAGCATCTGGTTCGCCTTCGGCAGCAATGATTTCAGTCGCTGCATCCCCAACCACTCTTTCACCTGATCCGGCAAAAGCGTCCAGCGCTTCGGGTCAGCGATCATCTCGCGCACGCGCTCGGCCAAGAACGTCGACAGCGGGAACTTGCCGCCCTCGAATGATGGAATTTTCGGATTGCCCGGCCCACCCGGCGTCACAATCGCCTCGGTCTCGACAATGCCTTGAAAACGTAACACCTGACCCGCGAACAAGAACGTGTCGCCCGGCGTCAACTGCTGCAAAAACCATTCTTCGATCTGTCCCAGGATGCGCCCCGCATAGGTAACGCGCGGTCCGCGATAATTTCGTACCACGCGCACCTTCAACATCGGGGCCTCGACAATGGTGCCGCAGTTCAGGCGATAACGTTGCGCGACTTGCGGGCTCGCCACCCGCCACAGCCCCTCGACTGTCTTGCGCAATTTCGCGTAGCGCTCATAGACGCGCAGTGCGTAACCGCCGGTCGCTACATAGTCGACGACGCGGTCGAAATCCGCGCGCGTGAGGTTCGCGTAAGGCGCCGCCGAAACAACCTCCGAAAAAAGCGCATTGGCATCGAACGGCGCCGCCACCGCCATGCCCAGCACATGCTGCGCCAAGACGTCGAGCGCGCCCAAGCGTGGCGCCTCACCGTCGAGCTCGCCGTGCATCAGCGCCTCGCGCGCCGCCTCGCACTCCAGAACTTCGAATCGGTTCGCAGGCACCAGCACTGCGCGACTGGGCTCGTTCATCCGGTGGTTCGAACGCCCGATGCGTTGCGCAATGCGGGAAGCACCTTTCGGCGCACCGACATTGATGACCAGATCGACCGCACCCCAATCAATCCCCAGATCCAGCGTTGACGTACATACGACGCCACGCAAGGCACCTTTCGTCATCGCTGCTTCGACCTTGCGCCGTTGCTCGGGTGCCAGTGAGCCGTGATGCAATGCAATCGGCAAATTCTCACCGTTGATCGCCCAAAGTTCCTGAAACAAAAGCTCCGCCTGCATGCGCGTGTTGACGAAAACCAGCGCCGTCTTCGCCGTTTTTATCGCAGCCAAAATGTCTCCAAACGCATGGCGCGCCAAGTGTCCCGACCACGGCACATGCGCCTCCGACGCCAGGATCGACAGATCAGGCAGGGCACCGGGCGCCCCACGCACGACCCGCGCCTGCGATGACAGATAGCGCGCCAACACCTCCGGCTCCTTCACCGTCGCCGACAATCCGACACGCCGGTGCCCCGGCGCTAGCACCGACAGCCGCGCCAAATCGAGCGCCAGCAAATCCCCGCGCTTCGAGGCCGCAAGCGCATGCAACTCGTCAAGCACCACGCAGCGCAAATCGCCGAACAATTTTGGCGCCTCGGCCGACGCCAGCAGCAACGCAATCTGCTCCGGCGTCGTCAGCAAGATATCCGGCGGCGAATGCTTCTGCCGCAGCCGCCGGTGCGCCGAGGTGTCGCCCGTTCGCGTCTCCATCCGGATCTTGAGGCCCATCTCACGAACCGGCATCTCGAGATTGCGCGCAATATCTACGGCCAGCGCCTTCAGCGGCGAGATATAGAGCGTATGAATCCCGCGAGGGCGGTTCGCGGCACGCGCCTTGAGGCGAGCAACGATAGGATTCTCACTTCCCCCCTCCACCGCTACGCGGTCCCCCTCCCCCGCAAGCGGGGGAGGGGCCGAGCGAAGCGAGGCGGAGGGGGGAAGTGAAAGCTCAATCAAGCTCGGCAAAAACCCCGCCAGCGTTTTGCCGCCACCCGTCGGCGCCGTCAGCAGCACGCTCTCCCCCGCCCTCGCCGCCGCAATGAGTTCCAGCTGAAACGGCCGCGGGCTCCACCCTCGCTCGGCAAACCACGCCGAAAAGGCAGGCGGCAATTTCTCCACCTCCTCGATCCCGCTTTTGGCTGTTCTCAAAATCATCTGCACATTTATCTGTCGCCGCACGCGCGCGGATAGGTACACTATCCTGCCAATAAGGAAGAACCTGATGCTCCAGTTCATTACCTCGCCCGCCGCCAAGACAACAAATCTCCCGTTCAGCCAGGCGGTCCGTGTTGGGGATATACTCCATCTCTCCGGCGCACTGGGAAACGTACCCGGCAAGCTCGAACTCGTCCCTGGCGGCATGGAGGCCGAGGCGCGCCAGACAATGGAAAATATCCGCACGGTCTTGAACGACAACGGCCTGACCTTCGACAACGTCTTCAAATGCACAATCATGATGGCCGACATGAAGCAATGGGCCGTCTTCAACAAAGTCTACGTCACCTATTTCAAGCCCGATCGCTTGCCCGCACGTTCCGCCTTCGGTGCCAATGGCCTTGCACTCGGCGCCCAGGTCGAAGTTGAGTGCATGGCCTATATGGGCAAGAGCTAGACCCGGCATCACCTATGCGCGCGGCGGATATACTCACCCTCACCAAATCTGGGCTCTATTGCGCGGCGGGGGATTTCTACGTCGATCCAATTCGAAAGGTTCCACGCGCCGTTATTACGCACGGCCATTCCGACCATGCACGGGCGGGCCACGGCGCCGTATTGGCGACCGCACCCACACTCGATGTTATGGAAGTGCGCTACGGCCCGAAATTCGCCGCCTCCAGACAGGCCGCGCGCTTCGACGAAACAATCACCCTGGGCGAAGCCCGCGTCACGCTGAAACCCGCAGGTCATGTATTGGGTTCAGCGCAAGTTTTGATCGAAGTCCAGGGCGCACGCCTAGTCGTCTCAGGTGACTACAAACGCGCTCGCGATCCAACGTGTCCCGCATTTGAACCGGTCCAATGCGAAGTCTTCATCACCGAGGCGACATTCGGCCTGCCGGTATTCCAGCACCCGCCGGTAAAAGACGAAGTCGCAAAACTGCTTCATTCCCTCAAGCTTTGCCCGGAACGTGCACACTTCGTCGGCGCGTACTCATTGGGCAAAGCCCAGCGCCTGATCGCCGAATTGCGCGAGGCAGGCTTTGATAGTGAAATTTTCGTCGATGCGGCAACAGCCAAACTTTGCAACGTCTACGAAGCACACGCCGTGCGGCTCGGGCGCTTGTCACTACTTGAAGAAAAACTGCCATCGGACTTGAGCGGCAAAATTACTATCGCGCCACCTTCGGCCCGACGCCTGTTCGCAGACGCTGAATACGAACCGGTCACAAGCTTTGCCAGCGGCTGGATGCGAACCCGAAAGCGCGCGCAGCAGGGCGGGGGCGAACTGCCTCTGATCATCTCCGACCACGCCGACTGGAACGAACTGACACAGACGGTTCTTGAAGTGTCCCCAGGCGAACTCTGGATCACCCACGGCGAAGAAGCAGCCCTCATCCATTGGGCCAATTTGAACGGCATTGCCGCCCGCCCGCTTGCCATCAAAGGTTACGGGCAAGATGACGTGCCCCCCGTATGAACCGCTTCGCTGAACTCATGGATCGCCTGGCATCAGCGAATGATCCCGAATTGAAACAGCGCCTGCGCGCCGACTACACCTCTGGCGTCTCTGAAGCCGAGAGTAAAATCGCGCAAGGCATTCTGAACCGGACGCTCAAAATTCGCCGGCTGAAACTGCCGCTCGTCCGTGGCCTCGCCGAATCCAGACTCGACCCGGTTCTGTTCGCTCTGTCGCTCAAATACGTCGGCGATGCCGCTGAAACCATCGCGCTGCTTTGGCCAGCCCGCCATGGCGCCAACAGAGCGCCATCCCTTGCCGAAGTCTTGGACGGCTTGTCCACGCTTGGCCGGAGCGAACTCCCCAAACGTCTTGAGGCGTGGCTCGACGCCTGCGACGCAAAGGGCCGCTGGGCCCTGATCAAACTTCTGACCGGGTTCATTCCGTCAGACGAGGCGCTCCCCACCAAAAATTCAGAGCAGCAAACCGGCACCCTGCTCCCAGCGCAAGAGCGTAGCCAACCTGGCCGCGTTGAAGCCCTGCTCATGTATGTCGAGCACGGCAGGTCCCGGTCATCAGACCTCATCTGTACCTTCGGCGTGTGGGACAAAGGGCAACCCACCCCGCTTGCCAAAGTATCCGCTGGCCAGTGGCGTGAACAGATTTCAGCATTTGCCAGTGCGCACCCGGGAAGACGATTTGGTCCGGTCACCGAAGTAACCTGCACGCCAGACATCGCACTGATGCTCGAGGTCGAATACGAAAGCCTTCAACCCTCACCTCGGCGCAAGTCAGGCGTATCGCTGATCCGGCCAAAACTCTCGCGCCTCCTGCCGGACAGACCTGCGTCCTCAGCAGCGACATTACCGGACCTGCTTCTGCGGTTGCCCGCGCATCAGCGTCGTGCAAAGTAAGGTCAACTTCTCCCGCAAAGGACTTCGCCCATGACCCTCTTTCGCTCCGATCTCTTCAAAGGCAAACGCTTCCTCATCACCGGCGGCGGCACGGGCCTAGGCCGCGAAATGGCGGACGAATATGCAAAGCTCGGAGCCGACGTTTACATCTGCGGCCGTCGCGGTTCCGTGGTCGAGGAAACTGCGAAGGAGCTGTCGAAGGCACACAACACCCGCGTCACCGGCCTTGAATGCGACATCCGCGTCGCCGATGCCGTCGAAGACATGATGACCCGCGTCTTCAACGAAGGTCCGCTCAACGGCCTCGTCAACAACGCAGCCGGCAATTTCATCAGCCGCACCAAAGATCTATCGCCGAACGGCTTCAACGCCATCGCCAACATCGTCTTCCACGGCACATTCTACGTGACGCTCGCCGCCGGCAAACGCTGGATCGAACAAAAGCAAACGGCGAACGTGATTTCTATTCTGACGACCTGGGTATGGAATGGCGGCCCGTTCACCGTTCCCTCCGCTATGTCGAAGGCAGGCCTCAACGTGATGACGAAATCGCTGGCCGTCGAATGGGCCGCTCACGGCATCCGTCTCAACGCCATCGCACCCGGCCCCTTCCCCACCAAAGGCGCCTGGGAGCGCTTGAACCCCGGCTCCATGCGCTCAGGCACCATGGGCAGCGAGCAAGACGCCAGCGCCTCGAACAACCCGATGGGCCGCGTCGGCCAGATGCAGGAACTCAGAAACCTCGCGACGTTTCTGATGTCTGACGGCTGCGACTACCTGACCGGCGAAACCATCGCCATCGACGGCGGCGCCTTCCTGGCCGGCGGCGGCAACTTCTCCCAACTCTCAAAGCTCGGCGACAGCGATTGGGAAGGCATACGCAATATGATCAAATCCGCAAACGACAAGGACCGCTCTAAGCGAACGGTCTAGAACGTCACGACGGCTTTCCCGATCACGCGTCGTTCGCTGAGGGCGCGGAATGCGTCAACAGCCTGGGACAACGGCACGCTCAACCCCACATGCGGCTTGATCTTGCCCTCATGCGCCAGCCGATCTACCGCCGCAACATTCTCGCGGCCTTTCTCGGGGAACTGCCGCCCGTATTCACCGGCGCGCACCCCAACCACAGAAAACCCCTTGATCAACGGCATATTCACGCTGACAGATGGAATCCGCCCACTCGTAAAGCCAATCACCAGCAGCCGCCCGTCAAACGCCATGCAGCGCACACTTTCGTCGAACACGTCGCCACCCACCGGATCGTATACAACGTCGACACCGCGCCCATGCGTCAGTTGCTTGACCTCGTCACGAAATCCGCTTGCGCTGTTGATTACGTGATGCGCCCCGCGCAACGTAAGCACATCAAGCTTGGCTTGCGATCCGGCGGTCGCGATCACCGTCGCACCCATGCGCAATCCCAGATCAACCGCCGCCATCCCGACACCGCCAGCGGCACCATGCACAAGCAAAGTCTCACCCGCTTGCAACGACCCGCGGCGCACCAATGAAACATAGGCCGTCAACCACGCCGCCGGATAACTCGCAGCCTCCGCCCACGACATCGCTTGGGCTTTGGGCCGCAATGCCGCTGCCGGCACATTTACGCGCTCTGCCATCATCCCATAACGCGAGGCAACAACAACATGATCGCCAACAGCGAGCCCATGGACGCCTGCACCCAGCGCTTCAATCTCGCCCGCCCCCTCCATGCCCGGCGTGAATGGCAGCTCCGGCTTAAGCTGATACTTGCCCTGCGTCATCAGCAAGTCCGGAAAATTCAACGCCGCTGCCCGCATACGAACACGGATTTCGCCGGGCCCGGGCGGCAACACATCGCGTTCGACTATCTGCACGCCCGAAAAATCGCCGGCAAGCGCCGTACATAAAAGCGCCCGGCTCATCCAATCGCACGCCGCAGATCAGCGATAATCTCAAAGATTGCTGTGCGCGCTGCGGGGACAGTGCCGCTCATGGCAGTGAACGCATGCGTCAGACTTTCGTAACAGCGATAGAGCACCGGCACGCCGGCAATTTTCAGCGCTTCGGCATAGTCGCGGCCCTGATCGACAAGCGGGTCAAACCCCGCCGTATAGATCAACGCCGGCGGCAGTCCGCTCAGGTCTTTGCACAAGCCCGGTGAAGCCTTCAGATCAAGCGCATCCACTTCAACATTCACAAAATAGTGCGAACGGAAATAGGCCATGATCGTGCCTGTCAGCGGATATACCTCGCCAAAAGATTTCATGGACGCTGTCTGGGACAGCCAATCGACCGCCGGATAAATCAGCAATTGCAGCACCGGTGGCTTTTCATTCAATCGCTTCATTTCCTGCGCGACCACCGCCGACAAATAACCCCCGGCAGAATCGCCGCCGACCAAAACCATGTTGGGATTTCCGCCCAGCGCGCGCGCATTGTCTCGCACCCATCGAAATGCCGCCAACGCATCTTCAACCGCTGCAGGAAACTTGTGTGGTGGCGCTAGACGATAGTCGACCGAGATCACCAAACATCCTGACCGCGACGCAATCTGCGAACAGAAGACATGGCAAGTCTCCAGATCGCCAATCACACACCCACCCATGTGAAAATACACAAGGACCGGCACCAGCCGGTTTGGCAGTTTGGGCATATAGCGGCGGGCGGCAATGGCCTTGCGCCCCGCAACCGGCAACTGAATGTCATCGATATCGATGTCGGTCGCCGCACCACCATCAAGCAGGGCAAACCCTTCGCCGGTTGCCTTGCGCGCGGCCGCGGGCGTCAAAGTTTCAAGCGGAGGCTGGCGCTTTCCCATCGCGCCCAGGAACTGCAGCCTTGGATCGATCGTGCGCCCGTCGATGATCAAGGGCTTGCCGCCCGAGAGGGCCAAGAGCCATTTCCCGGGCAGGTTCAACAACAATTGGACCAAAAGCTTCCGCATACCTGCAAAATGCGGGCCGACGCTCTTCTGTCAAGACCAAACCGTGTTAACCTCTTTGCGTCCAGTCAATTGAAAGGCAACAATGAAATGGCAACCGGGTTCGACATCGTAATTCGCAATGGGACGATTTTCGATGGCACAGGCGCACCAGGCTTTGAAGGCGACGTGGCCCTGCAGGACGGCCGCATAGTCGAAATCGGCCATGTCCCCGGTAATGGCCGTGAAGAGCTCGACGCCAGTGGTAAAATCGTAACCCCCGGCTTCGTCGACATCCATACCCATTACGACGGACAGGCAACCTGGGACGACCGTTTGACACCCTCCGCCTGGCACGGCGTAACCACCGCTGTCATGGGCAATTGCGGTGTCGGCTTTGCCCCTTGCAGACCAGGCGACCACGACATGCTCGTTCGTCTGATGGAGGGCGTCGAAGACATCCCCGGCGTCGTACTCACCGAAGGCCTGAAATGGAATTGGGAAACCTTCCCCGAGTTCCTCAACGCCCTCGAAGAGCGCCCGCACGACATCGACTTCGCCACCCAGGTGCCGCACGGCGCCCTGCGCGTCTATGTGATGGGCGAACGCGGCGCCAACCGCGAACCAGCAATGCCAAACGAAATCGCCGAGATGGGCCGCATCGCCAAAGGCGCCGTGGAAGCCGGCGCTTTGGGCTTCACCACCTCGCGCACGCTCAATCATCGCACCAGCGACGGCAAGCCAACGCCGACCCTCACCGCAGCCGAAGACGAGCTCTTGGGCATCGCTATGGGCCTCAAGGCCGCAAACCGCGGCGTGCTGCAAGTCGTTTCAGACTTCACCGATCCCGCGCAGGAACTGTCGATGCTGCGCCGCCTCGTCGTCGAGTCTGGCCGCCCGCTCTCCTTCTCGCTCGCCCAATCTGATCGCAGCCCCGACTCATGGAAGATGCTGCTGAACTTCCTTGACCAATGCGCCGCCGACGATTTGCCGGTGAAAGCGCAGGTCTGCGGCCGGCCTGTCGGCCTTCTCCTTGGCCTTTCGCTGACCCTCAATCCATTTTCCGCCCACGCAAGCTACAAAAAGATCGAACATCTGTCATTCAGCGAACGCCTCGCCGCGATGCGCACACCCGAAATGCGAGAAGCACTGCTCGCAGAACAACCAGCCTCCGACAACCCCTTCGTCAAAGCCGTTCTGCGCAACTTCGCTAAAATGTTCCCGCTGTCCGATCCGCCGGACTACGAACCAACCCCCGGCATGAGCCTCGGCGCACAAGCGGCGCGCACAAACAAGCGCGCCCAAGAGCTTGCCTATGACTGGCTGCTCGCCGACGACGGCCGCGCCCTGATCCTGTTCCCGTTCTTGAATTACGCCAACGACAGCCTCGAGCCATCGCTCGCCATGATGCGCCACCCCAGTACGATTCTTGGCCTCGGCGACGGCGGCGCCCACGTCGGCATGATCTGCGACGGCAGCTTCCCAACCTCGATGCTCACCCATTGGACCCGCGACCGCACACGCGGGGAAAAACTTCCGCTCGAATGGGTCATCAAAGCCCAAACCCAAGACACCGCATCGTCCGTAGGCCTCAACGATCGTGGTATCCTGAAGCGCGGCTACAAGGCCGACCTCAATATTATCAACCATTCAAAGCTGACACTTCACCGCCCCACCGTCGCCTACGACCTCCCCGCTGGCGGCCGGCGCCTGGTGCAATACGCCGACGGCTACGATGCCACAATCGTCTCAGGCCAAGTCACCTACCGGCACGGCAAACCGACAAAGGCGCTGCCAGGCAAACTGATCCGTGGAGCGCAGCGATTGGCGTAACCAGACACAGGGACACATAACAACCCCAGCATTGCCGGCACAATCAATCCGGCAATCAAATTTCGCAATGGAATCGTCTTGAACCGCCATCGATAGACATTTCTAGGCGACTGCACTCTTCGCCGTTTCCGCCACCGCCCGCGCCCTGCCCCGCGCCATCTCGCGCTTTAGTTCGGCGCAATAGACGTCGAAATTCAACTGCTGCGTATGCCGTCGTGACTTGTAGTGCCTTCCAATATCCCGCGCTTCGTCACGCCGGATGGTTTCTTCCATTTCGGCAACGGACGGCAACGCGCAATCCCCGGCGAGTACTGCCGACACCCACTTCGCCTGCTGTTCCCCGAAATTCACCAGCGTCGGCAAGGGCTGCGCCAGACCCATGAAGAACAGGTTGGGGATGCCGGGCTTCCAGATCCGCTTGAACAGCGCCACATGATTGTCAGTAACCTCGACAACCGAGCGCTCGAGAAACGGAAACGAGATGTTGTACCCGGTCGCGTAGATGATCGCATCGATCTCCTCCAACGACCCGTCTTCGAACCGCACTTGCTTGCCCATGAGTTCGGCAATATTCGTCTTGACTGCAATGTCCCCGCAACCAACCCGCGTCAGGAATTCCCCCGACACCGACGGATGCCCGTCTGCCGGATGGTGGGCAGGTTCCGGCAAGCCATAATCCTTCATATGCCCGACAGCCTTAACGATCATCCGCTTGATCATCGCACGCACAAGCCAGCGTGGCATCCAACCCGGCATCACACCTTTGTCCGGCACCTGACCGTTTATGTACTTTGGAAAAATCCAAACCCCGCGCCGCGCAGCCACAAAAAGCTTCTTCGCGATCGGCCTCTGCGCCAGCTCAGATGCAATATCCATTGCGCTGTTGCCCATGCCCACCACCAGCACTCGCTTGCCGCGCATGTCGATGGGCTCAAACGGATCGATGTACTTGTGGCTGTGGAAACTGACGCCGTCGAACTTTCCCGGAAAGTCCGGAATGTGCTCGTCCCAGTGGTGCCCGTTTGCCACCGCAAGCGCCTCGTACTCCCGCACCTC
>JAWXBO010000196.1:0-25038 GCA_034440175.1 Alphaproteobacteria bacterium
ATCTGGGCATTGGGCAGGTCGATGCGCTCGCGCCGGTGGAAGTCTTCTACGAGGTTGATGCGGTGCTGTTCGGCTGCCGCCAGCCATTGCTGCGGGTTGGGGGCCTTCAGCGGGTCGTATCGGTTCATGGTCGTCACCGGTCATCAGGTTGGGTCTGGCACATCCTGCCGCAGATCGAAATGCCGCGCACTTTTTGGCGCTTTACCGGGAAAAAGTCTGAATCATGGCCCTTGCTTTGTCTAAAGAGTTCATGATATGTACAGTTAAATTCTAATTATATAGCAAGAGAGCCCTCCCATGCACCGTGCCGTCATCACAGCCCTCGCCATAACCCTGCTAACCCAACCCGCCCTCGCGCAAAGCTTCGACGCGGCGGCGGAGGCCAAATGGTCGAAGGTCGAAGTCGTCCACTTCGAGGCCGTGGGCGAAATCACCGGTAAGCATGTGCAAATTCCCCCCGTCGACGCCGACCTCTACGCCGACGTGGCTGATCGTGTGACGCTATCCTTCGATTGGAACCGCGAGACGAACATCTTCGTCGGCCTGCCGAAGTTCCAGAACCATCCGGGCAAGGTCTCCAACCTTTTCGGCATGGAGAAAAAATGCCCAACCGGCAAACTCAACGGCCCGTATGAGCATTTCGACATCGTCTCGATCAGGCAAAGCGCGCCGGGCGAGGCCCCCGAACTCATCGGCCAGCGCCGTCACCCCGAAACCATGGTCGCCGAATCTTGCGGTGTGCAGCTGCGCGCCTATAAGGGCGCGGTCAAACCGGCGACGGAGTATTTCGCTGTGCCCGACCCGGTGATGTTCGCCATGGCCAAAATGCTGCCGCCCGAAAGTCCGTTCCAGGTCTCGGCCGATGGCAAGTCGATCATCGTCAAGTCCGGCGCCTGGGTCTGGACCTTCACGCCGACGGTGAAATAGGACAGGACAGGACAAATAGGACAGTGTTCATAGGACACTGTCCCATGTCTCAAATGTCCTAAAAAAAAGCTCGAAAATCCGCCGCTTTATTGCTCAAACAGGACAGCCACCTGGTCGATCCTGGCCTGATTGGCATAAAATGGCGCCCGTTCGATCTCCGAAGTGGCAAGCCCCTTGGCCGCACCATAGGCCGCCTGCGCCTGCGCCACCGGTGGCGACTCTTCAAACAGCGACAGCACCATCTGCTCAAGGCTCTCGCCGGTTATGTCCTCAAAGGCAACCGACCCCAACGCCCCCAAAAATCCATAAAACCCGCCGAACAAAGCCCCCCCGGCAAGCTTCGCCGGCGGCTCGATCTCATCGCCCGTAATCGCCCGGTAAAGCGTCCCCACAACCGGCAAATGCTGCAACGGATTGATCACATCCAGAAAGTCGTCAAAGCTGAAATCGTCATCTTCCGCCGGCGCCACAGGCGGCTCGGCAATCGGCTTCAGGCTCGATGGGATGAGGGCGTTGACTTGCATGGTTGAGAAACCATCGCAAAGCCCGCGCCAAGCCAAACCTCAATCAAACAGCCACTTCCAGCAGCACCGCACCCGGCAATTTCTGCCGCGCCTCAACTCAAATGCCCGGCCTTGGCTTTCTTTGTCGCCAGATACGCCTCGTTATGCGGGTTGGCCGGAAAATGATGCGCCACCCGTGCCGTCACGCTAATCCCACACGCCTCTAACGCGGCAACTTTGTCGGGATTGTTGGTCAGCAAGCGCACCGATGAAAACCCAAGCCGCTGCAGAATATCCGCCGCCACCGCAAACTCGCGCTCATCAGCCTCAAAGCCCAAACGCTGATTGGCCTCGATCGTGTCGTACCCCTGGTCCTGCAGCTCATAGGCCTTCAGCTTGTTGATCAGCCCGATCCCGCGCCCCTCTTGCGCCAGATACAACAGCACCCCTGCGCCGGCCTTGCCGATGGCCGCCACCGCGCCCCGCAGCTGATCCCCGCAATCACATTTGAGTGACCCCAGCAGGTCCCCGGTCAGGCACTCCGAGTGCAAACGCACCAGCACCGGTCCCGGCGGCTCGGGTTGGCCCACGATCAGCGCCAGATGCTCACGCCCGCCGTTGGCAGGCCTGAACGCCAGCACCCGCGTATCGCCCGCCCCGCTCAGCGGCAGCTGCGCCCGCGCCACAATTTTGAGTGCCGCTTGCGGATCATGAGCCAAAACCTGCGACGCCTTCACCCGCGACAAGCCCTCCTCGGCGGCCAGCCGGTTGGCCTTGCGCGCCGTCAGCGGCACTTCAATCACGGCCGGCAATAGCCCCGCAATCTTCGCCAGTCGCACCGCCGCAATCGCCGACCCGCTCAAAGACCCACGCTCAGCTTTCCAAGGCCCCATCAACGGATTGCGCAGATCGGCCGTAGGATCGGCGAGCACGTGCGCGGCCCGAACCGCATCATCCAGGGGCACGCCAACCGCCACAACCTGATCCGTATAAAGGCGAATTTTAAGCGTCGCCGCCCGCTGATGGCTCAACAGGACATGAGGAGAGCCGCCCGCCCACTGCGCCATGGCCACAAACACAGGCTCGCTCGCCAGTTCCGCCGCCGCAATCAGCGAAGGCGCACCTTTTTCCGGAACCATCACCACCGGCAAGCCCCGCCGGAGGTCGCCCGCCGCGCGCTCGACCGCCAGGCCCGCGCCCTGTAAGACCGCGCGCAGCTGCAAACGCTTTCCCCTGCGCGCTATCAATTTCATGCCACTCTCGCACTCCAATTTTGCCCGGCTTTGGCGTACACATCATCCCGGACGATCATTTGGCACTTAGAACCCGCAGGCAACAACAGATATGACATCCCCCAGGCGCGTGCTTCTGGTTGACGACGACAACGCTCTGCGCGAGTCGTTGACGGAACAGCTTAACCTTCAGGCCGAGTTCATCGTTACAGAAGCGGCGACCGGCGCCGGCGGGCTTGAAAAGGCTAAAACCGAAAGCCCCGACGTGGTTATCCTGGACGTCGGGCTGCCCGACCTCGACGGCCGCGAAGTCTGCCGCCTCATGCGCAAGGCCAACGTCCGCTGCCCCATCATCATGTTAACCGGACAGGACGGCGAGGCCGACCAGATCCTGGGGCTCGACGCCGGCGCCAACGACTACCTGACGAAACCCTTCAGATTCAACGTGCTTCTGGCTCGCATCCGCGCCCATTTACGCAGCCATGCCCAAAGCGAAGACGCCGTGTTCAAGATCGGCCAGTACTCGTTCCGCCCCTCGGCAAAGCTGCTCACCGGCGCCAACAACACCAAAGTCCGCCTCACCGAAAAAGAGACCTCAATACTCAAGTTTCTCTTCCGCTCTGGCGACAAAGTCGTCGGCCGCGACATCCTTTTGCATGAAGTTTGGGGCTACAACCCCGCCGTTACCACCCACACCCTCGAGACCCACATCTACCGTCTGCGCCAAAAAATCGAACAAGACCCCGCCCACGCCAAGCTTTTGGTCACCGAAAGCGGCGGCTACCGCCTCGTCCCCTGACATCCTTGATACGTCATTAAATTTTTAATCACAGCCACTTGAACTTGGCTGTCTCATCTAGTATAGACTTCACAGTACAATCTAATTCGCTATGGAGCGGAGATATGACAAGCGCTTTCGCCAAAGTGGCATTGGCCACCGCCCTAACCGTAGTCTCAGCTTTAGGCCTGATCGGCTTGTCGGGCATGATCATTTTTGCGGACCTCAAGGCGCTGCAACCGGCAACATTGGCAAGTGACGCTTTATCGGGTAGCGGCACCCCGGCAACACTGACGGGAACTGGTCGATGAGCATGTTAGTTAAACTCGGCGTCGTCGCCGTCACTGCAGGTCTTGCAGGTCTCGTGACCGTCGGCCAACTACGACCAGCATTCGGCGGCTTTGAAATGCAAGCCCTCGCCAGCCTTGCAAGTTTAACCAACCTCAGTGCTTCAGCGCCTGCAGGTGCCGGCGGCCCCCTCGACAAGACCTTTTCAGTACGCCGCGTCCACATTGACAAAATGGTAGCTCAGGTCGAGTTGGTAACCGCACATCAACAAGGCCCAATTCGTGTTCAAGCAAACGGCGCGCCCGGCACGTTGAAGGAACTTCAGGTTCGCATCGTTGGTGACGAAGTATTTCTGCGCCTCGACAAGGATGAAGAAGAAGCCTGGTTCCCCTGGAACTTGTTCAATATGTGGTCCCGGGAACGCAAAGCCCAGGATTTAAAGTTACGCATCACAGCGCCAGCTGGCACACCCTACGACATCGAAGACATGATCGGTTCTGTCATCGCCGGAGATTTGGACGCGCCTCTGAGTTTGGAGGGCCATGCGCTCACCGCCCGATTCGGGCGCGTACAAAACGCAAAAGTCTCTATCGCGGGATCAGGCCGGATTGCTTTGGGGGCAATCAAAGAAACCCTCGACCTCGAGGTCGCCGGCAGCGGCCACTTTACAGCCGTCTCTGCTGCCGCCGCGCAGATAGAAATTGCCGGAGCTGGCGAAGTTAATTTAGGTCCGCTTGCCGGTGGGCTGAGTGCCGAGGTCGCGGGTTCAGGCGATATTCGCGTTGCGCGCGTCAATGGTCCTGTCGATATTGAAATCGCAGGCTCGGGAAGTGTCGCTATCGACGGCGGACAGGCAACCCCTTTCCAGGTTGAAATCGCCGGCTCCGGGGACGTCTTGTTCAAAGGGCACGCGGTTGACCCAAACGTGCAGGTGTTTGGCTCAGGCGACGTGACCGTGGGTTCTTATTCCGGGCGGCTGACACAAGAAGTAGCGGGCTCAGGTGATTTCAAAGTCTTGAATCAAGGTCAGCAACCATCGAATCCCGTGCCGCCAGCACCTCCGGCAAAGCAATAAACCTACTCGTAGCGAAGCGCATCAATCGGGTCGAGGCTGGCCGCTCTTCGTGCCGGAAAGAATCCGAATACGATCCCGACGGCGGCCGAGAAGGCGAACGCCACCACAACAACCCACGGACTGAATACGAACGGCACTCCGATCGCGTAGGCAATGGCGGCAGAACCGGCAAGGCCAAGCGCCGCGCCGATCAGCCCGCCCAAACACGACAACAACACCGCTTCGATCAGAAACTGCAGCAGCACATCGCGCTCCAGGGCGCCAATCGCCAGGCGAATGCCGATCTCACGCGTCCGCTCCGTCACCGACACCAGCATAATGTTCATAATACCAATCCCGCCGACCAGCAGGCTGATGGCAGCAACCGCCGAAAGTCCCGCTGTCAGCAATGCGGTCGTTGATTGCACCAGCGTCGCCACCGACTGCAAGTCGCGAATGAGAAAATTGTCCTGCTCGCCGGGGCGGATCCTGCGGCGTTCCCGCATCAAGCCTGCCAGCGAGTCCTGCACGGGTTTCACGCGCTCAGCCGTCGTCGCCGAAAGCCAGATTTGCTGCACATCGTCGTTGCCGGTCATGCGGCGCTGCACGGCATTGATCGGCATCAGGACAATGTCGTCTTGATCCTGGCCAAAGGTGGACTGCCCCTTCATCGCCAAAACACCGATCACTTCGCACGACGTCGTTTGACCCAATCGAATGGAAGCCCCCAAAGGCGTCTGGTGTCCGAACAGCTCTTTGCGTGGCGTCTCGCCCAAAATACAAACTGTGCGGCCTCCACGTTCTTCGCTTTCGCTGAACTGGCGCCCCAGGGCGATCGGCCAGTCACGCACAATCAAATAGGCGTTCGTGGTTCCATTCACCGCCACAAACCAATTGTTCGACCCATAGACGGCTTGTGTCTGGCGGATCGTCGATGGCGCAACAGCGGCAACGCTTTGGATTTCACGCCCGATCGCAATCGCATCATCGACTTTAAAAGGCGTCTGCGGGGTGGCGGGCCCGGCGCGCTGCGGCGTGAATGGCAGAACGAAAAGCAAATTACGCCCCATCGACGCAATATCGGCGGTGACCTTGAGTGTAAGCCCCTGTCCCAGCGTCACAACCGTAACCACGGCAGCAACGCCGACGATAATGCCAAGCGTCGTCAGCAACGAGCGCAGCAGATTTGCCCTCAATTCACGGAACGCAAGTTGCAGCGTGGTCCACAGCATCACGCCGCTCCCTTCGACGTGGCGGCATCCGAGGCGATGTGCCCATCCCTGAACCTGATCTGCCGGTGCGCATAGGCTGCGATATCTTCCTCATGGGTGACAAGCACGATGGTAATGTTACGCGTTCGATTGAGTTCGACGAGCAATTTCATAATCTCGTGGCTGCGCGCAGAATCCAGATTGCCTGTCGGCTCATCGGCGAAGATCACTGCCGGTTCCGTCACCAGCGCCCGCGCAATGGCCACGCGTTGCTGTTGTCCGCCGGACAGCTGCGACGACGTATGATCGGCGCGATCGCTCAGCCCCACCATCTCAAGCGCCCGCAAAGCCTGCGTCCGCCGTTGCGCTGCCGAGTCGCGACGGTAGATGAGCGGCAATTCCAGGTTCTCCCGGGCTGTCGTGCGCTTTAACAAATTAAAGCCCTGGAACACGAACCCGATATAGTGACGCCGCAACAGCGCGCGCTGTGACCGGGTCAAAGTGCCCACGTCGGTGTCACGAAAGAAATACCTGCCGCTTGTCGGCGTATCGAGGCAGCCCAGAATATTCATGGCTGTCGATTTTCCCGAACCCGAAGGGCCCATAATGGCCACGAACTCTCCATCATTGATCGCAAGGTTCACACTTTCGAGCGCTCGCACTTCGGTTTCGCCTGAACCATAGAACTTTGACACACCATCAAATCGAATGAGCGAAGCGCCGGCCATGCAGCAATCACTTCCCTTCGCGGCCGGGCTGGGCAATGTCTAAAATGAACTCCTCACCGGCAGTGACGTTTGAACCCGTGATTTGCGTGCGTTGCCCGTCCGTAATGCCAAGCGTGACGTCGCGCGATTGCGGTTTGCTGCCGTCCGTCGAAGTCCAGAGCTTCCCTTTTCCGGACGAAATGGGGTCAATAGGTGCGACCGTTGCCACGGGGATCATGCCGGTAGCTTCGTCCGCTTGCGGTGTGAAACGCAGCGCACCATTGGGCACGCTCATGACGTCAACGGCGACCTTGACTGCAATATCTGCCGTCGCTGTCATCCCGGGCTTCAGCAACCCTTTGCTGTTTTCCACACTCAGAACCCCTTGATAGGTCACCACATTCTGAATGGTGCGCGCGGCATTGCGAAGTTCGGAGACTTTGGCTTTGAATGTTTGGGCGGGAAAGGCATCGACCGTAAATGTTGCCTCCTGGCCGAGGGCAACCAGGCCAATATCGGCTTCATCGATATCAATGGTGAGTTCCAGTTGGCGCAGATCAGATGCAATCACAAATAATTCTGGCGTCTGAAATCCCGCCGCCACGGTCTGTCCAGGTTCGATTTTCCGGTCCAGAACAATGCCGTCGATGGGCGAGCGGACGGCAGCCTTTGCAAGGTTTGCCTCGGACTGAACCGCCTGTGCGCGGGCGCTATTCAAATTCGCCAACGCCGTATTGCGTGCGGCCACCGCCCCGTCATACGCGGCATGCGAAACAAACCCTTTGTCTTGCAGCGCAATGGAGCGCTTGAGATCATTCTCGGCTTTGACCAGTGCGGCCGTAAACTGCGCCACTGTCGCGCGTGTTTGCACGGCGCGGGCTTTGAGCTCGTCGGTATTGATCCGGGCAATAATCTGCCCCTTTGAGACACGGCCGTTGAAATCAGCCAGCACTTCATCAATACGGCCTGAAACTTCTGCCCCAACCGTGATTTTGTCGATGGGTTGCAACGTCCCGGTTGCCGTAACAATCGAGCGCAGTGTAGCCACCTCTGCCTTGCCCCGGATGTACTCTACCGGCTTGGCAGGTGTCAGCAGCACCCAGGCCATCGATCCAGTGCCCAGTACAGCAATCGTGATCACCCACCAGCGCCGCCACCACGGCACAACTTTCCGGCCAATGCCCAAAATTTCCCGAATGTCGCTGGGTGCTGCCCGCGATGAAGAAACATCATTCATTGATCTCGCCCAGCATCCCCAGTTCGTGCCCCTCCTATATAGGAAAGCAGTCACACGGCTTCAAACAATTGTTGCGCACGAGGGTCGCGCATCCCGATGATGTGAACATTGTGAAGTTTCTTTGCTTAATGGCTATAGGGGTCGACCGCATCGCGCAGGCCATCACCCAGAACATTGAACGCCAAAACAACCAGCACGACAGGCGCAAGCGGGGCCAGTAACCATGGATAGAGTTCAACGGCGCTGATGTTTTGCGCCTCGCTCAGCAAAACACCCCAGCTCACCACCGGCGGCCGCAGTCCTAAACCCAGGAATGAGAGTGCCGTTTCACCCAGGATCATGCTGGGGACAGCCAGGGTGACACTGGCAATCAAATGTCCCGAAAAATTTGGCAGCATATGCCGGAAAAGCACACGCGTGCGGCTGGCGCCCAACAACTCCGCCGCTACGACATAATCTTCCTCTCGCAAGGATAAGACCTTTGCGCGCACCGCGCGCGCCAGCCCTGGCCAGTCAAGCAAACCCAAAATCAGGGTAATACCGAAATAAATCCAGATCGGTGACCAGTTGGCAGGCAGTGCCGCCGACAGCGCCATCCACAGCGGAAGCTCAGGCATTGCGCGCAACAACTCGATCAGCCGCAACACGCTGGCATCGACCCAGCCGCCAAGATATCCGGCAAGGCCACCCAAAAGACAGCCCAGCACAAAACTCAGGGCGACACCGAACAAGCCGATCGTCAATGAGATGCGGGCCCCGTACATGACGCGGCTGAAAATGTCCCGCCCCAGCCGGTCCGCGCCAAAGATGTACAGCCCGCCACCATCAGGCGGACACACGACATGCCATCGCGCCGCGAACAGGCCCCAAAGAGAATACGCATCGCCTTCACACAAAAAGCGCAGCTTGAGCACCTTGGACGTGTCAGGTTTGAACGACCGCTGAAATGTTGTGAGATCCAGCGTCGAAGTTGTTGCGTATACAAAGGGTCCGATGAATGCGCCGTCGTGAAACCAATTGACATCGGTTGGTGGCATGAAGATCGCGTCGTTGCTGCGCGTTTCAGATCCATAAGGTGCGATAACTTCGACAAACGGCAGGGACGCATAAAGCGCCGTCAAAAAAACCAGGGCAAAAAACGAACCTTTGCGCCGCCACAGCCTGTCCAGAAATGTGGGGGTTTCAAACTTTGCCAGCTTGATATCTTCAATGGCGCTCATCGCTCAAGTCCCTGTCCCAGGCGCACGCGCGGATCAATCAGCCCCAACAGCAAATCCGAAACCAGAGTTCCCACCAGCGTCAGCAGTGCAGCAAACATCAACACGAAACCTGCCAGAAACTGATCCTGGGACTGAAGCGCCCGCACCAGAATCGGCCCCACAGTCGGCAGGCTCAAGACAACGGAAACAATCACCGACCCCGACACCAGAGACGGCAACAGGTTTCCAATATCGGCAATGAAGGGAATGAGCGCCATCCGCACAGGATAGCGCAACAGCAATCGCGTCTCACTGACACCGCGCGCCCGGGCGGCAATCACATAGGGCTTGCGCAGTTCGTCCAAAAGGTTGGCACGCAAGCGCCGGATCATCGCCCCGGCCCCGGAAAACGCAATGATGATAACCGCAATAAACAAATGAGCGCCGAGCGACTTCGCCTTTTCAAAGCTCCATGGCTGGTCGGCATATTGCGGGTCAATCAATCCACCGATCGAAACGCCAAACCACGCATGCGCATAGGTCAGCACCACAAGGGCGAGTAAAAAACCAGGCGTGGCCATGGCAACATAGGCCACCCCGGCGATGGTGTAATCACGAAGACTGTACTGTTTGACGGCTGCCAGTATCCCCAGCGGCAAAGAAATCAGATAGATCGCAAGCACCGCCAGCACATTGACCAATATGGTCGGTCCCAGCGCATAACCAACGACATCGGCGACGGGTTTTTTGAACTCAAATGACATGCCCCAGTCGCCCTGCAGCAAGCCGGAATAGCCGCGCGGACCGGGCCACGCCCCGATCCAGATCCCGAACTGCTCGAGGATCGGCCGGTCGAGCGCATATTCTTTCCGGAGGTACTCAGCCTTTGCGGCAGCACCTGCGTCGCCCTGCGCTCTCAACTCTGCGATCTCGTTTGAAAGATAGTCGCCGGGCGGCAACTGAATAACGAGAAACACAAGTGCCGCGATCGCAATCAGCGCAGGCACCATCAAAATCAGTCGTTCGGCCGCATAGCGCAGCATTATGCTGATGCACTCCGTATCATTGGCTCAGCCACATCTCATCCATGCGATACATGCCAAATTGGGCTCCCGGATCCCATGAGTAAATGCCACGCTCAGGAACATTGTTGAGCGTATCGCGCACAACAACTGGCTGCATCACACCCGAAACAGTGCCGATGATAAATTGCTGGTCTGCATGAATGGCAAGCATTTTGCCCCACAGCGTTTGCCGCTCTGATTGCGATTTCGCAACATTCCATTGCGCGTTCAGCGCCAGCAACTCTTTTGCCGAAGCCATGTCTGGCGCTTCACCGGATTTGCCGTTCGTTTCGAAATAATTGCCCCATTTTGGCCACGCCAGAGTGTCCTGCCGTGTCGGCGCAAGCTCGTCGGGGCTCATGTCGGCGGTAGGAATTCCCGTGTCCCATCCCGACCATGCCGTCATCACGGCATCCCCGGAAAATGCACGATTGCGCATCACCGTACGGTCCGATGGCTTGATCACAAGCTTCACGCCGATCATTTTGAAATGTTGCGAGACAAGCTGCAAAATGTCGCTTTCTTCTTTGGCTTCCCCGGCGATTTCGACCACCAGCTCAAGCGGACGTTTGTCCCCCATCAAGCGCGTGCCGTCGCCATTGCGGACTTTCAAGCCCATCTGATCGAGCAACAGATTGGCGGCTTTTGGATCGAAACGCGCATGCGCTGTCAGATAATCGGCCTTGAACAAGGGCGACCCCTTCAACACGGCATTGTTGCCTTCAACGGCCAGGCCAAAGAACAAGGCCCGGTTGATGTCACCTCGATTGATGCCCAGGGACAGTGCGCGCCTGAATCGCGGATCGCGTAACAGTTTGCGCCAGCCGGCATCGGCCGCGTTCAGATTCGGATAAAGCGCAAAGTGCGAGCCCTTGGCGATCGGCCACAGGCGCACCTTGTACCGGCCACCGCCTTCATTTGCTTTCAGCACTGTGACGTCGGCGAATGACAGGCCGCGCGCCTGCAGATCGCTGTCCCCGGCGGCGGCTTTAACCGGAATGAGGCCGCCATCGACGATACTGACTTCAATCGTGTCGATATAAGGCAGCTGTACACCTCCGCTATCGACACGATGGAAAAATGGATTGCGCCGGAACACAAAACGGTTGGCGGGCATGACCGTTGTCGCCACCCAGGGCTGCAAACTTGGCATCTTGGGATTGTCGTTGTCGTCCATACTGTCCATGCGGTTGTGAAGCTGCGCCCAGTTGCGTGACTTGGACTGGGCTGCCAGCTGCGCGAGTGCGGACGCCTTCGCGTAGCGTGCATGAAACTGCTTCAGGTAATGGGCCGGCCGGTAAATATACGGCTCGCGCGCTTGCGCCAGTGACGCCATGAAACGCGAATTGGTTTTTGTCCAGCTATAGCGGACGGTTGTTGCGTCAATGATTTCCACTTTCGGCTTTTCGCCGTCGTTCAACACATCCGATGGCGGTCCGCTGGGCGACAGATCAATATTGCTGGCCACATCTTCCCAATAATATCTGAAATCCTCTGACGTAAAGGGATGGCCATCAGACCATTTGTGCCCCGCGCGCAAATGCATTGTAAAAACGCGCCCGTCCTTGATGTCGATTGATTTCAGCAAATCCGGTTTGAGCTGCAATTGCGGCGTCCACGCAATCAGCCGCGCATAACCCCACGTGTTGAGGAGCCGGACATCTTTCTCCTTGCTCATCATCGTACGCAGCACGCCGCCGGGCCGGCCGGGCTTGCGTCCTGCCGAAGCCAGATCGACAATCAACACATCGGCCGGAACCCGCAGCGCTACCACCGGAAGGGATTTGGCGGCCACCGCCCGCGCGAGCGAAGGCGTCTCTTTGAGTGGAACCGTTTGCACCACACCAGCCGCGCGTTTCGGCGGGGCCGCCGCACCGGTCACCACAATCATCGTCAAGGCCAAAAACGCGGCGCTCATCAGGCGCATGGTACAAATCCTCAAACTCAAGTATCGCCTACGCCACAGCCACGAAATGACCGTCACCCACTCTTTCATAGCGTGCCTTCGCACCGCGCGTCAGCCTATAAGGTTTCGGCCACGCCGCAGGGTCCGAAGCCCGCCCTTGCATCAAGGCGCCAAGGTCAAGCTTTCGCTCAGGATCCGGTTCGGGATTAGCCGCCAGCAACGCAATGGTATAGGGGTGCCGGGCGTTCGCGAAAAGCTCGGAAGTTGGCGCATATTCAACAATTCTGCCGCCGCACATGACATAGACCCTGCTGGCAACGGCGCGCACCACGGCCAAGTTGTGGCTAACGAAAAGACTAGCAATTCCAAGGTCCTGCCTCAGTCCTTCCAAAAGGCTCAAAATCTGCGCCTGAACCGAAACATCCAGAGCCGAAACCGGCTCGTCGCAAACCAGCAAATCCGGCCCCAGTGCAATAGCGCGCGCAATGCCAATTCGCTGCCGCTGTCCGCCGGAAAATGCATTGGGGTGGCGCACCAGCATCGCCCGGTCAAGTCCGACCAGCTCAAAGAGAGCGGCCGCCCAACGCAAGCGCTGATTTTTTGTGCCCATGCTGTGAATGACAAAAGGTTCGGAAACGATTTCTTCCGCGCTGAGCCGGGGGTTCAGCGACGCAAACGGATCCTGAAATACATACTGCACCCGCGCGCGATAGGCCTTGAGCGCGTCGCCATGCAGGTCCGAAATCGACGACATCTTGGCGCCGTCATACACGCTGACCGAACCTGAATCGGGCTTGAGCACACGCAAAATCAGTTTCGAAAGCGTCGACTTCCCGCACCCGCTTTCACCCACCAGCCCGACGCACTCGCCCGCATTGATGCGCAACGACACACCCAGAACGGCATCAACGGTGTCACCGGTCGCGCCCGGCCCGCGCGCCCGCGAAGAAAAACTCTTGCTGATGTCATCGACTTCAATCAACGGCGTACCGGCAGGCGGCCCAAGGCGTTTGCTCCAGACCGGCGAAAGTGTTTGCACCGCCTGGTGGCTCGCGTGCGGGGGGCTCAACACATAGGGCTTGCCTTCAAGACGGGGCACTGCCGCCAGCAACGCCTTGGCATAGTCCGAACGCGGCGCCTTCAAGACATCGCTCACCGGACCCTCTTCAACCACCAGCCCGTGGCGCAACACAACGACGTGATCGGCGATATTGGCAACCACGCCAAAATCATGCGTGATGAACAGCAAGCTCAGACCCATCTCGTCCCGCAAATCGGACAGAAGCTTCAGCGCCAGCGCCTGAACCGTGACATCAAGGGCAGACGTGGGTTCGTCGGCAACAACAAGCGCCGGTCTGCAGATCAGGGCGCAGGCCAGCATGGCGCGTTGCCGTAAGCCGCCACTCAGTTCAAATGGATAGCGCCGGAAAGCAGCAATGGCGTCGGGAAAGCCGACATGATCGAGCATTTTGATCGCGCGCTTTTTGGCGGCGTCTTCCGAAAGTCTCTCATGCATGTGCAGCATCTCGCACAGCATCGCACCCATGCTGACTACCGGCGAAAACGCCGCCGAAGGT
This sequence comes from Alphaproteobacteria bacterium, assembly GCA_034440175.1. Lineage (GTDB taxonomy): Bacteria > Pseudomonadota > Alphaproteobacteria > Micropepsales > Micropepsaceae > SZUA-430. The sequence continues at coordinate 13,684 of JAWXBO010000196.1, forward strand.
TCTTGAAAGGCCATCGCAATCCTGCGGCCGCGCAGGTGTCGAAAGTGCTTTGGACCGAGCGAATTAAGCTCGACCTCGCGCTCACCATCAAGGGGATCGCGAAACAGGATGCGGCCACCTATTTCGGCACTGTCTGCAGGCAGCAGGCCCAAAACGGCATTGCCGATTGTCGATTTCCCGGAACCGCTTTCACCGACAATCGCAACTGTTTTGCCTCTTGGAACGGCAAAGCTGACTGAATTCAGGATCGGCGTGGAATAACCGTCGCGGCGGTATCCGGCGGTCAGGTTTTCGATCGTAAGAATATTGCTCATCCGGCTAGGTGTCCCCACTGCGACTCAACCCCGAAGCCGCCAAATTGGCCAGAGTGACATCCGAAACACCTAACCCTGCTGCCTGCGCAGCCATCCATGCGCGTGCCAGCACGCCGTCGAACCGGTCGAGATTGTCGTCCAACAAAATGCTACAGCCGCAGCCTTTCAGTTTCAAATCCATCCACCCAAGTCTGCGTGTGCGGCCCAAGGCAAAATGCCGAAGTTCGAAGTGCTCAAGTCCACTCCATTTGATGCTCCGGCGGCCGAAAAATCCACCTGTAACAGTAATACCGGAATCATCAATCTCAACCACACTGCGCAGACGCGATAAACTCTCGAGGAAGTAAAACGCAAACAGCACGGCGATGCAAAAAAAACCAAGGAAAGCATAAGACAAAACGGGCATGAGCAGCAGAAAGAACACACAAACACAAAAGGCAATTGCCCCTCGGATGAGATCACCCACTAAGGTGCCTGCTTGCCAACGATGGTGGCAGCGATCCGTCACAGCCCAAACACCGCTGTTGCAGGACGCCATATCACAGCCCGATGCCCGCGCGTGATACCAAGAATCTGCACTATAGTGTTTTCCTTCTCAGCACTCCATAGCTGGTGATGCGTCAGCAACCCAAACGGCTCGCTTGCACGCGCCGGGTTCGCACGGCGCCATCTGAGTTTTCTCAATAACAACCCGGCAATCTGCGTCTCGCTTTTGACGCGCCGTCCACGCCGCCAATCGATAACATCAAGATGCGCATTGACTTGCGTGAGCCCGGCACAGGCCGTCACTTTCAACCGGGGCTTCCAGGTCGATATCCCCCGATAGCCGAGTCTGGGCAAGGCCTCCACAGCCTTGGGCGCAATGCGGTTCCAGGGTGGAACCATGACCGGAAGAACGCGCTCGCCAAATGATGCGCGCGCCAAGGCGAGCCCGTTTGCGAGATCTTCAATGATATCATTCAATGCGCGGGCACCACCCAGCTCACGTTTGGCTTGACCCTTTCGGGCGTAGTTCTTGTGCGCATAGCCGTGCACCAGGACCTGTGCCTGGTTCGAAGCCTGCAAATACTTGACCAGCCCGGCTTTCGTTCCCACCGGTATGACCGACAGGGCAACGCTGACATCAAAGTTTTGCGCAATGGAAAGCATGCGTTTCAGTCTGGGCGAAACATCCTGTGCATCATCGTCGCGCCACCAGAATTGAGCAACGCGCTTCTCCGCTGCCCAAATGTCAAGTTCGTCGCGCACCCGCTCCCAGCCTGTCATTGCGCGAGCATTTCCATCACAACCCGGACTGTTCCCTCTCTACCGCCGAAGTCAATTTTATGTTGGGGAACGCTTGAGTTGGCGGTTTCTTCTGCAAGGCGGGCCAAATTACCGGGCCCCAACTCGCAGCTTTGCAACACTCGAACCAGCCCCAGACTTTCAAACACCCGCGCCCGCGTGATCTGCTCTTGCTCGCGGTCCGTTTCAAAGGGGACGACAATTGCGGGAGTACTGGCGGCAATAGTTTCCAGGAGTGTATTGTATCCCGCCTGGCTGATCGACAATGCAGCATTGGCCAGCCGGGCGGAGAAATCGGGCAATTGGCGAACAATCGAAAAATCAACCTCACCGGAAGAAGCCGCGCGGTCCGCAAGCGGGCCACTCACAATCGTCCACTGCCGCGTTCGCAATCTTGAAATGGAGCGAGCTTCAATCGCTGTAGCGATCAGCGTTTCGCCAGCAGCACCCCCACCGGCTGACACGAGTACTTCATGCCTTGCGCCCTGGGCTGCCGGCATCTCTTTGCAAATATAACCTGTGTACTTGCAATGATCGGCAATGTGCGCCGCCTCTGGAAAACTTTGCTCCAGACGCAACAGGTTCGGATCACCATGCACCATCACCGCATCGTAATAGCGTCTGGCACGCTCAACCATCGCAGCCGCTCGCGCGGACTTGCGCGGTCGCTGCAAAATGTCTCTGACCGAGCAAATAATCCGGGGCCTGTTCACGCAACGCTCAGCGGCTTCAAGCAACGCCAACACTTCAAGCTCGACCAAGCGGCGCCCAAACGGAAAAGTTTCGGTGATAAGGACATCAGGGCTGACCCGGTGAAAGGCCGCCAGCAAAGCCTCGCGCCGTGCCTCGTACCACTGGAAGGCCGGCTTCTGCCCATGCTCATCGACGAGTTCGTCGAAGAGTTCGTCCTTGGATCGTGCGGGCGGCAGTTGAACAAAATCAATTCCAGAAGGAACGGCGGGTGCAGGCGTGAACCCGCCGCTCACCAGCGTAACCTGACACCCTGCATCGCGAAGCGTTTCGGATATCACGCGGGCACGCGCGAAATGCCCGAACCCCAAAAGGTGCTGCACCCAGATAAGAACACGCCGGGTCACGGTAAAATCTCGCGCAGCAAGGTCATCAAACGCGCCGCAGCCGCCGGCACGCTGCGCTCCTGCAGCACAAAACGCCTGCCACTCTCGCCCATGGATCGCCTCAACAACGGTTGCGTCAACAACCGGCGCAAGTGGCTGGCATAGGCCGCCACATCGCCCGAAGGGCTCAACAGCGCGGTCACGTCCTCTTGCGTAACATCGGGAACGCCGCGATCCCGGCAGGCCGCTACCGGAAGCCCGGCGGCCTGCGCTTCAAGAAAAACCAGGCCATAGGCCTCGCCAAGTCCTGGCCAGGCAAAAATATCTGCGCTCGCCATCAGGCCGGGCATTGCGGCAACGTCAACAGCCCCCGCAAAAACCACATCATGTGCCGCATTGCGTGCGGTAAAAAATCTCTCGACGTCGCTGCGAAAGGGCCCATCACCTGCAATCGTAAGTCCAAGCGGAACGTCGCCTAGCATCAGCAAGGCCTCGGCCAGCAAGCGAAAGCTCTGCCGTTTTCGCTCGTTGCGCATCATACCAACTGCAAGCACGTGCGGCAGGTCTTGGCGAGAGGAATGCGCCGCCGGTTCGAATGCGCCTGCATCAATGAAGGGTTTAAAATCACAAACACGGCCAGGCGCGATTTGATCCAGGCAAACGCGATCGAACTGTGTCATCGCCAGTAACAAATCGGATCTGACCAACGCCTGCGCCGCTCCTTCATGCCCAAGTTTCCACGCTCCATTGGCACGCTTGGGTGCATGCGAACCTTCCGCGACAACATAAGGAATGCGAAGCGCATCTGCGACAAGGGGTCCGATCCAATCCGGCGATTTGTAATACACGTGATAGCTGAACCAGAAATCGGGCCGGGCGAGCGCACCGCGCTCAATCCTGGATATCAGTTCGTTCGCACTGCTTTTTGATGCATCGCGCAGTGCCGCTTGACGCAGCGCGTCACCTGTCCCTTCGTATGTTCGAACCAAACTGGGCACATCCAGGTCTACGCCTGCGGCACGCAACGCTCCCACGAAAAGGCCACCCATACGCGAAACGCCTGATGGTGTCCGCGTATCGGCGTTGGCCATGGGAGAGTAAAAGACGGCGCGCATCAAGCTTGCATCCGCTCGTTCAAAAGTCTCGCGATCTCATCATATCCGGCCTCGGCATCGAATGTCTGGCGCCGTTGTGTGATCGCCGACGCCGCAAAGGCAAATCGTTCCTCCGGATTGCGCACCAGCGCACACAGGGCTTGCAGCAAAGCGTCCTCGTCGCCGGGCTCCACCAATCGGCCGGAAAGTCCGTGTGTCACCGCTTCATCAACGCTGCCGGCCCGCGACGCCAATACACAAACGCCGCGCGCCTGGGCTTCCAGCAAGGCGTTGGGTATGCCGTCGCGATCACCGTCGCTGCTCACCCGGTTTGCCATCACGAACAAATCCGATTGATCAAGCGCCTCAATGATCACGCTATGTGCCACAGCGCCATGCCAAGTGACCCGCGCCTCAAGTCCAAACTTGCGCGTGACTTGTTTCAGCTCATCCAAAAGCTCACCCCCGCCATAGTGATCAAGGCGCAATTCAAGCGAATCCGGAATCTGTTTCAACGCACCCAGCAGCAGTCGCAGACCTTTTTTATCGACGGCGCGTGCCACCGCCACGATGCGAACCGGATCATCGTGCCGCGAGCCATCGCGAGACTGGATACGCGGCGCGGCAACAATCAGCTTGCGCGGCACCCCATGATGAATGAGATGCAAGGTGCCGGAACTCTGCAATTCATTCAGCCGTTCAAACCCGGCTCGATTGCACACCGTAAAAAAAGCAGCATCGTCAAGCTTGTGCCGCAGGTCCCAGTCCGGAGCCGTCCAAATATCCTTGGCATGCGCCGATACACTGTACGACAGGCCGCGCAAACACGCAGCATAACGCGCAACAGATCCCGGACTATGGGCGAAATGAGCGTGAATATGCCGGACGCTTTCAGGCAGCTGCGCTGCAAGTACACAGGCTTGCCCAAAGCGCCGGATGCGCGCCCGCGTATACTCTGAACCCAGGTCCAGCCGGAACTTGCGCCACGCCATGACAAAATTGGGACGCCGTGCGGCGGTCAAAACCGCAGCGGCCACGGCAAACGGATGCTCATGCAGATATTCTGGCAGGTACTGTGGTACCGCTTTCACCTCGTGCTCCACCAACCCGCTATCGGTCCCAGGCGCTCTCAAAGCGTGCAGCGTAAATGAAACTCCCCGCGCCTCCAGCGCCGCGAGTTCGCGAGCCACGAACGTTTCTGATAGCCGGGGAAAGCCTTTCACAACAATGGCAAGTTTCTCGCCCGGCATCAGCGTTCTGCATGCCCCCCGGTCAGCGAGAGCCAGTGCCTGCATAAAGCAGTGACGCTCTGCAGACCATCGAGCAGCCCGGGCTTTGCCCGCGATGAAGGCGGTTCCTGCAATGGCAAATGCCTCAACGCACGGCTCATGCGGTCTATGTCGGGCGGTAGGCCGTCCTCCGGCTCTGCAAGTATGCTCGCAAGGCCAAGCCGCTCTGCGGCTTCGGCGCGAATGGTTTGTTCCAGACGAGGCGTGTGCCGTGGAACCAAAAGCGCCCGCTTGTCAAAAGACAAAATCTCGCAAAACGTGTTGTATCCACCCATTGAAACGACGCCGAGGCACTCGGCCATCAAGTGCTCCATGCGCGGCTCAAACGTCAAACTGCTCAGCGTTGGTATCGCTGCAATGCGCCTCTCGAAGAGGTGCCGGGCGTCACCGCGCATAAAAGGCCCCGACACGATGAGCGCAGGCGGAAGGATTGCGTCATCGCGCTCATAGGCCGAAAGCACCCAATCGATAAGCACCTCGCCGTCGCCGCCACCGCCAGGGGTGATCAGCAGCTTTTGGCCGATGTCTTTGGGCATCGCAGCAGACCGCGCAGCCGGGCGTGTCCGCCGCAGATAGCCGGTGTATGTCGTCTTGAGCAGCACTTTGCCAGACAGTCCCAGGCCCTGCAAAGGCTCGTAGATATCCCGAAGTCCATAGATCAAAATATTGTCGTATAAAGTCTCAACTGCCGGTGCAGCGTTTTTGCGCTGCCATTCTTCGGCGAGGGCGCCCGGGTCATCCAGAATGTCCCTCAATCCCAGTACAAGCCTTGTACCGCGCCCTTTCAGGGCCTCAAGAGTGTCCGCAAGTTCACCCCGCAGACCCAAAGGCTCTTTGTCGACGATAAAAATGTCGGGAGAAAAATTCAAAGCGGTTTCCCGGATCAGCGATGCCCTCAGAGCGGTAGTTTCCTGCACGGCGCCGTGCTGCCCAAGCGGTACATACTCTCCGCTGCGTAGTTTTATGATGCCCGGCACCCGCACGAAATCCACCCGCGTCTTGAAATCGAAACTCCCGATGATGGGGGACCCCGAAACGATAAGAACCTTGAGTTTCGGCACCGCCTCGGCAAGCGCATGCGCAATGGTCCGGCAGCGGCGGATATGCCCAAGCCCAAAACTGTCATGGCTATAGATCAGGACTCGCCCGTTTGACTTGGAAATGGTTAAACCTCTTGTGACAAGGTCTGCAATCTATCTCGTGTGAATCTCGCATGGACAATTAAAATGCGGAAGGGCGCGAAACGTCTTAAGTGTTTTCTTTGGCCTCGAGACGAACCTGGCACCGTTAAATGGCGACGCAACAGACACTCTATAACTATATTTGGCAGCATTCCCGCCGGGATCAGCTGAAAATTCTGTGCATCGCCATTGCTGCCCAGCCGTTCTATTTTTTGACGCTCTCACTGCCAAAACTGATCGTCAATGGTCCCATCACCGGCAACGGCTTTGAAACAACAAATGCGACCCAGGAGTTCATGCGGCTGGTAATTTCTGTGCCGTCGTGGCTCGCAACACAAGCCGGCAACCAATGGGTCGTGTTTGAAGGTCTGGCCCTTGAGCGCTTGCCGTTTTTGCTGGCGCTGAGTTTCTCGTTTCTGGCGCTGGTGGGGTTCAATGGCTTTCTGAAATTTCTGGTCAACACGATGAAAGGGCGCCTGGGCGAACGCTTGCTGCGTCGCCTGCGTTACGAACTCATCGACCGTGTTTTGAGATTTCCCCCTGCACATGTTCGCAAAATCAAGCAAGCCGAAATAGCCTCAATGGTGAAGGACGAAGTCGAACCCTTGGGCGGCTTCACCGGTGACGCAATCGTCTGGCCGGTATTTTTGGCAGGCCAGGCCTTGACCGCATTGACCTTTATTGTCCTTCAGAATTTCTGGTTAGGCTTGGTGTCTGGCACCATCGTCGTCGTTCAGGCCATTGTCATCCCCTACCTGCGCAAGCCCATTCTCAAGCTGGGCAAGCTGCGTCAATTCCAGGCGCGTGAACTTGCGGGCCGCGTTGGCGAAATCGTCGATGGCAACGCTGACATTCGTGTCCTTGGCACCTCAAATTGGGAACGCGCCGAAATCGCCAGCCGGTTGGCGCGCATATTTGACATTCGTTTTGAACTTTATCAAAGAAAGTACTTCGTCAAATCGCTGAACAATTTCATAGCCCAGCTGACGCCTTTCGTATTCTACGCGGTTGGCGGTTACTTCGTTATCACCAACCAGCTCGATGTCGGCCAACTCGTCGCCGTCATCATCGCCTACAAGGATTTGCCAGGCCCCATCAAGGAACTGATCGACTGGGATCTCCAGCGCCAAGACGTCGAAATAAAATACAATCAGGTGATGGAGCAATTCCAGCCCGACGGAATGGAACCTCCGGCGCAAGCGTCTCAACCCGGTGCCGCCCGCAACCAGTTGGAACAATTTGAACTTAAAAACGTGACCGCCGTCGACGACGCGGGCTTTGTTCTTCTTGACGATTTGGAACTGTCTCTGCCGCTCGACAAGTCAATCGCGGCCATCGGGCCATCGGGCAGCGGCAAAGAGGCGTTGGGCCATTTGTTTACTCGCCAGCTGTTGCTCAAGGCCGGCAGTATCAAGTCGGGCCAGTTTGATCTCTTGTCAATGCCTGACATTGTCTCCGGGCGCCGCTTTGCCTATGCGGGACCAGAGACTTACTTCTTCCCAACCGATCTGAAGCAAAATCTGCTCTACGGACTAAAGCTGGCGACGCGCAATGTCGGACCGGGCAGCAACGCGCACCACGTGCGTCAGATGAAAGAGGCCGAACGCTCCGGTAACCCCCCCTTCGATTCCACGGCAGACTGGCTGGACTACAGCGCCTTTGGAACCACTGACCCCAATGTCATCCGTGACCGCATCGTGGAAATTTTGGCGATGGTGGGGTTGGAAAACGATGTCTTCCAATTCGGACTGCAATCGCGCCTGGACCCGCAAACAAACACGGCCGCCACGGATCGCATAGTCGAAGCACGCCAGGAACTGCATCGAAGGCTGGAGCAGCCTGAACTCAGCCCTCTGGTCGAGCGTTTCGATGAGCACGCCTACAACCGCAATGCGTCGATCGCGGAAAATATTCTGTTTGGCGCGAGTTCCGACCCGCTGCTCCAACCCCACAATCTGCCGGCATTACCACACTTCCAGCGCATCGTTGCCGAAGAGGGGCTGGAACAGCACCTTGTGGCGATGGGGCTATCAATTGCTGAAACGATGCTGGAATTGTTCCATGAACTTCCCGATGACCATCCCTTCTTCGACGAGTTCAGCTTCATTCCTTCAAACGAGCTTGCAACATTTCAGCAGATCATGAAGCGCGCAAAGAGTTCCAGCCTCACTTACGCCGACAGGGCAAAGCTATCGGTTTTGCCGCTGCGCTATGTGGAAGCCCGTCACCGCCTGGGTCTGGTCACACCCGAAATCCGTGAACGGTTGCTTGCCGCACGCCGCACGTTTGCCCAGACCTTGCCCGCCGGATTTAAATCGCGCATTTCATTCTATAACGAAGACGCCTTCAACGCCTCCGCAAGCCTGCAGGACAACATTCTGCTTGGAAGGGTTTCCTACGGCGTGGCTCAGGCGCAAGACCGTGTCAACGCGCTGATCCGGGAAATTCTCGATCAACTGGATGTTCGCGATTTGGTAATAGAAGCCGGACTTGCGTTCAACAGCGGCGCCGGCGGTAAGCGCCTGTCAACGGGCCAGCGCCAAAAACTTGGCCTCGCGCGCGCCGTCATCAAGGAGCCGGACTTTCTTGTGGTCAATGGAGCATTGGCCAATCTCGACGATCAGCAGAAAACCCAGATCGTTGATCGCGTTTTGCGCCACCGCAAAGGCCGGGCAACGCTTTGGATTCTGACCAAAGACGATTTGGCCTCACGCTTCGATCGCACACTCACGTTCGAACATGGCCGGCTGGTATCCGATATCGGGAACTCTGACATGCACGAGGCCGCACAATGAGCATTCACGCAGAAGTGGATTTGCTGCGGCGAATTCCGCTGTTCGCCAGCATCGACACATCCAAGTTGAAGTTGTTGGCATTCACCAGCGAGCGCCTGACCTTCGCGTCCGGGGCAGTGTTGTTTCGCGAAGGCGACCGGGGAGATTCGGCCTACTTGATATTGTCGGGGGTGGTTTCCGTTTCAGTCGCATCCCCCAAGGGCGACGTGGTCGTCGCATCCATCGGCAGCAACAACATCGTTGGCGAAATGGCATTGCTGGGCGAAATGCCCAGAACGGCGACCTTGACGGCAACCGAACCCCTGGAGACGCTCAAGATCAAGAAGGAGCAATTTTTTCAGTTGCTGCGTGATTTGCCGCAAATGACGCTCGAGATTATGCGTGAGTTGGCAGCCCGCCTCAATAACGCCAACAAAGAACTTGCCGCAGCCCACGCAAAACTACGCGCGGCAGGGCTCGAATAAAATGGCGATCGACCGCACCCACCCGGAAAACTACCCGCCAAATATCCAGGCTATTTTGAAACGGCAGGCACCCGCTGCCGCCATACTGGGTCAAGAAATCCTGGACGTCGATAAAGCGCAAGGATTTGTACGGGTGGCATACAACACTACCCAATCATTATCCAACCGCTACGGCGCCATTCATGGCGGCATGACCGCGGCGATGATGGACGATGTCATATCGTTGGCCGCAGGCCTCTCCATCGAATGGGGTCAAATCACCCCGACGCTGGAAATGAAGGTCAACTATATCGCCCAGGGCAAACCTGAAACACGGTTGATCGCCGAGGCTCGCACCGTTCGCCGCGGCAGCACTGTGATTTTTTTTGGAAGCGGATTTGAAAGACGCAAACGGGAAACTTATTGCCACCGCCTCATCGACAGTCACGATTTCACAGTTGAAAAAAGCGGAGTGAAATTCAAGCGGCGATTTCAACAATGACTGGCACATGGTCCGACGGCCGCTCCCAGTCGCGGGCCGCCTTCAGGATCGTGTGCTTGTTGACCGCGCCATCAAGGGCCGGGCTCACCCAAACATGGTCAAGCCGCCGCCCGCGATCTGAAACCTTCCAGTCCTGATTGCGATAGCTCCACCAGCTGAAAGCCTTTTGATCCCTGGGAACAAACGAGCGCGTCACATCGATCCAGTCGTGCGCCGCATAGACGCGCGCCATCCGCTCCGTTTCCGTCGGCGTATGACTGACGACGTTGAGCAACTGCTTATGGCTCCACACATCGTGTTCGAACGGCGCGACATTGAGATCGCCCACGACCACGCGCCGCCCGGTTCGTTTTGACTTCATTTTGGAGAAATACTGCTCCATCTCGTCCAGGAACTGCAGCTTGTGCGCGAACTTTTCACTCTCATCGGGGTCGGGAATATCGCCGCCCGCCGGCACATAGAAATTATGAACCTCAATCTCGCCCGGCAGTGTCACCCGCAAATGCCGCGCGTCGCCCTTATCGCAAAACGCCTTGGCATCGACTTTCGAAAACGGCAGCCGCGAAAGAATGGCAACCCCGTGATAGCCCTTCTGACCGTTGATCGCGATGTGCTCAAAGCCCATTTTGCCGATGTCTTTGTGCGGGAAATGGGCATCGGCAACCTTTGTCTCCTGCAAACATAGCACATCAATCTTCTGTTCGCGCGCCAGCTTGGCCACAAGCTCAATGCGCAGACGGACAGAGTTGATATTCCAAGTGGCGAGACGGATCGGGGGCATGGGGCTGGTTAATGCGCGTGGGGGCTGCCAAGTGCAACCAGAAACTAAAAGGCCCCCGGTTGTGCGTCCAACCGGGGGCCAAAACGCGCTTTAACGCGCCACGTGTCAGGAGGGGATTATCTGACACTTAGTTGGTCAACCTCAGTCTCGCTAGCGGGGGGGGCAACGCGAAACCAAGGCATATCGACCAACTAAGAATCACTATATGCGTAGAAGTCACAGTCGGCAACTTTTTTTTTAGGACTTACGCATTGTTAATGACTATGTCGTCTGAGCAACACTAATTCCGGCATCGTGGGGAACAAGCCACGCCAGTTTGCAACTCAGGACGTTTGTATCCCAAGGTCTTTCACCGTCAGGTCGAAACAGCGCCAGGCGAGCCGGACAATTTCATCAACCTGCTCGTGTGTGACCACAAACGGAGGTGCAACCACCATCGTGTCGCGAATGGCGCGCATCACAAGACCATTTGAAAAACAGTGATTCCTGCATTGTGTTCCCACATCAAGTTCTTTCGGAAAAAACGCCCGTGCCGTCTTGTCTTTCACCAATTCAATGGCCCCGAGCAAACCAATGCCACGAACTTCCCCCACAAG
>JAWXBO010000197.1:0-3227 GCA_034440175.1 Alphaproteobacteria bacterium
GCGGCGCTGTGAATGCCCCGTCAACCGTCCAGGTGTAGTCGTCAATGACTTCGCCGAACGACCCCTTCACTTTCAAATTGGACTCAGAAACCGCAGCTTCCTGCGAGTGTGCAGCCGTTGTCGTACCAAGCCCAAACAGCGCCGCGACCGTGATCGGCTTCCAATAGCGCCGCATCGCCAACCCTAGGCGCGCGCTCCAATTCATGATCGACAGCCGATCAACGGGAACCAGGCTCGCAGCCGGAAGTCCAAAACCAACCCGCACCGCCGGACACTCGGCGCTCGCGGTGGCGAAGGCGCTGCTAATGGCATCGAGAACGGCTTGCTGGATTGAGGCAAGATCCGACAACCGGACTTTATCGCCCGAAACCACGCGTTCTTTCTTGAGCGTCACATAGAACGTGCGCAGAAGCGGCGCATAATATAGACCATTGATGTGTTCGTTCAGCGAAGATCGCACGGCCCGGCTGGCATCGACCAAACCTTTTGCGCGCACCAAAGCACCGGTTGGATCGTAGACGATTTTCTGGCCGCCGAGTTTGGCGACGAAAGCTTCGAGACTGGTTGCAGAAAGCAGGTCCGCCGGCTTATGGAAGCGCACCCGGATGCGATACTCCGAGAACCCCACCAGCGCGTCGAGAATACTGGCTTTCAATCTCCGGCGCTCAGGTCCCGACGACGCGTGCACCGTAAGCAACGTCTGCGCGCTGCCCTCGGTCAACACGGCCGCGAAGATCGGCCCGGCAACCAGGCGCAGCGCTTCAACGATTTTGGTATCGCCCGGAGGCGGTGAAAAATGTCCCATCGAAGATCCCAGCTCGCTCCGCAGTGTTTTTTTCATTCGGGTGTAATCAAAATACAAAACTTGCAATAAGTCAATGTCCCATCGAAGATCCCAGCTCGCTCCGCAGTGTTTTTTTCATTCGGGAGCGCGGCGTAATCAAAATACAAAACTTGCAATAAGTCTTGGTTATCGAATCCTTTAGGAATCGTTTCCAAGTCACCTGTTACTGATTCGCTACAAATCAAGTAGAAATTACCGAAAAAAGTCACGAACGAAATTAAAACCAGCCACCGCAACACAGTGAAAATCTGGTTGGCGCTCGTTGGAGAATACGCAGTTTTCTGAAGCAATACCTCGCAGAGAAAAGCCAAATTCTCCGGAGAAACTCTTCAAGGTCGTGAGTGAAATCAAATTTGAGAGCACCCCAAAAAGGAGAGCAAATTATGCAAGCTTCCCAAGCAGGCGAGCTCTGATTTTCATTGACAACCATGAATAATTTACTCGTTCACCCGAATCACTCAGGCGTGCAAATTGCCACTCAGAGTATGAGTTGCCCCCACCTCAAACTTTCTGCTTGCATCGTGTTAAGCGCCAAATGAAATAGGCGTCTGTTGCAGGAAATCCTCACTGGGCCTTTGGCGTTGAAGTAAGATGCCGGAAAGGAGCTCCGACAAGAACACTCATGAACTTGATCGACCGCCGCAAAAACAGCCGCGCCGTCCGCAGCCCGCGCGGCACCCAACTCAGCGCCAAATCGTGGCTAACCGAAGCGCCTTTGCGCATGCTGATGAACAATCTCGATCCGGACGTGGCGGAAAACCCTGACGAACTCGTTGTCTATGGCGGCATTGGCCGCGCCGCGCGCGACTGGGCCTCGTTCGATGCGATCGTGGCCGCGCTGCGCAAACTCGAAAGCGACGAAACGCTACTCGTCCAATCCGGCAAGCCCGTCGGCGTCTTCCGCACCCACGCCGATGCACCGCGCGTTCTGATCGCCAACTCAAACCTCGTGCCGCATTGGGCAAACTGGGCCCATTTCAACGAACTCGATCGCAAGGGCCTGATGATGTACGGCCAGATGACGGCGGGATCGTGGATCTATATCGGCAGCCAGGGCATCGTTCAGGGCACGTTTGAGACCTTCGTCGAAGCCGGCCGGAAGCATTTTGGCGGCGACCTCTCCGGCAAATGGATTTTGACCGCAGGTCTGGGCGGCATGGGCGGCGCCCAAGCCTTGGCGGCGACAATGGCAGGCGCTTCGATCCTCGCCGTCGAGTGCCGCCAAAGCAGCATCGAAAAACGCCTGCAGACGAAATATCTGGACACTTCGACCGCATCGCTCGACGAAGCGCTGTCGCTCATCAAAAAATCCTGCTCCGAAAAAAAGCCGCTCTCTGTAGGCCTGCTCGGCAACGCCGCTGACATCTATCCTGAACTCGTCAAACGCGGCGCCAAGCCCGATCTCGTCACCGATCAGACCTCCGCGCACGATGTCCTCAACGGCTATTGTCCAAAAGACTGGACCGTCGATGAATGGCAAGGCCGCATCCAATCCGACCCCAAAGGCGTCGAGCGCGCTGCCCGCGCCTCGATTAAGGAACATGTCGAGGCGATGCTCACCTTTGCCAAGCGCGGTATCCCAACCTTCGACTACGGCAATAACATCCGCCAAGTCGCAAAGGACGAGGGCGTCGCCAACGCGTTCGACTTCCCCGGCTTCGTGCCCGCCTATATCCGCCCGCTGTTCTGTCGCGGCGTCGGACCCTTCCGCTGGGTAGCACTGTCGGGAGATCCCGAAGATATCGCCAAGACCGATGCAAAAGTGCGCGAACTGATCCCCCACGATCGCCACCTGCACAACTGGCTCGACATGGCGGCCCAACACATCAAGTTTCAGGGCTTGCCTGCGCGCATCTGCTGGGTCGGTCTCGGCGACCGCCATCGCCTGGGGCTCGCCTTCAACGACATGGTGGCCTCTGGCGAACTCAAAGCCCCCATCGTCATCGGCCGCGATCATCTGGACTCAGGCTCCGTCGCCAGTCCCAACCGTGAAACCGAAGCGATGAAGGACGGCTCGGACGCGGTTTCCGATTGGCCGATGCTGAATGCGCTCCTCAATTGCGCCAGCGGCGCCACCTGGGTCTCGCTCCATCATGGCGGCGGGGTAGGGATGGGCTTCTCCCAGCACGCCGGCATGGTCGTCGTCTGCGACGGCACGAAGGACGCGGCGCGCCGCATCGAACGCGTCCTCTGGAACGACCCCGCCACCGGCGTCATGCGCCACGCCGACGCCGGCTACGAAAACGCGATCGCTTGTGCGAAGGAATACAAGTTGGACTTACCCATGCTAGGAAGCACGCCATGACCCGGGAGCGCGGGCTTTCAGCCCGCTCTGCCTTTTTCTGCAGAACATCCAATAAGAAAGAGCGGGCAGGATGCCCGC
>JAWXBO010000198.1:0-3779 GCA_034440175.1 Alphaproteobacteria bacterium
CATTCTCCCTTGAAGACTGCCTCATCATTAGGCTTGGGCGTGGCACCAAAAAAGCCAATTCGTCGACATTGTGTCAACGTGCACAGTCCCTTTAACCGCATTTGAGTTTCGCCGCGCGCAATTCAGCCACCGGATTCCATGGTTTTTGCAACGCCTTCAATTGCACGGCGATACTCTCGAGAACGTCGCAACTCGACAAGGGCTCCTCGTCTTCCGCATTGAACCCCTGATCCTTTTTGTCGGGTCTGTTCCATTTGACCAGCAACACATTACTTTCTTCCCGCTCAAACGCGTCTTGCAAAAGCTTGAGTTTTGCCGGGCCCGTCGCTATCGCCGCCTCTCGCAGTGCCATTGCCGCCAGCAAATGATAGACCCACCCCGTGCGCTCAGCGCAGTACCCGTCGGCACGTTCGTTGCAAGCTTTTTGCGCTCCGATTTTTGCCGCGTCCACACCGGGCATGTACGCAATGTAATTCTCGAAATACTTCTTGGCGTCATCGAGTCTGCCCAGCGCCCGATTGCCATAGCCCGCGAACGCCAACGCCGTTCCGTTGTATGGTCGCAGTTGCAACAGCGGCAATGCGAAATCCAACACCTCGTGTGGCCGCCGTGCCTTATGCATGGCGCGCATCACGTGCCCGGCTTGCAAAAACACGGCTTCTTCGGCCGCAGGCGTCGAGTATTTCAAGAGGTCCACAAAGCCTTCCTTGTGCGCCTCGATCCGCGCCTGCAACGCCCGCACCTCGTCCGCGCTCGCTTGCAGATGGTTTGCCAGGTCCTGCGTCGCAAACCACGTGCCGGCCGCAATCAGGGCGCTAACCCCGATAGTGACTAGCCACTTGGCGCGAATCTCGGGCGAAATAATTCCCGGAATTGGCCCGAGGAACGCCGCCAGACCTGCTCCAATCGTCGCCAGAACCGGACGAAGCGAGACAACGTCCCACAAGGCGATGCAGATCAGAAGTATGGCCGTAACCGACATCAGGGTCAGCACCGACCACAGGTTCAGGTACCTGTCCGTCATGCGCCTGATCTCTGCGTTCAGGCGCAGAAAGCTCCTCCACACAGCACTTTGGATTGCTGCCTCGCTCATTCGCGCCTCCCATTTGAGCCCTTGTTAGCCCTCAACGCCAACTTCGCGCAATTGTGGCTCACGCACCCAGTTTACCTGACGGCGGCTCTCGGTTACAGGCTGTACTTCAATTTTTGAGATACACCCCATGCAAGTTCTTCTGACCGGTGCCGCCGGCTTTATCGGCTACCACGTTGCCGAAGCCCTCCTCGCGCGCGGTGACGAAGTCGTCGGCGTCGATAATCTCAATTCCTATTATGAAGTGTCGCTGAAAGACGCGCGTCTCGCGCGCCTCAAAGCCAACAAGAACTTTTCCTTTGAGAAGGCCGACATTTCCGACCGTCATGCCATGGCCATTGTCGCCGCCAAACACTCGTCGATCACGCACATCGTCCATTTGGCCGCCCAGGCCGGCGTGCGCCACTCGCTTAAAGATCCCTACACCTACATCTCGTCCAATGTCATGGGTCAGGTCGTGATGCTGGAACTGGCGCGCGAGTTCGCACACTTCGAACACTTCGTCTATGCCAGCTCATCGTCCGTGTACGGCGGAAATACCAAACTGCCTTTCTCCATCGACGACGATACCGAGCAACCCAATTCGCTCTATGCCGCAACCAAGAAGGCCGATGAGCTGATCGGGCACACCTACGCCCACCTCTATGGCATCCCATCGACGGGTTTGCGCTTTTTCACCGTCTACGGGCCCTGGGGCCGCCCCGACATGGCAGCATTCCTGTTCACGAAAGCCATCCTCGAGGGCCAACCAATTCGCGTTTTCAATCACGGCGAGATGTGGCGTGACTTCACCTATATCGACGACATCGTCGCGGGCATACTTGCCGCAGTGGCGCACAAGCCGGCACGAACCCCGCCGCACGCCGTCTATAATCTGGGCAATCACAAATCGGAAAAGTTGACCGACTTCATCGGAACGCTCGAACGCGCGCTCGACCGCAAAGCCGAATATGTGTTCGAGCCCATGCAACAAGGCGACGTCGCCCGCACCTACGCCGATATCGAAGCCTCGCGCCGCGATCTGGGCTTCGACCCCAAAACACCCATCAGCGAAGGCATCCCGCGTTTCGTGAAATGGTACCAGGACTATTATCGCACCTGGCCAAAGAATTAGGTGCAGCGTCCCCTCATCAGTCCCGCCGAAGTGGCGGGCCAGCCTCTCCCAAAGGGAGAAGCGCTAAGAAAAGAGGAAAGCCCTTCGCCCGCTTGCGGGAGAAGGTGGATCGACGCGCAAGCGGCGAGACGGATGAGGGGACACTGCACCACTGCAAAAAGGGCCGGAGTTTTGCAAAAAGGGCCGGAGTTTCGCTCCGGCCCTTTTGACTTTCACCTACCAGCAGAAGCGCCAGTGGTGGTTGCCCCAATTCCTCGGCCAGTGCCGGTCATGCCAGCGATAGCTGCCGCCGTAACCCCAGTGCGGATCAGATTGGCGCCAGCAGAAACTGCGAACATCCCAGACCCACCACGCATCGTCGTAGTGCCACCAGTACAAATCATCGTAGAAGCGCAGCGAGATATTCCAGCGCCAACTGTCGTCCCAGCCATTATTGTACCAATGCGGATGCCAATAGCCGCGATTATAATAGTGGTGTTTGCGCCACCGCGGATGATGCCGGACTTGCCGCCAGTCCCGATCACGTCTGCCATTGTTCCAGTGGTCGTCGTGCCGGCCATCACGGCCCCAGCGGTCGTCGTGCCTTCCGTCGCGGCGCGCGTGGTCGTCGTGCCGGCCATCACGGCCCCAGCGGTCGTCGTGTCTGCCATCGCGGCGCGCGTGGTCGTCGTGCCGGCCATCACGGCCCCAGCGGTCGTCGTGCCTGCCATCGCGGCGCGCGTGGTCGTCGTGCCGGCCATCACGGCCCCAGCGATCATTCTGCCCGCCATCGCGGCGTGCATGGTCATCTTGCCTGCCGTCACGGCGCCAACCATCGCGCTGACCGTGCTGGTCTGCAGACGCACCTTGTCCACCCTGTGGACCAGGTGGATTGAAATTCGAGCCAGATCCACCGCCGGGTGGTCCGCCGCCGCCGCCGTTGCGCCAGCCACTGCCGCCGCCTCCACCGCCTTGAGAGCTGGCATTGTCGTGACGTTCACGACGATCAGGATGGCGCTCTCCGTCACTGTTGTTGCCGCCGTTGCGCCAACCACCGTCGCCGCCACCACCGCCGCCGCCTTGACGGCCTGCGTTGTCCTGATGATCCCGTTGACCGCCGCCGCGTCCACCGCCACGCCCGTCACGGTCGCCGCGATCAGCCCAAGCAGCGTCCGCAGCCACGAGCGACAAGCTCGCCAAAGCCGCAAGCGCCGGAGCTAAAATTCTGAGTTTCATGGTAAGCCTCTCATCCAAATGTCCCCAACTTCGGCTTTTGCTCCGAACCAACTGAATGGTGCATGAACAAGGTGTTCACACTTGACCGCTTATTGTGGGCGAACAGCGAAAGGCATCTTCTATGCGCATCATGTTGATCGGCGGCGCCGGCTATATCGGCTCATCCATCGCCCATCATTTGCTCGACCGCGGGCACGAACCCGGCATTTTCGACAATTTGTCCACAGGATCAAGGCAAGCCATACCTCCAGGCGTTTTCTTTGACCAGGGCGACTGCGGTGATGCAACCACCCTTTCAGCCGCGCTCAAGGACTTCCGAGCCGAAGCCGTGGTCCAACTGGCGGCATCCGTGCGCGTCGA
>JAWXBO010000199.1:0-47304 GCA_034440175.1 Alphaproteobacteria bacterium
AAATCACGCGGAGGCGCGGGGCCGCGGAGATTTGCGCGCGAAATCTGTCACTCTCCGCGTTCTCCGCGCCTCCGCGTGACATTCCTTCACAGCCTCGGACGCCCGCGCTCCCAGGGCAAGTTACAAACCTTTCCGCGCGGTGCTCTTCGAGCTGCCGATCATCGCCGCGCCATAGATCACAAGGCCTGCGCATATCAGGTGAAAATGGTTGAACGGCCCGATCAGCGTGGGATAGGGCTTCAGGAACTCCCACGCAAACCGCTGAGCGCCATAGACGATGGCCAGCCAATAGAATCCGTGAGTGATCGCCCACGGTGCGCGCCAATGAAGACCCGCCGCGAACGCCATGGCGAATGCCGCCATCGCCAGCGATTCGTAGATCTGCACCGGATGGCGCGCGATGCCGTCGCCGAGGTCAACTCCCCAGGGCCACGACGACGCGATGCCATAGGTCTGGTCCGGCAATCCCGCGAACAAGCATCCCCAACGCCCGACCGCGACACCCGCCGCAAACGGTCCGACGAACACAATTCCCGTCGATATCCGAATGCCACGCAGGGCCTTGTAAATCTCGACGCCGATGATGGCGCCGACGAGCGCACCCACGATCGAATGCGCCAACGCAAACACGCCCTGGCCCCACAATGTGAACGAGCCGCTGATATAGGCGCCCGTGATCGCGCCTGTGGCAAGACAAGCGAAATACCCGCCGTCCGCTACACGCGCGACTTGCGCCGTCATCTCCGCCAAGCGCCAACGATAGAGTGCTACTCCCACGCCCATCCCTGCCGCCCACGCCAGCGCGTCGAAGACGAGGTGATAGCTGGAGTGGGTGGCGAGGTGAATCACACCGGTTTCAGCGCGTCATGCGTCCCTGCCGGTCGCTCAATGCCAATGTTATCGCCTGAGGAAACCTCGCCGCCAGCGATGACAACACCCATCACGCCCGCTTTGCGGATCAGTCCGCGGTCGGGATCGCGATCAAGTGTCGCTTCCATCAAGCCTGCCTGCAAACCGTCGAGCTGGAAACACGGATTGCGCAGGCCGGTGATCTCGACGATTGCGCTTGTCCCCAGATGCAATCGCGTGCCGCGCGGCAGCGCCAACAGGACAACGCCGCGCGTCGTGACGTTCTCGCCCATCATGCCTGGCGCGATGTCGAACCCCTTCGCGCGCAACTCGTCAAACAGCTCGGCATGGATCAGATGAACTTGACGCAAATTCGGCTGGCTTGGATCGCGGGCGACGCGCGAGCGGTGCTTGACCGTCACGCCCGAATGCGCATCGCCCTCGACACCCAAACCCGTAAGCAGCTGGATGCGTTGGTATACGGGTTTCGACATCGTGTGCGAACTGCTGCGGCTGACGGCGATGACGCGTCCGCTCATGATCCCGGCAGCCTGAAATTCCGTGAGCGCGTTTCGCGTTCGGGGATCGTTGCCTTGCGGTGTTCCAGCGCGTCCACCACTGCCCGGCGCTGTTGGGGTGTCAGTGAACTCCAGCCCGAGATCTCAGCCATGGATCGTCCGCATCCCAGGCACCAACCGGTCGTAGCGTCAATGGAGCAGACCTTGACGCAGGGGCTTTCTATGGGTTCAAGCATAGGTCAGGTGTTAATACCCCAGGCGCCCGTCCACAAGATGCGCATTGAATCTGGCCCGCCGAAAGCTATCATCAGCGCCAACGGCAAACCAAGGACGCAGCCATGAATATTGACTTCACCCAAGCCGACGAAGCCTTTCGCACCGAAGTCAAAGACTTTATCGCCGAAAAGTTTCCGCCGCAGGTGCGCGGAAAGTCACGCAACGAATATGGCGGCAGGGATGATTTTCTTGCCTGGCACCGCGTCCTTTACAACAAGGGTTGGGTCGCACCGTCCTGGCCGAAGGAGTACGGTGGCACCGGCTGGAACTCGACCCAGAAATACATTTTCGGTGAGGAATGCGCAGCCGCGGACACGCCGGGAACCTTGCCCTTTGGCCTCGCGATGGTGGGCCCCGTCATTTACACATACGGTAACGCAGAACAAAAGAAAGAGTACCTGCCGAAAATCCTGTCGGGAGAGAGTTGGTGGTGCCAGGGTTATTCCGAGCCGGGCTCGGGCTCCGACCTTGCTTCGCTCAAAACGACTGCGTTGCGCGAAGGTGACCACTACATCGTCAATGGTCAAAAGACCTGGACGACACTCGCTCAATATGCCGACTGGATCTTTTGCCTCGTGCGCACCGACATGAAGGCGAAGCAGCAGGAAGGTATTTCATTCCTGTTGATCGACATGAAAACGCCCGGCGTCACCGTGCGGCCGATCATAACCATGGACGGCGCGCACGAGGTCAACGAGGTTTTTCTCGACAATGTAAAGGTTCCGGTGAAGAATCTTATCGGTAAAGAAAACGAGGGCTGGACTTACGCGAAATTCCTTCTGGGTCACGAGCGCGCGGGCATTGCCGGTGTCGCCCGCTCCAAGCGCGGCGTTGAGCGTCTGAAGAAAATCGCCGCTGCCGAGCAGGATGGCGGCAAGTCGTTGCTCGATGGCGCGGACTTCTCGCGTAACATCGCCGAGCTTGAGATCGATCTGCTGGCCCTGGAGTTCACCGAGTTGCGAACGCTGGCGCGCGAGTCGAAAGGTGGGCATGGTCCGGAAGCCTCGATCCTCAAGATCAAAGGCACCGACATTCAACAGCGGTTGACCGAACTCACGCTTGAAGCCATCGCTTATTACGGCAATCCATACCGCCCGTTTGCTCACGACAAGATGACCAACGAGTACGTGCCGGGCCCCGACTATTCCCATGGCGCTGGCCAGAACTATTTCCTTACCCGCCGCACGACGATCTACGGTGGCTCGAGCGAGATTCAGCGCAACATCATTGCGAAGATGGTGCTGGGCCTCTAAGACACGGTCAACATCAAGCCATTCAGGACCTTTCATGGACTTTTCATTTACCGAAGAACAAAACCTGCTGCGCAACAGCGTTCAGAAATTCGTCCAGAACGACTACGGCTTTGAGCCGCGCCGCGCCATCATCAAAAGCGAGAGCGGCTGGAAGCGCGACAACTGGAAGAAGTTTGCCGAACTGGGTCTGCTGGGCGCACCGTTTACCGAAGAACAGGGAGGTCTGGGCGGCGGCCCGATCGACACCATGATCATCATGGAAGAGTTTGGCCGCGGCCTGGTGGTCGAGCCTTATCTGGGAACCGTGGTACTGGGCGGCGGCTTCTTGCGCCATGGTGGGTCGAAGGCTCAACAGGAAAAACTCATTCCTGAAATCATCGAAGGCAAGCGTGTCCTTGCCTTCGCTTTTGCCGAACCGCAGGGGCGGTACAACCTGGCTGACCTAACGGTCACAGCGAAGAAAAGCGGCGCCGGGTACACGCTCAACGGCCACAAGGCCGTCGTCATCGGTGCGCCGTGGGCAGACACGCTCATCGTCACTGCGCGGACCGCCGGCGGCCAGCGCGACGAAAAAGGGGTTTCTGTCTTCGTGGTCGACAAGAAGGCCAAAGGCGTCTCGTGCCGCGACTATCCAACGGTCGATGGGTTGCGCGCGTCCGAGGTTACGTTTGAGAATGTCGCGCTGGGTGCTGACGCGCTGGTCGGCCAGGCCGACGATGGTTTGCCATTGGTTGAGCGCGTCGTGGACGAAGGCATCGCGGCCCTCTCGGCTGAGGCCATTGGCGCCATGAAAGTGCTGAACGATGCGACCGTCGAATATTGCAAGACCCGCAAGCAGTTTGGGGTTGCGATCGGCAAGTTCCAGGTGCTTCAGCATCGCATGGTCGACATGTTCATGCACTACGAGCAGTCGGTTTCAATCACTTACATGGTGAATCTGAAACTCGATGAAAACGACACCGAGCGCAAGAAAGCGGCGTCAGCGGCCAAGGTCCAGATTGGCAAAGCCGGCCGTTTCATTGGCCAGCAGGCGGTTCAGCTACATGGTGGCATGGGTATGACTGAAGAGCTCAACATCGGTCACTACTTCAAGCGCCTGACGATGATCGACACCATGTTCGGCAACGTCGACCACCACCTCAAACGCTACGCCAGTCTGGATTAAAACACCGCCGCCAGCCTGATCGGTACCGGCTGGGGTGCCGTCAGACGTTCGCGTGGGAACCAGCACGTGAACGTCGTGCCTTTGCCGAGGTGGGTGTCGAGTTTGATTGTGCCCCCATGCGCTTCAACGAGCCCGCGCACGATCGGCAGGCCAAGGCCCGTGCCTTTCTCACTGGTGGCGATGTCGTGGCGGCCCTGACCAAAAGCTTCAAACACTGCATCGACGTCATTGGGATCAATGCCCACGCCGGTGTCGGCAACACCCACATCCATGCCGCCGTTTGAAGCGCGTCTGGCAAAAACGGTCACCGTTCCGCCAGAAGGCGTAAATTTCACCGCGTTGGAAAGCAGGTTGAGAAGAATCTGATGCATGCCGCGCTCATCGGCGAGCAATAGCGGCAGATCTTTTTCGACGTCTGTTTTGAAATTGATGCGCGCGTCAAGGGTGCGAGTTTCAAATAATTTCAGCGCATTGTGAACGGCTTCACGCATATTGAGCTCAACTGCGCGCACCGAGAAGCGGCCGGCCTGGATCTTGGAGAGGTCCAGAATGTCGTTGATCAGCCCTAAAAGGTGATGTCCGCTGGTGTGAATGTGCTCAGAATATTCCAAATACTGGGTGGAGCCAAGCGAGCCAAAAACTTCGCCCTTCATGATGTCGGAAAAGCCCAGTATGGCGTTCAGCGGTGTGCGAAGTTCGTGGCTCATATTTGCCAGGAACTCAGACTTGGCCTGACTGGCGGCTTCAGCCCTGAGGCGTGCTTTGTCGGACTCGAACTTGGCAGCGGTCAATTGCTCGATCAAACTGTTTTTGTCTTCTCGCAACGTCAACATATCGCGCGTTGTCAGAAAAACTTGGCGTGCCAAATGCAGCATAAACAAACTGAAGCCAAGACCCAAGGCCGAAAGTAAGTAGTAGAACGCTGTTCCTGCGAACAATGGCGGGACCATCAAAGCGATCACGTAGGGGATCAGCGATGCGGCTGCCAAGGGCGGGCAGGGTGACATTGTCGCGGCGGATCCCGCGATGGAGCACGCCATCACGAGGCCAATTAACAAGTGCCCAAGGTCGCCGCAATAACTCCAAAACAAAAAGGCTGGTGCAATCCACACAATGCTGAAAATCACGATTGCGGTGACATAGGCGGCGATCCATCGTGGCGTGTCTGCTTCGCGCGTCGGTGATCGCTTGTACAGCGCGTTTAGCGCACCCTGGGCGCCGCAAACCACGGTAAGCGCTGCAACCCACCACGCCAGATGAGTGAACGGAACCCACTCAAGCAGCATGATACTGATAATGAGCGAAAAAATGGGCATCGCAAAAGCGGTGGGCGTATTGTTTTTGTACACCACGTAGAACTGTTCGAACTGAAGTTTCAATGCGCGTGCAGCCAGACCCGGGCCACCGTCAGGCAGCCGATCCTCAACGATAAAAGCGGTGGCAGGCGCACGCTGCATTTTTAGCCGGACCCGGATGAACCTGGAACAATTCAAGAGCCCATGATCGTGCCTTAAATCCATTAAAGAACACTGGCCGGTAACGAGGGATGCCTGTCATTGAAAAGCCATCGCTTGCGCAACCCGCGCACATGGTTACGGTGGTGTAAACAAGTGAATTTCAAAGGATACAGTCATGAACGAAGTCTTGCTTATCGAAACACACGGTCCGGTCGCAGTCTTGACAATCAACCGTCCCGAGACCCGCAACCCGCTAGGGCATGACGGCGATGGTGATGCGTTCGCTGCTGCTGCGGCGCGTATCAATGGTGATCGCTCCATCCGCGCGGTCATTTTGACCGGTGCAGGTAAAGCGTTCTCGGCCGGCGGCGACGTCAAAGCCATGCGCGAGAAGGGGGGCGCCTTCGCCGGTCCCGGGGTCTCTATCCGCGAACGCTATCGCACTGGAATCCACAAAATCGTTCGCAGTATCTGGGGCATTGAAGTGCCTGTTATCGCCGCAGTCAACGGCCCCGCTATCGGTTTGGGCAACGATGTCGCCTGTCTCGCCGACACTCGCATCGCCAGCGATACGGCCATCTTCGGTGCCACGTTTTTGAAGATCGGGCTGATCCCAGGCGATGGCGGCGCCTGGCTGTTGCCGCGCGTAATCGGCATGGCCCGCGCCTCCGAGCTGCTCTACACCGGCGAGACCATCGACGCGCAAACCGCGTTGCAATGGGGTCTGGTGTCCAAAGTCGTTCCGGCAGCGACGCTGCAGGACGAAGCCATGAAACTCGCCAATCGCATGGCCGCGCAGCCACCCGACGTTTTGCGCATGACCAAACGTTTGTTGCGCGAAGGCCAATCGGTCAGCTTCGACAACATCATGGAACTTTCCGCCGCCATGCAGGCGCTGGCTCACCACACCGAAGACCACGCCGAAGCCGTCAACGCGTTCTTCGAAAAGCGACCCGGCAACTACAAAGGGCGGTAACGACCGCACTTGTGCTTGATCACGCACTCTTGTTTATTGGGTGCACCTTACTATTCGCATCAGGAGAACCCTATGACTATCGGCATCGTCGCGACCTTGAAAATCAAACCAGGCATGGAAGCTGAATTCGAAACCATTTTCCGCGAATTGCAGATCAGCGTTAACAAGGACGAGCCTGGCGTGATCCAATACGAAGTCTTCAAATCCAAGAGCCATGCCTCTACCTACATCGTCATGGAGCAATACAAGACCGACGCCGATCTTGCCGGCCACCGCACGACGGCGCATATGGCCGCTGCCGGGCCCAAACTCGGCGCTGTTCTCGATGGCCGCCCGGGTATCGAAATTCTTGAAAAAATTTGAGGAGCAACGGCGCATGGACATGAGCTTCAACAAGGCGGACCTGAAGTTCCGCGACGATGTGCGCGCCTTTATTGCCGAAAAATACGACGAGGATTTGCGCCGCAAAATGTCGTTTTCCAAAAATGGCTATCTCGACAAGGCGGGTCAGATCAAATGGCAAAAGGCGCTGAACGATCGCGGCTGGGCGGCGGTGAACTGGCCCAAGGAACATGGCGGCGCCAAATTTACTCCTAACGAGAAGTACATTTTCGACATTGAGATGGCTGCAGCCGGAACGCCGATCGTCAGCCCGATGGGCTTGAAGATGGTCGCTCCCGTCATCATGGCCTTCGGTAACGACACACAGAAAAAACAGCACCTCCCGTCAATCCTGTCATCCGACATCTGGTGGTGCCAGGGCTATTCCGAACCAGGCTCGGGCTCCGACCTCGCAAGCTTGCAAATGCGCGCCGAAGACAAGGGCGATCACTATATCTGCAACGGTTCAAAAATCTGGACTACGCATGCGCAATGGGCCGATTGGATTTTTTGCCTTGTGCGCACGACGCCGGGACAAAAGCCACAACAAGGCATCTCGTTCATCCTGATCGATATGAAAACGCCAGGCATCACAGTCAGACCCATCATCACCATTGATGGTCCGCCGGAAGGTGAGCAGGAGATCAATCAGGTTTTCTTCGACAATGTTCGCGTGCCCAAGGAAAATCTGATTGGCAAGCAGGACGAGGGCTGGACGTATGCCAAGTATCTGCTCGAGTTTGAACGGGGCAACGCCTATGCGCCTGGTCTGAAGCGCTCGCTCAAAAAGGTGCGTACGATTGCCGCGAGCGAAGATTCGAACGGAAGCAAGCTGATCGACGACAGCGAGTTTCGCCGCAAAATCGAGGACGTCGAAATCCAGCTTCGGGCGCTCGAATTCACCGAAATGCGGTTCTTCTCGAAAATGTCGACCGGACAGCGTCCTGGAGCGGAGTCATCGCTCTTCAAAACGCGGGGCACCGAACTTCAACAGGCCATCACCGAACTCGCCCTGGAAGCGGTGCAGTATTCGGCGATGCCGTTTGTGCAAAACCCCTGGGCCAAGACCAACGAGCCCTGGCCACAGCCCGACTATGCCGTCACCACCGCTCCGTATTACTTCAGCTTGCGCAAAGCCTCGATCTACGCGGGCTCTAACGAAATCCAGCGCAACATCATGGCGAAGATGGTGCTGGGTTTGTGAAGGTTGCCATCATCACAGGCGCTGCACGCGGCATCGGCGCGGGCGTTGCCAAAGCGCTCGCCAACCAAGGCTACAAAGTCGCTCTCGTGGGGCTTGAAGGCGATTTGCTGCGCCGCAACGCCAAAGCCATTGGTGAAGGCGCCATCGCCTTCGAAGTCGATGTCACGGACCGTGTGTCGATGGGCAGCGCTTTCGAAGGAACGCGTGAGCGTTTTGGCAGTATCGACGTTGTGGTCTCAAACGCCGGTATTTCAAACTTCGATCTCTTGCGCACGATGTCACCGGATCACTTTCGCCGGGTGATGGCGGTCAATGTCGAAGGCACCTTCAACGCCATTCAGGCCTCGCTTCCGCATCTTATGGAGTCTAAAGGCTACTTCCTTGGCGTCGCTTCGATGGCCGCCGCATCTGCACCGCCCGGCATGGCGGCTTACGGCGCCAGCAAGGGTGCTACTGAAAACCTCTGCAACACATTCAGAGCCGAAGTCGCGCATTTGAGCATCGATGTCGGCGTCGCCTATTTCGGTTGGCTTGACACAGATCTCGTGCGGACCGGAGGTGAGCACAGCGCTTTCACATTCATGCGTCAGCATTTGCCGGGACCCTTAAGGGCCATCGCGCCAGTTAAAATGGCAGTAGACGCCATTGTCAGTGGTGTCATCAAACGCAAGCGCATAATTCTTGCGCCCGGCTGGCTTCGCGTAGCGCTCGCACTGCGGTGGTTTGTGTCGAGCAATCCCGCAGCCTTCAAAGCCCACATGCCCGAAATCGAACGTCTTTGCGCCGGGGAACTAAAAAAGCGCGGGGGAGCCAACGCCGCAATGATCACCGATCCTCAGAGAAGCTGACACGCGAATCTTTGATATTCGCGCGAGAGGCGATTGCCAGAGCGCGTATTGCACCTGCTCGCGTATGTCAGAAAAGGGTCCACGAGCCTTAATTCAACGCCTGAAGCCAATCTTGTACTTTACCATTCCGGGTTGAATCCGTACGCTTCTTGACCTTCACCAACAAAAGGGCGGCACTAGCGATGGCGACGCGACCAACCGAGTACAGAGGGTCTGGTGGAATTCTGGCATCAATGGCTGCCGTCTTTCAGGACTTCGGACGCGCATGGGTCGGCTATGCAATCTCCGCGTTGGTGATCGCCTGCATCACCAATGGCATATACGGAATCCCGCTGTGGCAAGTCGCAGACGTGACGTTGGCGCTGATGCTGTTCTTCGTTGGACTGATTGCCTCGCTTACAGTGATGGCCGGCGTTATTGATCTTGTGGGCGGCGAAATTGGTGTCGCTCTTGCGCGCTTTGTCGGCTTGGCCCTGCTTGTGTTCCTGCCGTTCGCGGCGATCAGTGGCTATGTGGTTTATGGCTGGCTTGGCGGCGGCAGCATTGCGGGCACGTCGTTCGTCTATGACGGGTTCGTGGGCCTGCTTGTGCATGCTTATGAATTACTGGCCAAAAGTGCGGGAGATTTCCTTGGCGTCATCGCGACAGTCAAAACGCCCGAAGGTTCCGCGACGAAGGCAGATCTCAAGCGTTTACTCGATTACGTCATGATCGCCAGCGTATTGATTGCCATCGCGGGGCTTATGATCGGGCGAACACGTGCCGCTTTCACCGCCGACGGCACGCTGGGTGCAAACCTCTTTCCTGTGTGGCGTGCGGCAACGATGCCTAGTTTCCGCTGATGCGCGCGAAAAACTTTTGAGTCTGCTCGCCGCCCATGAAATAGGCTTTTGAGCCCGTCATGTCCGAGATCTTCGACCAGTTCTCGGCGACGCTTTCCGCGGTCAGGTTTTGCTGACCCAGGAAGGCGCCGTTGGATTCGAAAATCTGCGCCACAGCAAAGGCGCCACCACCTGCGGCCAAAACCACACCTGTCGGCGCGTCTTCGCTGACCAGATAGATTACGCCCGGCGTGACGAACTCGGGTTTCAGTGCTTCCAGGGCCGCTGGTGGCATGAGGTTTTCGGTCATGCGCGTACCGGCAACGGGTGCCAGCGCGTTAACCCGGATATTGTCCTTCTGCCCTTCGAGCTTCAATGTGTTCATGAAGCCGACAAGACCCAGTTTTGCCGCGCCGTAATTCGACTGGCCGAAATTTCCATAAAGCCCGGACGACGAGGTGGTCATGACGATGCGGCCATATTGTTGGGTTTTCATTGTCTCCCAGCACGCTTTCGTCACCTTCACCGAACCCACAAGATGCACGTCGAGCACGAAGGTGAAGTCCTTGATCTCCATCTTGGTGAAACTCTTGTCGCGCAGCACACCCGCATTGTTCACGAGAATGTCGATGCGCCCGAAGGCTTCCAGCGTCTGCTTCACCAACCCGGCGACACCGGTGTCGTCGGTCACCGAAGCGCCATTCGCAATTGCCGTTCCACCAAACGCCTTAATCTCTTCAACGACTTTCAAAGCCGCATCCGACGATCCACCCGAGCCATCGACCGTGCCGCCCAGATCATTGATGACCAACTTGGCCCCACGCCGCGCCAGCTCGAGAGCGTGTGCGCGGCCCAAACCACCGCCTGCACCGGTTACAATGGCGACTTTTCCGTCAAAGCGAATGGACATAGGGGTTTCCTCAGATTGCTGCAATTGCGAGATGGAGAGCTTTTAGACCTGCTTCAACCGTGAAATCAACCCAGTTCAAAGTCTTACGCCAAAGCGCGCGGCGATTACGATTGTGATCAGATAGAGAGCGGCTGTGAGCGCGCACGAGATTGCCAGTGCCAACCAGAAATTCAGACCCGACCGCAACATCATCGGCAACGCAAGGAACATCGGCAAAGTCGGTAGCACATACCAGAATGTTGCCTCTGAGTGGTCGGCGATCCGCTGAGTATCCCGGGTATCCATCCAGAGCCAGACGATTGCGAGCAGCGACACCATCGGCAAGGACACGATCAGCGCGCCAAGTGCAGGGTAGCGTTTGGCGACCTCGGAAGCAGCCATGACGATGATGCCGGACAACAAGGATTTGAAAATAAGATACCACATCGTCAATTGGCATCCTCTGACTTCGCCTGCGCGGCTTGGTCGACGACAAGGATCATCCGGTAAAACAGCGAAAGCATGACAAACAGCAGTTGGCACAGACTGGCAAAGAATGCGCCTTTGACCACAATGATCCCAGCGGCTGCGGCGAGGTCGAGTGCGATGGCTGTATACGCGATCAATTGGAGGGTCACAAAGAGAGAAAGCGAAAACCCTTGGCTGGATGTCCGGGTCATGCGCATGCGTTGAGAAAATACAGTGAAAATCATCCACGCGATGCCTATGGCCGCTGCCATGCAGCAAAACTGCCAAACCGTTGATGGAAAAATCTCGAAGGCATCAATCGTAATGGGTAAGAGCGACAAAAACGCCATGTAGAATGCGGCGAGGACCATATTCCGTATTCTGAAGGCGATGACCACGGACGTCGCTTGCGCTGTGCTGCGATCAACTGAGGTCACAATACCGGCAAAGCCGGCCAAGGTGATTGCTGCGGCCAAAAATCCCAACAACACCGCGATGTCGTTTCCCGTCAGCACAGGCTCAACCCTCCACGGCCACCACTACCGGCTTGCGCCCGCGAATCGTCAGGGCGATGCGGCCGTGTTTGAGCTCCAGTGCCGCAGTCCCGAAAATCTCGCGCCGCCAGCCTGAGAGGGCGGGGACGTCGGCGTTGTCGTCGGCGGCGATTTGGTCGAGGTCGGAGGATGACGCAATCAGTTTTTGGGCAACACCATGCTGTTCGCATTGGATTTTCAACAACACCCGCATCATGTCCCCAAGGACCGGTGGAACAGCGACCGGCGGCCCGCGATCGATGTCGGGCACGGCAGAAGCAGGCAGCGCCAATCCCGCCTTTACCGCATCGACCAAACCCTGCGCCCCGCGCGAGCCGGCAAAGCCCCGCGGGATGCCGCGCAGATTGTCGAGGTCATCGGTCGTGACCGGACTTTGCGCTGCGATCTCGAACAACGCTTCGTCCTTCATGACGCGGCTGCGCGGCACGTTGCGCTCCTGCGCCAAACGCTCGCGCCAGGCTGCGATTTCCATCAGCACGCCCGTGAAGCGCCGGTTGCCGCCGCGCATCTTCAACCGCCGCCACGATTCTTCCGGCTTAAGTTCGTAGGTCTCCGGCGCGCGCAAAACGCCAAGCTCTTCCTCAAGCCAATGCGAGCGCCCGCTCTTTTCCAGTTGCTTGGTCAGTGCCTCATAGACCCGGCAAAGGTGCGTCACGTCGGACAATGCATAATCAAGCTGCTTGTCTGATAGCGGCCGTCGAGCCCAATCGGTGAAGCGCGACGACTTGTCGATTTGGGCATGCGCCAATTCGCGCACCAACGTTTCATACGCCGCCGCGTCGCCAAAGCCACAGACCATGGCCGCCACTTGGGTATCAAACAGGGGGGCGGGAATCATGCCCGCCATGTGATAGAAAATCTCGACGTCCTGGCGCGCCGCATGAAATACTTTGATGCTCACGGGTTTGGCCATGAGTTCAAAAAAGGCCTTGAGGTCGAGGCCCGGCGCCAGAGGATCTATCGCCACCGCAAAGCCTGGAATCGCTGCCTGCATCAAACACAGTTTCGGCCAATAGGTCGTATCGCGCATGAATTCGGTGTCGATGGCGATATAGGGCGCATCGGCAAACCGGGCACACGCCTCGGCAAGATCATCGTTGTTGTTTACGACTCTATCCATTTGACGGTGCTATAGCCCATGTGGAGCGGTCTTGACAGGTTGTGACCACAGAGCCACAAGAGGCGCCCTTTAGCAGGTCGCCGCCAAGAAACTCAAGGAACTTCCATGCATCGCTATCGCACCCATACCTGCGGCGAATTGCGCGCCACCAGCGTGGGCGGCAGGGCCCGCATCTCTGGCTGGGTTCATCGTCGGCGCGATCATGGCGGGTTGATCTTCATCGATCTGCGCGACAACTATGGCCTGACCCAATGCGTGGTGGAACCCGACAGTCCGGCCTTCAAGGCGGTTGACACTTTGCGGGCCGAGTTCGTAGCGACTTTCACGGGCCGTGTCGTCGCGCGCCCTGGCGACACTGTCAACAAAGACCTCGCAACGGGCGAAATTGAAATTCGCATTGATGAGGTGCAAATTCAGTCCGAAGCGGGCGAGCTGCCGCTGCCGGTTTTCGGCGAGCAGGACTATCCCGAAGACATTCGGCTCAAGTACCGTTTCCTCGACTTGCGTCGTGATCGCATCCACAAGAACATCCTGTTGCGCTCGAATGTGATCTCCAGTTTACGCCGCCGCATGATCGACCAGGGGTTCACCGAATTCCAGACGCCGATCCTGACGGCGTCGAGCCCGGAAGGCGCGCGCGACTTTCTGGTGCCTTCACGTCTGCACCCCGGCAAGTTCTACGCCTTGCCGCAAGCCCCGCAACAATTCAAGCAGCTGATCATGGTGGCGGGTTTTGACCGCTATTTCCAGATCGCGCCGTGCTTTCGCGACGAAGACGCGCGCGCCGACCGCTCGCCGGGCGAGTTTTACCAGCTCGATCTGGAGATGAGTTTTGTCACCCAGGAAGACGTTTTCGCCGCCGTTGAGCCGGTGCTGCACGGCGTCTTCGAGCAATTCGCCAATGGCCGGAAATGCAGCCCCTTGCCCTTTGTGCGCATTCCTTATGCCGAGTCGATGTTGAAATACGGTTCCGACAAACCCGATCTGCGTAATCCGATTGTCATCGCCGACGTCAGCGCCGAGTTCGCCGACCCCAGCGTAGAGTTCAAGGCCTTCAAGTCCGTCGTTGCGCAAGGCGGCGTTGTGCGCGCGATCCCGGCCCCAGGTGCCGGCAGTCAGCCCCGCTCGTTCTTCGACAAGCTCAACGATTGGGCGCGGGCCGAAATGAAAGCGCCCGGATTGGGTTACGTCGTCTTCGAAAGTGAAGGCGGAAAACTTACAGGCAAAGGTCCGATCGCCAAGTTCATTCCCGAACCCATCCTGCAACGCATCGCCAAGGCAACGGGCGCAAAGGCCGGAGATGCTGTCTTCTTTTCGGCCGGCAAACCTGATGCGGCGGCAAAACTCGCGGGTGCGGCCCGCATACGCATCGGCAATGAGCTCAATCTCAAAGCCGCGACGAACTACGATTTCCATTTCTGTTGGGTCGTCGACTTTCCGATGTACGAGTTCAACGAAGAAGAAAAGAAGATCGACTTCAGCCATAACCCGTTCTCGATGCCGAACTTCGAGCATGAAGCGTTCCTGAAGCTCGACCCCAAGGACGACAAAACGATCCTCGGCATCACGGCCTTCCAGTACGACATCGTTTGCAACGGTATCGAGTTGTCATCGGGCGCCATTCGCAACCATCGCCCAGAGATCATGATCAAGGCCTTCGATATTGCAGGTTACCCGGCCGAAGTGGTGGAGGAAAAATTCGGCGGCATGCTCAACGCCTTCCGGTTCGGCGCCCCGCCGCATGGCGGCACAGCGCCTGGCGTTGATCGCATTGTCATGCTGATTGCGGGCGAGGAAAACCTGCGCGAAGTGACGATGTTCCCTATGAACCAACGGGCCGAAGATTTGATGATGGGCGCGCCATCTGAGCCGCTGCCCAAGCAGCTGCGCGAGGCGCATATCCGGGTTGTCGCACCGGAAGCGAAAAGTTAGCGCGAGGGTACGGGCGGCGCTACCAATCGCCGAACGGGCTTGCGGCGTTGCGGTGCCGGTTTGCCGCCCAACCGTGTGACTTTGCGCAAAGCGGCACTGGCCAGTCCGGCCCAACTGTTGAGACGCCGCTCGAGCTGTTGGACATGCATCCGCTCAAAGCGCAGGTCCTCTTCCACACGCTGCGCCCGTGCTTGCACATCGGAGGGATCAAACTGGTTGGAGCCGCCGACTGGTTCTGATGGCGTCGCCATTGGATCGGCGAAGCGTCCGCCGGCAAGCGACCACGATTCGGCAAGCTCTGCGCGCAACTCGGCTATTTCGGTTTGAGCTGCGCGCTCATCGGCTTCCAGTTCCGCGATCCGTGCGGCGTCCGCTGTCAGTTTCAACGCGCGTTTTTCCTGCGCATGCAACTTCTCCTTGGTTACAGAAAGCTCTTTCGTGACCGCCATCGCGGTTGATACCGCGGCTTGCAACTCGTTTGACATTGCAAGGAATTTTGAGCGCGTTTCCTCAACTTCCCCCTTTGATTTATCGGATTTCGAGCTCTGTTTTTTCAATTCACCTTCGATCCATTCGGTGCGCTTGCTCACGTGTTCTGCCATAGCTTTCAGTTCGCTGGCGTCTGCTGTGACGCGAACCATCGTCTGCTGGATTTCGTTGCGGCTGCGCTCCAGCGCGGCCACGTCTTTCATCAGCGCGGCCACGCGTTTTTCGGCGTTGAGGGCGCGGTTCTGATAATCTTCGGTGCGGAATTGCAAGAGTGCTGCTTCCGCTTCGGTGGCGCGCGCAGTAATTGTGGGAAGCTCGATCTCCAGTTTGCGCGACCGCGTAGCCAAGGCTTCATACCTGGTTGCCAAGTCCTTATGAGCGGCACGCTCTTGTGAGAGTTCCATGCGCGTTTCATCCGCGCCATCCGCGCGTCGTGTGGCTTGGGTCACTGCTGCTTCGGCCTGCTTGAGAGCGACCGTCTGCGCGAAGGCTTCAACACCAAACACCTTTGAGCTTTCCGCGAAGGCCTGCCGTACGCGGTCGAGTTCGCGCTTGGGGTCGGCTGCTTTCGGCTCATCACACAAATGCGTCAGCGCCCGGTAGGCGCTTTTGACCCACGAGGGAACTTCTGTATGCGCCTCAAGTTCGGCCAGTGTCGCACGGTGATTATGCAACTCCATGTCCAGGAACTCCCGGACATCTTGTGCCGCGTCTGTAAGTGAGCGAGGCCAGGTCAGGCCCAACCGCCCGCCCGACTGCACCGCAATCGATTTCCAGTCGTCGAGCAACACATCGAGCGCTATAATGTTTCGCGCCAGGTGACGCGTTTCGAATTCCGCATCCAGATAATGGCGCAGCCACAGCAGCATCGCTTTCTCAAATGAGATGCCGTCGCGCTCGCGCAACGATTCTGCAACCTCCAAAGGATTGCGCACAATAATCAGAGGTGCCGTACGAATGCCGGTCTTTTCCAGAACCGACATCCAGTACGGCAGCGTCCGGCACAGCCGCGGGTCCTTGAGCACAAACAACGGCGCGTTGCCGTATTCGTCGTCCAGAGCCTGTTGAATGCGTCCGCTGAATTTTGCAGTCAGTTCAGTTTCACGCCAACGCGGCGCGGGGGCGCGCCAATCATCCCATGATGAATCCAAGCTTGCGAGCAATTGATCGTGCAGGGCAACCAGGGGTGCGGGCTCCCAGTGGCCGCGCGGGTTGGATTCGCCAGCCGGAAGCAGGTGGCGGGGCAAGGCTGCGCCTAAAAAGTTGACGACGCGCGCTAAAGCTGAAGTGCCGCTGCGATGCATCCCCAAGACGACGATCGCGGTCCGGTAAGGAACAGAAGTTCGATCGGGCCTTTTAGCCATTCATGCACTCTCCACACCGCTGATCTTCGAAGCGAATCCACGCGAGTCATCAGGCTGGCTGCCCCCAAACGCCTCACGCACGAATCACTGCCCAAGATATTGCCGTAACAGATCGTGCTCTGCAGGGCTTAGACTTGCTTTCCACAAGCCGTGTGGTCAAGCGCGCACAGGTAGAGACATGTGAACTGTGCGTAGGGAATTTTCTCTGATTATAAACGGTTGAGTCACTCTTCTGACTATCCGGTTGAACTGACGGCGTTGCCAACTCGAGGTTGCGTGACCGCCTAATGCGGGTCCTGTTAATTTTATGCGCGTGGCGTTGCGTTTCGCGCCAGGCTCATCGCGTGATATTGATTTGGCGATGAAAGCTGAAAACAAAGTGGCGGCAGTCACCGCATTGTGTCTGGTGGGCGTGGGCGCTTGCTCGCTCTTGTCGATAGGGGCGCCGCAAGAGCCGTTCCAAATCATGGTGCTGCAGCCGCCGTCGGCAATGCCCAGCGTGAGCGCCGCCGAACTCGTCGTGCCTGTTCAAGGTGTTGCCCGGACCAAACTCGTGGATAGTTGGGGGGCGCCTCGTGACGGCGGCCGCTCGCATATGGGCATCGACATCATGGCACCCAAAGGCACGCCGGTGCGCGCCACGGCTGATGGCACGATCATCAAGCTCGACGACAGCGATCGCGGCGGGATCACGATTTATCAAACCAGCGCCGACGGGCGCCTGATTTTTTACTATGCCCATCTGGACCGCTATGCCGGGCAGTTGAAAGAAGGCCAGCTCGTCGAGCAGGGTCAGATGATCGGCTATGTCGGCAAGTCCGGCAACGCGCCGGTGCCGCACCTTCACTTTGAGATCCAAACGCCCAGCCAGGACAAGCAGTGGTGGCAAGGCAAAGCGTTCAACCCCTATCCGGGACTGAAAGCGGGACGGCTGGTGTATGTGCATGCCTCGGCGGAAGCTTCGAAGTAAGGATCTGCTATTCCCTTGAGAAGTGTAAGTTAACCGCACTCCGGCGACGGGTGAACTTGCGTTGAATAGTCGTTGCCAGGGACGTGTCTCGTGTGCCCTAAGAAGGCCTCAGGGGAACAGCAAATCGTAGGGTCATTTGTTGAAGGTTCAAGAGACGATATTTGCCGTCGCACCAATGATGGAATGGACGGACAGGCATTGCCGGTTCTTTCACCGCATCCTCACGCGCCGGGCGCGGCTCTACACCGAGATGGTGACGACTCCGGCCCTTATTCACGGACCGCGCTCGCGGCTGATCGGGTTTGATCCGGCAGAGCACCCTGTCGCGTTGCAGCTGGGCGGCAGCGAAGCCAAGGCGCTGGCCGAATGTGCACGGTTGGGGGAAGCGGAAGGCTATGACGAGATCAATTTGAACATCGGCTGTCCGTCGGTGCGCGTTCAACGTGGTGCGTTCGGCGCCTGCTTAATGCGCGAACCTTCATTGGTGGGGGATTGCGTTGCCGCGATGCGCGCGGCTGTTCGCATACCCGTGACCGTCAAATGCCGTGTTGGCGTCGATGACTGCGATTCCGAGCAATCGCTGTTTGGTTTTGTCGAAACGGTGTCTCGGGCCGGTTGCGAGACTTTTGTCGTGCATGCGCGTAAGGCGTGGCTCAAGGGATTGTCGGCGAAGGAAAATCGTGAAGTGCCGCCGCTTGAGCATGAACTCGTTTATGCCCTGAAACGCGCGCGGCCTGATCTCACCATTGTCATCAACGGCGGGATCCTGACGCTTGATGCTGCAGAGGCGCATTTGTCCCAGGTGGACGGGGTGATGTTGGGACGCGCGGCCTATCAAACACCGTGGGTGCTGGCGGACGTCGACCGCCGGCTGTTCGGAGCCAACCACAGCGCTGGAACCCGGTTTGAGGTTGTTGAGGCGTTCATGCCGTATATTGAACGCCAGCTTGCGATCGGTGTGCCGCTGAACGTGATGACCATGCACATTCTGGGTCTGTTCAACGGGCTTCCCGGTGCGCGCGCGTTCCGGCGTCATTTGAGCGAGAACGCCATCAAGCGTGTTGCCGGGCTTGACGTCGTGCGTGCGGCGCTTGACCATGTTCGCGATGTGCCGGCCGGGCGCGCTGCAGCGTGAGCATCTCTACATTTGCGTCGGTGCCCAGCAGCGATCTGATCGCTCTGGCCGCTGGTGTCAGTGCATCGGGACTGGTTGCCGGTGTCGTTGCGGGCATGCTTGGCGTTGGCGGCGGAATTGTATTGGTGCCGGTGCTGTACCAGGCATTGGGCATCATTGGTGTTGACGAGAGTGTGCGCATGCCGATCGCAGTTGGCACGTCGCTGGCAACGATTATTCCGACCTCCATTCGATCTACGTTAAGCCATCATCAGCATGGTGCGGTGGATTGGCCGATACTGCAGAAATGGGCTCTGCCAACCGTCCTGGGTGTATTTGCAGGAGCGTGGCTTGCCGGGCAGGTTGGCGGCAGAGGACTGACGGCGGTATTTGCATGCGGTGCGGGGTTGCTGGGTCTGTACATGCTACTGGGCCGGGACGAGTGGCGCTTGGGCGACGAGGTTCCAGTTGACCATCGACGGTGGGCGCTGGGCCTAGGGAATGGCTGCCTCTCAGTCATGATGGGCATTGGCGGTGGCACGTTCGGCGTGACGGTGATGACGCTTTATGGCGCAACCATCCATCGCGCGGTCGCAACCGCCGCGGGGTTTGGCTTGATCATCGCTGTGCCTGGATCAATAGGCATGATCCTCAACGGGTGGAGCGCTGAGGGTTTGCCGCCCTATTCTTTGGGATATGTCAGTCTCATTGGATTGAGCCTGATCGTGCCCACAACATTTGCCGCAGCGCCCTGGGGGGTGGCACTTGCCCACCGCTTGCCTCGCGAAACGCTGCGGTTCGTGTTCGGTGTATTTCTGTGTTTGACGGCGCTGCGGATGGGGTGGGCGTTTTTGGCCTAGAGTTTTTGATCGTAAGCGCCGACTTGGGGGAATTTCGAAAGTCTGGAATCGATTTCCGCAAACATGCCGCGCATGCGGGCCTCGGACACCGGGCTTTCGACGACCACAACGAGGCTGGGCTTGTTTGACGAGGCGCGAACGAGGCCCCAGGTGCCATCTTCCAGGGTAACCCGCACGCCATTGACGGTTACGAGGTCGCGGATCGCAAGGCCCATGATTTTTTCGCCGTTTTGCTTTGCCTTCGTGTAGGCGGCGACGATGTCATCGACGACCGCGTATTTCTGCTCGTCAGGGCAATGAGGGGCCATGGTTGGCGACGCGAATGTTTTTGGAAGCCCTTCATAGAGTTCAGACATTGTGGTGTTGCCGGCGCGATCAAGCATTTCAAGGACGGCAATGGCCGAGATGATGCCGTCGTCGTAACCGCGGCCGATGGGCGGGTTGAAGAAGTAGTGCCCGCTTTTTTCAAACCCCGCCTGCGCGTTGAGCTCGTGGGCGCGGCGCTTGATGTAGGAGTGGCCGGTCTTCCAATAATCCGTGGTCGCACCGTTGGCGAGCAGCACGGGATCGGTCATGAACAGACCGGTCGACTTTACGTCAACGACGAAGCGGGCGTTTTTGGTGCGGTTCGATATGTCCCGGGCGATCAGCACGCCCACTTTGTCGGCGAAGATTTCGCGGCCCTGATTGTCGACCACGCCGCAGCGGTCACCGTCACCGTCAAACGCCAGACCGGCATCGGCGCCATGCTCGCGCACGGCTTCACTCAAGGCATGAAGCATTTTCATGTCTTCGGGATTGGGATTGTAGCGGGGAAAGTTGTAGTCGAGTTCCGCATCGAGCGGCACGACGTCAGCGCCGATACGCCGGAGCGCCTCGGGTGCGAAGGCGCCTGCGGTGCCATTGCCGCAAGCGGCGACTACTTTGATGGGGCGGGAGAGTTTTTTGCCCTTGGTGACATCGAGCATGTATTGATCGCGGATGCTGGCGATCACCTGATAGGTTCCACCGGCGCGCGCGCGGGAAAGGCCCTCAAGGGTGATGCGTTTGAGCGCCGACATTTCTTCCGGGCCGAAAGTCAGTGGCCGGGCAGCGCCCATTTTGACCCCCGTCCAGCCGTTCTCGTTGTGGCTGGCGGTGACCATGGCAACGCAGGGCGCATCGAGTGCGAATTGGGCGAAGTAGGCGACAGGTGACAAAGCAAGGCCGATGTCGAGCACTTCGGCACCGCCGCTGATGAGGCCAAGCGCGAGGGCATGCTTAACGCTGAGAGAATAGGACCGGTAGTCGTGGCCGATGACGATACGCGGCTTGACCTTCAAATCGTGAAGCAGAGTCGCAAGGCCAAGTCCCAGGGCCTGAATGCCGATGAGGTTGATGTCTTTTGGGTAGAGCCACCGCGCGTCGTATTCGCGAAATCCATTGGGAGAAATGAGCGGCCATATCTCATTTTCCAGCGTGTTTGGATTCAGGTCTGTGCGTGGGATGGGGAGCATCTGACGTCTTTCAACTTTGGAGCGCTAATATGAACTGACTTAGTGCCGTTTCGATAGAGCCGTCGTTGACAATGGTTGTGTTCGCAGTGATCTCAGTCTGACGCGTCAACCGGCCGGTAATGTCTGAGGGGGACTCGCGTCCACGCGAATTGAGTCGCGTTGACAAAATTTGGATGGGTGCAGTCACCAAGATCACCTGAACCGGGTTAAAAGTCCGCTTCGCCTGTTCAATCATTTCGCGCGAGACGTTGGCGACAACGTGTTTTCCGCGTTTGATATCATCGAGGATCGAGTTTGGTATGCCGTAGTGCAGTCCATGGGCGCGCCAGGTGAGTGCGAAATAGCCTGCTCGCACCTGGGTCGTGAAGGAGTCCACCGTTGCAGCAATGTGAACTTCCCCGGGCGACAGAATGGGCCTTGTGATCGTGCGCTTTGGAAAGACATGAGTTTGACCCAGGCGGTCGCGCGCTGCGGTGATGAGCGTGTCTTTGCCCGCACCGGAGGGGCCAACAATCAGATACAGCGTGCCGGTTTGAGTTTTAGTCACGAAGGATGAGTTCGTCGTTTTCCATTTGAACTTTGGACAGTGTGCTGAAAAAGCTCATGCCCAATAGTGAGCTTGTCAATCCGCGGGTGACCATGGCTTTGACATCCTGACGAACGATGGAACCCACACGGACTTCGTCGAGCGTGATGGTGGCTGCGGCCGCTTGCCCATTGGCCGTGGAGATCATGCGGTTGTAGTCAAGTTGATCGACGTCGATGCCGGCACTTTGTGCGTCGGTTATGCTCAGGGCAACGGTTGTCGCTCCGGTGTCGGCGAGGAGGCGAATGCTTGTTCCGTTAATGTCCGCGTCAACGTAGAAGTGGCCGTCGTCGGATTTTCGCAGGGCCACTTCCGAGCCAGACCGTTCGACCGGCATCGCCGGGTTTACTTCGCCTGCTACACGCTGAAATGCGGACAGCATGTCGTTTCGGAAGGAATAGCCCAGTAGCAAAGCGAAGAAGAGCGCGATCCAGATGAGCGCATAACGAAAGGCCTGGCTCACACTGCCGCGCCAACCCAGGACAAGTGAACTCATCAAGAGGACCAAGAGCGTGACGTTGTATGCGAGACTTGCAGAGCCTTCAGATGAAGCATTTGTGATGCCGGAAATTCCGACAATCCATATGATGAATGCGGTGACACCCAAGAGGGCGGCGATCAGGACAAGGATTCTGCTCATCGGGTGAGTTTAACCGAAGGAACGGAAACACCAGATAGCCCTTTGTTGTACAAATTGTGTTGTTGATATTGTTTAATAACTCATGTTGATGTAGATATGTGAGATGACCCTATCGTTTGCTTGGAAGTCGGTTCGCGAAGCTGCAAACCTGCCGGTGTTCGAGCCTGGCTGGGTGTGGCTTGTCGGCGCTGGGCCTGGCGATGCAGGCCTGCTGACGTTGCACGCGCTGAGCGCGTTGCAGCAGGCCGATATTGTGGTTTTTGATGCTCTGGTGGATGAGGCGGTACTAAAGCTGGCGCGGCCGGGAGCGGTGATTGAGTATGCCGGCAAGCGCGGTGGCAAGCCCAGTCCAAAGCAACGCAACATATCGTTGCGATTGATTGAGTGGGCCAAGCAGGGCAAGCGCGTGCTGAGACTAAAGGGTGGAGACCCCTTTCTCTTCGGTCGCGGCGGTGAAGAGGCTTTGGCGCTGGTAGCGGCCAGCGTGCCATTTCGGGTGGTTCCTGGAGTTACCTCGGGTATTGGCGGGTTGGCCTATGCAGGCATTCCCGCAACGCACCGCGACATCAACCATGCTGTAACTTTCGTGACCGGGCATATGGCGGGCGGTAATGTGCCGAGCACGATCAACTGGAGGGCGCTGGCGGAGGGTTCACCGGTCATTGTGATTTACATGGGACTGAAGCACCTTGCCCGGATTGCAACCGAGCTGGTTTCGGCAGGGCGCAGTCTTCACGAACCTGTTGCAATCATCAGCGGGGCCACGACACAAAATCAGTTAGTGCTGGAAACTGAATTGGGACGGGCGGATGCCGATGTGCGGGCGAGCGGTATCAAGGCGCCGGCACTCATTGTGGTTGGTGAAGTCGTACGGTTGCGTGCGGGGCTTGATTGGCTGTCGGCGTTATCCGGGCGCAAGCTGATCGCGGACCCGCTTGGTGCAAGCGAGAATGAGCGCGAACGCGCTTAGTCATTCGACCTTGAATTCAAACTCGGTTTCGTAGCCCCAATACCAGACACGAACCTGGTAATCTTCGCCTTGACGATAACGTGTTTGGCTCAGCAGAATTGAATAGAACTCTTCAACTTGTTCGCCGGAAGGCAGACCCACTGCTACGCCTGAAGCCGGGCAAGAGTCCTCATTGATCTTGCTCTGCATGAGCTCGCCCGAGCGGCTGAAAATTTGCCAGCGGAATATTTTGCATGCTGTGGGCGCGGTGAGAGTCACTTTGTTTCTGGTATTGTTTCGCAGTGTTATTTTCATCTCAATCATTGCAGGCCCTTGGGCCGCCAGCGATATACTGTCCCTGTTCGGCTCGACGGTTACACTCACATCGTTCTCGAGGAACCCCAGTCCGCCATTGACGGCCGCGTATCCCAACGCGCCCACAAAGGCGACCCAGATAACGGCGCGCAGCATGTATTGCCGCCAGTCGGGAGCCGGTGATTGGGGC
The DNA here is from genome assembly GCA_034440175.1 of Alphaproteobacteria bacterium. GTDB lineage: Bacteria > Pseudomonadota > Alphaproteobacteria > Micropepsales > Micropepsaceae > SZUA-430. Next base: position 23,685 of record JAWXBO010000199.1, read on the forward strand.
AATGGTTGCATGTCAGGGTCCCTGCTTTGACGGCTTGGCATCCGTCTCCAGATAATCCAAATCCACGTTGAACGTCTCGCGCAAGGCAAAAAGTGCATATAGCGCAAAGGCAGAAACCAGGATTGCCACGACTTCTGCAGCACCTACGATGCCAACGTCTGGGCGGATATAGGCGAAAAGTAGCGTGATTGGCACCGTGAAACCCCGGACGAAATTCGGCACGGAGGTTGCGACGGTCGCGCGCAAGTTTGTGCCGAATTGTTCTGCTGCGACCGTGACCATCATCGCCCAATACGCAGTACAGAATCCAATCACAAAGATCACAGAGTAAAACTCTTGCGCCGTGTGCAATGGCACGTGAAAAATCACGGCAAACGAAACCAGTAGCGCGCACAGGAATACACCGAGTGCAATCTTGCGGCTACGCATGAACTGACTGAAGAGCCCGTTGGCCACACTGCCGAGGGTAATGCCACAATAGAACCAGAATACCGACGTACCCGCGACGATTTTGTCGACCACGCCCAGTGCTAGTGCGATTTCGGGCGAAAAGGTGACGATGATGGCGAGTGAGTACCAAATTGGAAGTCCAACCAAAATGCAATTGGCATAACGGCTGAAGCGGTCCCATGATGTAAATAACATGAAGAAATTGCCGCGCGCGACGTGCTCCTGGTTTGCGAGCGATTTGAAAATTCCAGACTCAGCGACCGAGAGCCGGAGGAACAGGAGCGCCAATCCCATCACTCCGCCGACAATGTAAGCGGAACGCCACGAAAAATATTCATAGACCAACGCCGCTGCGATCGCCCCGGCAACGCCGGTTGCGACCACAATCGTCGTACCGTAACCGCGTGTTTGTTTGGGCAAGAGTTCTGCCACCAAGGTGATGCCGCCGCCGATTTCGCCGGCCAGGCCTATGCCGGTGAAAAACCTGAGTGCCGCGTATTGGTCGATGGGGGACAGCATGGCATCGACGCCCGGTCCAAATTGACCGACGAACCCATTCAAGATGTTGCCGACCGAATACAACAAGATCGAACCGAAGAGGAGTTCGATGCGTCCGACTTTGTCGCCTATGACACCCCACAAGACACCACCAATCAGAAATCCACTCATTTGCCAGTTGAGCAGGTATGTACCGACGGTTACCAACTGGTCGCCTGATACGCCAAGGTCGGTCAGGCTGGGAACGCGCAAAATAGTGAACAGGATCAAGTCGTAGACATCAACAAAGTAACCGAGGGCGGCCACAAGAATGGCGAGGCGCGTGTTGTTCGACATCGCGAAATGGTCCTGATTTGCATGGAGGTCAAGCGTCAACTGGGATAACTGCAGCCCAGTCAACGCGGTTATGGCACGAAAGCACAGTGCGTTGACTTTAGCGCCGCTTCAAGGGGATCCAACCTGCGCCCAATCGCGCTTCGAGCGGCCCAAATCGAGCTTTGTAACTCATTTTGGGGCTGCCTTCGATCCAATACCCCAAATAGACGTAAGGCAGGCTGCGGCTCCTCGCCTGTTCGATGTGGTCCAGGACCATGTAGGTGCCAGGGCTGCGTGGCGCTTGAGAGGGGTCGAAATAGCTGTAGACCATGGACAGACCGTCGGACAAAAGGTCAGTGAGGGCGACAGCGATCAGGTCTCCGGCTTTTTCACCTGTCCGGTAACGGTATTCAACCAGATGGGTCTCCACAGCTGAGTCCTCGACCATCGCGACGTAGTCGAACATGGTCATGTCTGACATGCCGCCGCCGTGATGGCGCGTGTCCAGATACCGGCGGAGCAGGGCGAACTGTTCTTCGGTAGCCCACGGATCAACGACTTCGCCAACCAGGTCTGCGCTGCGTTGAGCGACGCGCTGGAAAGAGCGGGATGGCTCGAAAGCGTCGACAACGACACGCACCGAAACGCATGCATGACAGGACTCACACGATGGCCGATAGGCGATGCTTTGGCTGCGCCGGAAACCGGCATGCGTGAGCACGTCATTCACCGACTTGCCTATTTCTCCAGACAAACGCGTGAAAACCTTGCGCTCCATCTTGCCCGCTAAATAGGGGCAAGGAGCTGGCGAAGTGAGGTAAAACTGCGGGACCCTCGTTCCCAACTGCTCGGTCACGGCGCGCAACTCCGCGTGCAAATACCGTCCCGAATCAGTTGATTGGGACCATTCAGATGAATGTCACATGGACGGACCCGCTTGGGAACTGCCTAAAGTATGAATATTCTACGGCCCAAAGCCTAGCGTTATTGATCAGTCGGCATGACCGGGGCCTCGCGCATCAAAATTATGCTAATCCGCCTGTTGGCCGAGGCGTGGGGGTTGTCGGGATACAGGGGGTCGGACATGGCCTTGCCTGAAACCTCGGCTATGCGTGCGTCGGGGACACCGGAGTCCAGCAATACCCTGAGACTTGAGTTTGCTCGCGCTGAAGAGAGGTCCCAGTTCGAATAGCCGCCAAGACCGCTGAATGAGCCTCCGTCGGTGTGGCCAGAAATTGAGATTCGGTTGGGAAGGCTAATAACAATTTTTGCAACTTCCTGAAGCAGGCGCTGTACGCGTTGCGTGGGCTGAGCATTGCCGGCCTCAAACATCGAACGGCCATCTTGATCGATCAGCTGTATCCGCACGCCTTCAGGCGTTTCGTCAATGAGAACATGGCGAGAGATCTCGGCAAGGTCCGGCATGTCTTGCATTGCCTGGCGCAAGCGCGCCGCCGCTTGTTCGAGAGCTACATTATTCTTCGCATCCTGGTTTGATGTGCTGCCGCTTGCAGCGTCGCTTTTTTGCGCGTTTGGGTTTTGAGGTTTTTCCTCAACCGGCTGACGAAGCAATGTCTTGACCGCGAGAGTCCCTTGTCCGTCCTGCCCATCTTCGCTGGCCGACGTCCCGCCCAGCAGGGCGCCGTTACCGGAGTTTGAGCGGCTAACCGCTTCAGGCGCGAAGTAATCGGCGATGCCGCGTTTCTGCTCGGGCGTAGTGGTGTTGATCAACCACATCAACAAGAAGAACGCCATCATCGCGGTCACGAAATCGGCGTAGGCAACCTTCCATGCACCACCGTGATGACCATGGCCAGCCTTCTTGATCTTCTTAACAATTATTGGCCGTTCATTTCCTGACATTGTGTCAGACCCCATCCATGCGGTCTTGTGTTTGTTTGTGCGCGCCGTTACGTCATTTTCGCAGTCATATTGGCTCACCAGCCGTTAATGTGGTCTTGAGTGTTTCAGGAATAGGCGCATGACGTTGAATTTCCGCGGATTTCGCGATGCATTGGGTCATTTTGCAACAGGTGTTGCAGTCATTTCCGTGCGCGGAGATGCGGGGGAACCCGTCGGTCTGACCATCAATTCCTTTGCATCCGTATCGCTGGAGCCACCGTTGATTTTGTGGAGCCTCGACCGGAGTTCAGATCGCTTTGCTGTATTCATGAAGGCTGAGCACTTCGCTGTGAATGTGCTGGGCTCGGCCGAGCGTAACCTCTCACAAAGACTGTCGCGCAAAGGTGCATTCGATCTTTCCGGTGAGGCGTTGCGTGATGGCGTGCACAGTGTCCCCATACTCCGCAATGCCATAGCAACATTCGAGTGCCGGCGTGAGCATCGCCATGACGGAGGCGATCATGTCATTTTCGTAGGACGCGTGTTGGATTATGGAAATTCCACTAGCAGCGACCCGCTCATTTTCTATCGGGGTGGCTATCGGGAATTGTCCTGATCTCTGGAATAAGCTCAAGCGTTGCCAGTGTGCGTCTTTTGATATCGTCTGTACTGGTTGTCATCTTCAAATACTCTCCGCGTGCCCAGCGCGGGGCGAGATCGGCGTAGAATGGCGAGTAGAGATTTCCGCTTTGTCCGGTTGAAATCATGAATATAGAAGTGTCCGGTGCTCCCAAATCATAGACAGCGCGATAACCACTGCCATGAACCGCGGCAAAGGGTTCCCGATTTGAATAGCGAAAGGCCGCACGCTGGATTACGGCATTGCCGCCTCCCACCGCTTCGCGCAATCCAAATATTTGACCCAGCACCGGAACGAACCCGAAGGGCGTGTGCGAGAATGTGGCTTGATGTGCCTCTCCCCATCGCCAAGTTGAGATGTTATTCCCATAGTAATCAGTGAGATACGCCAAGGCTTCCGTCAGGCTTTTGTTGAGGATGACGGAGCAGTCCTCACGGGTGCCGGGTGTGCGAGTGTCGTCGCAAAACGGTGCGCTGTGCGGTGTGCCGTTCAATACCGATGTGATGAAATCCGGCCGGTCCGTCCACACGCGTTCAAAGAGTTCTCTCAACTCATCCGCGTACAGTGCTTTGGCGAAGGCTCGCGTCCAAGCGGCAAAAATCAAGGGTTCGCTGCGGCTGGGATTCATGTGCCTGTCCCAGGCACGTAAAAGTCTAATTGCATGCCGCTCTTGAAGGCCAACCGGCTTGGTCTGAGCGAGCATCAATGGCAATACGTCCATTGCAAACTGCTCACCGTCGTCGAGCTGCATTGACCTGAAGCTCGCCACTGTGTGCGGCGTGCCGGGGTTGTGCAGCAGTGCCTTGATCCGGCGCGCACGATGCTCGTGGTCAAAGTCTAGCGCGATCATCGGCTTGTAGCCCGGAGGAACGACATTGTTGTTGGCCGTGATGAAGGTGTCCTGGGCGCCGCCCGTCCACATTGGCCGGTCGCTGTCCGGGATGTACCCCTGCCAGTCATATTTCGGATCGGGGCCGTCGCCTGGCAGCAGTCCGGCAATCTGGTTCTGCAATTTGCGTACAGGAATTTTGCCGGGCAGGATCAATCCAATATTGCCGTCGCCGCCTGCATAAACAAAGCTTTGGATCGGCGCGCGATAGGGTTCGAACGCGTTTTCGATGGTGGTGCGGTCTGCAGCCTGGGCCGCGAAAATTCTTAACGCAGCTTCGCCAGTTCGATCATCGGGATCAAGTGCTGGCCAGCTCAACGCGAGTGCAAAACCTTCGGGAACAAGGGCCTTCAGTCTTGGTTCGTCGGTGGGCAGTACTGGGCCATGGCGCGTACTGCGAATGCGGATGGTTCTGGCCGCACCAAACCTGACGCTGATTGTTTCCAGTCTGACATCGAAAGGTCTGGAGCCATCTGGCGTGAAGTAATAGTTTGTATTTTCCGGATCGATTTTTTCCCAATAGAGATCTTGGGTATCGGCGCCGGTGGTGGTCAGCCCCCATGCGACTTTTCCCGTGCGGCCGGCGACGATGGCTGGAATTCCGGGAACCGTGCCGCCGATCGCTTCGCCTCCCGGCCATTGCAGGTGGGCGAGATACCAGAAAGCGGGGACAGTCAATGGCAAATGCGGGTCGTTCGCCAGCATCGGTTTGCCACTGGCTGTTTGTGCACCGCCAACAACCCAATTGTTCGATGCGCCCGTCGTTTCGAGGACTGGGGCCAGTTCTGACAATGCGTCAACCGCTGCCGCGAATTTTGCCGGGTCTTTGGGTGCGTAGCGGCGATAGGCTTCCATGACCTCGGGAGGAAGTGGTGGATTGAACGTTGCGGCTTTTTCGGCAGAAAGCACCTTCAGCAGTTGAAGCCTGAATATTTCCTGGAAGGCGTTGGCCGACAATTGCACCGCGATACCTTTCAGGACGGCGATGGAATCTGTTGCGGTCCAGGGTTCAGGGTTGACAACCAGCATGAAAAATTCCGGTGGCAAGGGCTTGCCGTGTTTTGGGCGTGCCGCATTCACACCGGCTGCATAGTACTCAAACGCCCGGCGCGCTTGGGGTGACAGGTGCTCGAGCGACTGTTGAGCGGCGCGGTAGAGGCCCAACGTCCGCAAATAGATATCGGCGACCAGCGTGGTTGATCCGGCGATCTCGCTTAGGCGGCCCTGAACGGTGCGGCGCTGAAAATCCATCTGCCACAGGCGGTCCTGACCATGTACGAATCCGAGACCAAACAATGCGTCATCCCGGCTCTTGGCGTAGATGTGCGGAATGCCGTCGAGGTCTCGCACTATGCGAATGGGCGCATCGCTGCCTTGCACCTGGATTTCGCCGGAGAGAACTGGCAGTGAACCCTTGAGCCAAAGGGCAGTTACAACCAGCCAAAGCGACGCCAGACCGAAAGCAAATGCCAGAGTGATGCATGTCGCGAGCAGGATTCGTTTCATGTTGGACTTCGTTTGGGGTTAGGTGCGCTTCGACGACACTAGAAGGAAATGTTAATATGGCAAAGCTGGCTTTTATTGGTCTGGGACGGATGGGATACCCGATGGCGGGTCACCTGTCGCGGGCAGGGCACTCGGTCGTCGTGTTCAATCGTACGGCCACGCGAGCACAGCACTGGGTTGGGGAGTATGCGGGCAACGCTTCGTCCACGATCGCTGAAGCGGTGCGGGGCGCTGAATTCGTGTTTTCATGTGTTGGCGATGACCCGGACATTCAAGAGGTTGCAACAGCGGCCTTTGAATGCATGAGCCCAGGCGCGGCCTTTGTTGATCACACGACAGGCTCTGCCGCGCTTGCAGCGCAACTTTCAGGAGAGGCTGTCAAGCGCGGGATTGCGTTCATTGATGCACCGGTATCCGGGGGCGAGGCGGGAGCGCAGAAGGGTCAGCTGACCGTGATGTGCGGCGGCGATGAAGTGGCCTATGCCAAGGTTGAGCCGGTCATGCGTGTCTATGCAAAGATGGTCAAACGGCTTGGGCCTGCGGGTGCCGGGCAGAAGACCAAAATGGTCAATCAGATTTGCATCGCAGGGCTTGTGCAGGGGCTGGCGGAAGCAGTGCACTTCGCAGAAAAAGCGGGCCTCGATCCAGCGGAGGTTATCGACGTGATCTCCAAAGGTGCAGCACAGAGCTGGCAGATGGAAAACCGCGCCGCGACGATGCACAAGCGAAAGTTCGACTTTGGATTTGCCGTGGAATGGATGCGCAAGGATTTGCGCATTGCGCTTGCCGAAGCGCGAGCGAATGGGGCGCAGCTGCCGGTGACAGCGCTGGTTGATCAATTTTATAGTGAAGTGGAACGGTTGGGCGGCAAGCGCTGGGATACATCCAGCCTGATTGCCCGGCTATCTTAGTGCCGAGATCAGTTTTGCAGCGCGTGGGGCGAAGTACGTTAAAACGCCGTCAGCGCCGGCGCGCTTGAATGAGGTCAGGCTCTCGATGATAGCCTTGTCGGAGTCGATCCAGCCGCGCTCGGCACTGGCCATGATCATCGAATATTCGCCGGACACCTGATAGGCAAAAGTTGGAACCGCGAACGTGTCTTTGACCCGGCGTACAATATCCAGGTAGGGCAGGCCAGGTTTGACCATGACCATGTCGGCGCCTTCGGCGATGTCGAGTGCAACTTCGCGCAGGGCCTCGTCGGCATTGGAGATGTTCATCTGGTATGTGTGTTTGTCCCCTTGCAATGCCATGGCTGAACCGACGGCTTCACGGAATGGGCCATAAAAGGCGGAGGCGTATTTCGCCGCATAGGACATGATCAGTGTGTCTTTGCGGCCGTTCTTTTCAAGTGCATTGCGGATCGCGCCGATGCGGCCATCCATCATGTCGGATGGAGCAATGATATCGCAACCGGCATCGACTTGAGTCAAAGCTTGAGCCACGAGAGCTTCGACGCTTTCGTCGTTCAAGATCACCCCGTCCCTCAGAAGGCCGTCATGGCCGTGGCTGGTGTAGGGATCAAGTGCGACGTCGCACATGATGCCGATGTCCAGCTTTGCTTCCCTAACTGCTCGGGTCGCGCGGCACACTAGATTGTCCGGATTCAATGCCTCGCGACCATCCTCGGTCTTGCGTGAAGGATCGGTGAAAGGGAACACTGCGATTACCGGTATGCCGAGCTGGCATGCTTCTTCAGCGGCGCGGACGACGAGGTCAACGGAGATTCGCTCAACACCCGGCATTGCCAAGATGGGCTCGCGTTTGTTTTTGCCATCGGTGATGAAAAGTGGCCAGATCAGGTCCGACGGCGTGAGCACATTTTCCGCAACGAGCCTGCGCGCCCATTGCGTGCGCCGCAATCGGCGCATGCGGGTTGCCGGAAAATGCTGGGACCTGTCGGTTGGCATGGGTTCAGACACTTCGTTGACAGCGGGTGAGGCTCTACGTATCACCACCTGAAGGCTAAGGGGAAGATGCAATGCCCTTCGAATTGAACGAGGAACAGCTGCTGGTGCAAAAGACGGCGCGGGATTTTGCGGCGGGCCAGCTTGCGCCATTTGCGGCCAAATGGGACGAGGACGAGATTTTTCCTATTCCAACCCTGCGCCAGGCGGCTGGGCTGGGGTTTGCCGGTATTTATGTCAAGGACGATGTCGGCGGAAGCGGGCTCAGCCGGTTTGATGCAGCGCTGATTTTTGAGGAGCTGGCGGCGGGCTGCACGCCGACGGCTGCCTATATCTCGATCCATAATATGGCGTCGTGGATGATTGACCGTTTCGGCACTGATGAGCAGAGGCGCAAGTGGCTGCCGAAGCTTGCGCGCATGGAGTTGATCGCGAGCTATTGTCTGACGGAAACGGGTGCGGGTTCCGATGCGGCGAACCTGAAAACCAAAGCGGTCCGGGATGGTGAGCACTACGTTTTGAACGGCAGTAAGGCCTTTATCTCCGGCGCGGGTGTGTCGGATATTTATGTTTGCATGGTGCGAACCGGCGCCGATGGGCCAAAGGGTATTTCATGTGTGGTGGTCGAGAAGGGAACGAAGGGTCTGAGTTTCGGCAAGAATGAGCGCAAGATGGGTTGGCGCAGCCAGCCGACCGCAACCGTGAACTTTGAAGATTGCCGGATTCCTGTCGTCAATCGCATCGGCGCGGAAGGCGAGGGATTTCGCATCGCCATGATGGGTCTGGATGGGGGCCGTATCAACATCGGTGCATGCTCGCTGGGAGCCGCGCGTGCGGCTTTGGAACAGACGCAGCGTTATGTAGTGGAGCGCCACCAGTTTGGCAAACAGATCGGCGAGTTTCAAGCGACTCAGTTCAAGCTTGCCGACATGGCGACTGATCTTGAAGCTTCGCGGTTGATGATCTGGAACGCGGCAGCAGCCCTGGATCGCCGCGATCCGCGCGCCACGATGTTGTGCGCGATGGCCAAACGCTTTGCCACCGACAATGCGTCGAAGATTGCCAATGACGCGCTGCAGCTGCATGGCGGTTACGGATATTTGAAGGATTTTCCATTGGAGCGCCATGTGAGGGATTTGCGTGTGCACCAGATTTTGGAAGGCACCAACGAAATTATGCGCGTCATCATCGCGCGGGAAATGATGCGCCAATGACGATGATTTCGCAACGTGTCGCCCTGTACGCCTTGGCCTATGGGTTATTGATCTGGTTTGAAGCGACTTTGATCATTCGCTGGGCGGGGGAGCTGATTTTCGTGCCAGGGAATGTGGCGTGGACAGCGGCGCTATTTGTGGTGACTCCCGTGCTGGTTTACTCCATCGGCTGGTTCTTCTTTGTGGTCTTTCAAACGCCGCGGGCTGAGCGTGCGGCGGCGGCGATTTTGATTTGCGCGAGCGGTTTGCTGGGGGATGCTGCGGTCATTGGCTGGATCGATGTCGTGCTTCCCGGTTTGACCTCCGGGCAAGAGCGGTTGTTCGCAAGCTGGATTGCCTGGGCCTATGGCTTCGGCCTTCTGAGCGGGCTGTGGCCGCGAAACCTGGCGCGCGTGCCGGTGGCTTGAGGGCATGGGTCATGGATGAGGTTCTCTTCGAGCAGCGTGGCCGGGCGGGGTTGATCACACTCAATCGCCCCAAAGCGCTGAATGCACTGACGCTTGGTATGGTCGATGCCATGGACGCGCAGTTGCGGGCGTGGCGGAGTGACGCCAGTGTGGAGTTGGTGGTGGTGCGCGGCGCCGGTGAGCGGGCATTCTGCGCGGGCGGTGACATCCGGGCGCTTTATGATTCAGGCCGGTCGGGGACACCTTATGTCATCGATTTTTATCGACGCGAGTACCGTCTCAACCGGCTCATCAAGCGTTATCCCAAGCCCTATATCGCAGTGATCAATGGCATTGTCATGGGTGGCGGGGTTGGGGTATCGATCCATGGTGCTGCGCGCGTTTGCGGTGAAGGTACGATGTTTGCGATGCCGGAAACCGGGATTGGTCTGTTCCCCGATGTGGGTGGAACACATTTCCTGCCGCGCTGTCCGGGAGAGACGGGATTGTATTTGGCGCTGACCGGGGCCCGGCTTGATGTGACGGACTCTGCTTATGTCGGCGTTGCCACGCATGTTGTTCCGGTGGCGCAGCATAATGCGCTGTTGGCAGCTTTGTGCGCGGACGAGTTGCCGGTTGAGCATGTGTTGTCGCACTTTGCCGTGAAGCCGGAGACAAAATCCCGGATTGAAGGATTGCGTGCGGCGATCGACCGGCACTTTTCCTGCACCTCGGTTGAAGGAATTATCTCGTCATTGAAGGGTGACACTTCGCTGTTTGCAGATCAAACGCTTACAACGCTGGCGTCGAAATCGCCCACCAGTTTGCGCGTGACATTCAATCAAATCCGCGAGGGCGTCAAGTTTGAGTTTGAAGAGTGTATGAAACTTGAGTTCCGATTGACGAACCGGTTCATGCACGGCCATGATTTTTATGAGGGCGTACGCGCCGTCATCATCGAGAAAGACAATGCGCCGAAGTGGCAGCCGGCCGATCTTGCAGGTGTCAGCGACAGCGACGTTGCCAAGTACTTTGCGCCGCTGGGCGAGGCTGAACTCACTTTTGAACAGGAGGCTTGACATGCGCATAGGGTTTATCGGGCTTGGCAATATGGGCGGGCCGATGGCGGCCAATCTGGTGCAAGCCGGGCACGAGGTGAAAGTCTTCGATATGTCGGGAGCGGCGGTCGAAAAGGCAGTGTCTGCGGGTGCTCGTGGCGGGGCATCGGCTGTTGATGTGGCGAAGGAGGCGGAGATCGTCATCACGATGCTGCCTGCCGGCCAGCATGTGCGCCAGGTCTATCTCGGGGACAGTGGTTTGCTCGCGATGGTGCAAGAAGGAGCATTGCTGATCGATTCTTCGACCATTGATGTGGGGACAGCGCGTGAGGTTCATGCAGCGGCCAGGCTGGTGCGGGCGGCATTTCTGGATGCACCAGTGTCGGGCGGCACCGGCGGGGCGACGGCTGGCACCTTGACTTTTATGGTGGGCGGCGACGATCAGGCCTTTGCGCGCGCCAAACCGGTGCTTGAAAAAATGGGCAAGAATATTTTCCATGCCGGCGGTGGTGGCAACGGGCAGGCAGCGAAAATCTGCAACAACATGCTGCTCGGCATTTCGATGATCGGAACCTGCGAAGCGTTTGTGCTGGCCGAGAAATTGGGTCTGGAGCATGAGACGCTTTACAAGATTTCGTCGACGGCTTCTGGCCAATGCTGGAGCCTGACGAGCTATTGTCCCGTTCCGGGACCGGTTCCGGCGTCACCGGCCAACCGGGACTATCAAGCGGGCTTTACGGCGGCGATGATGCTTAAGGATCTGAAACTGGCGCAGACTGCAGCGCTCGCATCTGGGGCGTCGACGCCGTTGGGGGCGCAGGCCGCCGCGCTTTATAGCCTCTATGAAGCCTCGGGCGCAGGGGCGCTTGATTTTTCGGGCATTATTCAAATGTTGCGGGGACACAAGGCGAGTTAACCTGATGTTTGCCTTGTCACTTAAGCCGTCGTTAGCGGCGGGGCACTAATCTTGGGTCTTGTTATACCGGGCAAAACGCCTGGGCACATTTGGGGACCGGGGTTATGAGCGTTACAGCAACCGCACGCGTACAAAACGAAGCGCCGCAGTCAGGGCCCGAGGGCGTGAAGCAGCGCTATCTTGAGTGTCTGAATCTGGTTGAGCGCTTGCACCGGCAATTGCTGGACGTGATCAAGGACGAACTTGAGCGCGTGGGGCAAGGTGAGGTGAACAGTGTGCAGGCGTTGCTGCTGTTCAATATTGGCACCCAGGAATTGACAGCTGGCGAGTTGCGGACGCGCGGGCATTATTTGGGCTCAAACGTGTCGTACAATCTCAAGAAACTTGTCGAGGCCGGTTACATCAATCATACGCGCTCGGAAAGCGACCGGCGTTCGGTGCGTGTGAGCGTGACAGAGAAAGGTGCCGGAATTGCAAAAATTGTGACGGGGTTGTTTGACCGGCATGTGGTGCTGGTCGAACCGTCAGGGGGCCTGGAAGTGTCGGAGTTTGCTTCGCTGAATAGTGCGTTGCACAGGCTGGAGCGCTTCTGGATGGACCAAGTGCGCTATCGCCTGTAGGGCGCGCGTTGGCCGAACTCTGCGGAACTGCGTCGCGGATCCTTCGCGGGTCGTCCGCGCATTTGGCATGCGACACTATCCATAGGGTCCCGTTGGTGGCGGCAATGAGAACAAACGTTGTGGTTTACGCGTTTGACCCTCAGCCGCAGAATATCACGCTGCGTTTGCCGAAGCGGTTGCGGCGGTAGGCGCGGACTATGGCGACGGCTTCGGCGGGCATTGCGGCACTAACGTTCAGGCCGAGGTTCTTTGCGTTGCTGAGCGTCACCGGGTAGCCGTGGGTGAGGCCGCCGTCGTTCAGGGTGTGGGCGATGCGGTTGGCGGCAGCGGGCGAATAGGTGCCGTGCATCAAGTCCAGCGCGTTTTTGTGATCCTGAACTATGCCGCGTTTGCACAGATTGCCGAGTTCCAGCAGTTCATCATGGATGCGGCGCTTGGGTTTGGTCTCGAGCAGCGACAATACGGCCCTTGTGGGCATCATACGGTGGAGGTGATAGACGGGAAACTGGCCGTCGATCGGCCCCAAACAGGCGTGGGGGGACATGATGATTTCATCGGCGGCAAGTGCTATGATGGTGCCACCAGACATGGCGAAATACGGTACGAAGACTGTCTTGCGTCCGCGATGGGCCTTGAGGGCAAGCGCGATCTGGTGCGCCTGATAGGCGAACCCGCCCGGCGTTTGCAAAATGATATCGAGCGGCGTGCCGGGGGGCGTTGACTGAAGCGCCGTCAGAATGTCTTCGGTGGTGACGGTGTCGACAGAGTGACTTTCCATGCCCGCCTGGTGAATGATGCAGATCACGCGGCTGCCGCGGGCGGCTTCCATTTTGGAGATCAGCGGCCGGATAGTGATGTCGCAATTTTCGAGTGACACACCGTGCGGGTCATCTTCATTGCCGGCGTCGTCATGGCCGCGAGCCAGCGGCGGGGCTTGCAGTGTGTGCCTATCTTCCGGTCGCGGCATGTTGAACCCGTGCGACAGGCACAGTTCGAGGTCGTGCGCCGTCATGGCGCTAGCGCGTTGAGCACTCATCATGCGGCCAGCGGTTTTTACGCCGTGGTCGCTGGTGGGCATGGCGCGATTGGCCTGGATCAGACTGAAAATGCCGGGCGGCATGTTGGTGGAGACGGGCAAACCCATCTTGAGGGCAAGGGAGACCGTCAATGGGTCCCATGGCGAGCGCTTGCCACCGGTGAGGGCAGCGGCGATGCGGGCGCCGGAGTTGCCAGGGGCAAGTTCAGTGACTAGCGCCCGTAATTCGCGACCGAAGTTGTTGGCCATGGTCAGGCGCATGAGCGTTTGGTCCTGAACCTTGCGTACGCCCTTTTGCCGGACCACTTCGCTTAGACCGTGATCGGATGGTTCGATGTAGGACATCGACGCTGCCGGTCCCATCACGATTTTATCTGCGGCAATCGCGATGAGGGTCGAGAAGCTGTGCGCGTAGTGCGGAATGAAAACCGTGGTCTCGCCCTTGTGTGCCTTGATGGCGCGCGCGATCTGCTGGACTTCAAGCGAGAAGCCGCCGATCGAATGGAGCACGATGTCGAGCCGGGCGTCCTCAGGCACGCTTTGCATGGCGGTCATGAAGTCCTGAAGATGGTGTTCACCGATCATGGCATCGAAGAACCAGGCTTCAAATGACTCGCGATCACTTTGGTGGCGATGGATCAGGCCGATGACGTGCGAGTTGCGGTCGTGCTGGAGCTTGAGGACAAGTTCCTCGGAGGACGGGAGGTAGCCTGGCGCCAAGTTCGTTACTTCTGCGCCGGCCGTTGAGCCGCTGTGGCCGGCGGAGAGAAGGTCTGTCGGCGGGGCTGAGGATTGTTTTCCTCGAAGCGCCTTTATGAATGATGCAAGCATTCTGGTCCGGTCCCCCAACCGATAGTCAAGCGGCTTGTGATTTGAAACATCCGGCTATGAATGTGCCCCGACACAGTTGCACGAATTAGTCATCGCGCCAAGGAGGCCGCGCCCTGACGCCGTTCGCGGGAAATGCAGGAGCGTCATTCGTGTAATGGGCGAATAATGGCGATTCAAGGCGGGGATTGCCTTGGTGACACCCGGAAAATGAGGGGGCCGTCCGCCGTTGTGATGGTGAGTTCAGGGTGGACTGAAACCGTGTAAGTGCTTGCCGTTTGGAGTGCGCCAAGGAATTTCTGTTCGAGTTGCATTAAGCCTGTTTCCGCACAGGCCATTTTGGTTGAGATGAGGGGGCCGGTCTTGATGTGGCCGTTTCCGTACTCTACGGGGCCTGAATATTGATTGCAGCCGCCGCGCCCGGAGACTGTGCCGTTGGCGAGCGATAGGGTTACGCGTTCGGGATTTGATACGGCAACACCGTCGATGGATTGAGCAAGCCAATCGTGCCGGTCGATGGCGTTCTGTTCGCTGCCGGCGTTGACAGATGCCTCGCAAGACGCCAAGGCCAGGGTCAATGTGAGGGCGATGCAGCGATTGATTGTCATGGCATGAGCCTCATGGTGGTCAGCGTTTCAACAGCGAACCCAGCACGCCGCGCACGAGGGCGCGGCCGATGGAACTGCCGATGGATGAGGTGACGGAGCGGACGGCGCTTTTGGCCATGGCTTCGCCCATGGTTTGCCGATTTGAGGGACGCGGGCCAGACGGTGCGCCCCATGTGCGGCGCGAAGCTGCGGGCGCTTGCCGGGCGGCTGAAGGTGGAGGGGCTTTGGCAGTCTGCGCCCGGCCTACCAGGATTTCGTAAGCAGATTCGCGATCAACGGTCTTGTCATAGGGGCCCTTGAGTGGGCTTTTGTTGATGACGGCGCTGCGCTCTTCGGGGGTGATGGCGCCCATGCGGCAGGTGGGTGGTGCGATAAGAACGCGATCCACAAATGACGGGACACCTTTGGCATCAAGCGTTGAAACGAGGGCTTCTCCCACGGCCAGTTCTTGTACGACGTCGGAGGCCTTGAATTTGGGGTTCTCGCGGAAGTTGTCGGCGACGGCTTTGACGGATTTGCGATCCTTGGGGGTGAAGGCGCGCAGTGCGTGCTGAACCTTGTTGCCGAGTTGTCCCAAGACATCGTCGGGGACATCGAGCGGGGATTGCGAGATGAAGTAAACGCCAACGCCTTTTGAGCGGATGAGGCGCACGACCTGTTCAACCTTGTCAACCAGCGCCTTGGGCGCATCGTCGAACAGCAAATGGGCTTCGTCGAAGAAGAAGACGAGGCGCGGTTTGTCGATGTCGCCGACTTCCGGCATGTGCTCGTAGAGTTCGGACAACAGCCACAGCAAAAACGTGGCGTAGAGCATCGGGCTGCCGAACAGTTTTTCCGACGCCAGAATGTGAATGGCGCCGAGGCCGTTCTCATCGGTGATCAACAGGTCATCGAGATTCAATGCGGGTTCGCCAAAAAAAGCCTCGCCGCCCTGGTTTTCAAGTGTCAAGAGGGCGCGCTGGATGGCGCCCACGGATGCCGCGGCAATGTTGCCGAATTGGAGGGTGTACTTGTCGGCGTTTTCTCCGACATTGACGAGCATGGCACGCAGATCTTTGAGGTCGAGCAGCAGCATGCCCTGCTCGTCGGCGATGCGGAAGACGATGTTCAGCACGCCCTCTTGCGTGTCGTTGAGCTGAAGCATGCGCGCGAGCAGGGTGGGGCCCATCTCGGACACGGTAGCGCGCAGCGGGTGACCGAGTTCGCCGAACAGGTCCCAGAATATAACGGGGTGGGCTTCAGGTTTCCATTCGGGATTGCCGAGCTTTTGCAGACGCTCAGTGATGAATGGTTTGACGTCAGCAGGCTGGCACAGGCCTGCGAGATCGCCTTTGATATCGGGGGCAAAGACCGGGACGCCTGCTTTGCTGAACCCTTCGGCCAGCACGCGCAGGGTCGCGGTCTTGCCGGTGCCGGTGGCGCCTGCGATCAGGCCATGGCGATTGGCGGTCGCGAGCAGGAGGCTTGCGGCGGCCTCACCTCGCCCTAGGAAAATTGAGCCAGTGCCGGTCATGCTAATGCCCGTCCTTTGATGGTGGAGTGCTTTTCGAATGTTCCGTGATGCGATCCAGGAACGCCAGGCTGATTGCCGAGGCGATGAAGATGAGGTGAATAATCACCTTCCAGAATATGTCGTTGTCGGTGAACTGTTCGCGGTCCATGAAGACCTGCAACAATTTGACAGCTGAAATCGTGAGCAGGGCAGTCGCGACTTTCACTTTCAGCGAACCGGGATTCAAGCGGCGCAACCATTCGGGCGAATCGTGCAAGGCTTCGTCGCCGAAGCGGCCGACGAAGTTTTCGTACGTACTCAGCATCACCATGACGATGAGGCCCGAGACCAGCGCGCCATCAATGAGTTCGAGGATGGGCATCACCAGGCTGAACTCGCCATTGGTTTGCGTGGGAGGCGAAAGGGCCAGTTCGGCTACGTGCACGACTTCAAAAATGAAGGCGATGGCGTAAATGCCGAGCGCAAAGGCCAGACCGATGCAAATGACAACAAGAAAATAACGGCTATAGAGAATGATGCGCTCGACAGCCGCTTGAAGATTTTCTATCGGATTGGTGGCGGCCGCAGCCAGGAGGTTCTTCAAAGACTCAAACAGGTTCGCCATCTTTCCGCCCTGGTGTGTTCATCCACACGATGAGATAGCGTACCGGCACGACCCATGCCATACCGGCCACGCCGTAAAACAGGAACTGGACGATGCCGCCCGCCGAGGGCAGGATCGCCACGGCCAGGCGCATGACCAGCAGCGAATAGATGCCGATGATGCCGATCAACAGGAAAACGCCCAAGAATTTTTTCCAACGCATACTCATGTTCCAGTGAGTAGCAATTGCCGGGGCGAGGAGCAAACTGCAAATCAACTTCGCGTTGGGGAAAGGCGTGTGCTAGGAAGCCGCGTTCACAAAGGGTGGCGCCATGATTTTCAGACAATTGTTCGACAGCCAGTCCTCGACCTATACCTATCTTCTGGGCGACGAGGCGAGCGGTGAGGCGATCATTATTGATCCGGTGTTCGAGCAAGTGCGCCGTGAAGTGGCCTTGATCGAAGAGCTCGGACTGCGGCTTGTCGCGTCGTTGGAAACACATGTCCATGCGGATCACGTCACCGGTGCGTGGTTGCTGAAGGAAAAACTGGGCTCCAGGATCGCTTTGTCGGACAGATCGGGGGCGCAAGGTGCGGACCTGTACCTGACACACGGCGCGCGTGTGACGTTCGGTCAAAAATATGTCGAGGCGCGTGCAACGCCCGGTCACACCAATGGCTGCATGACATTTGTGCTGGACGATCAAAGTGCTGCGTTTACCGGCGATGCCTTGTTGATCCGTGGTTGCGGACGTACTGATTTTCAGCAAGGCAGCGCGGTGTCGCTGTTTCATTCGGTGCGTGAGCAAATTTTTTCGCTGCCGCCAAGCTGCATGATTTATCCAGCTCATGACTATGGGGGCTCGACGGCTTCCTCCGTCGCTGAGGAAGTGGCGCACAATCCGCGACTGGGTGCACAAATTCGCGAAGAAGATTTTCGCGGCTACATGGAAAATTTAGGCCTGCCTTATCCGAAGTTGATGGACATCGCGGTGCCGGCAAATTTGAAGTGCGGCAGGCCTGATGTGTTGGCCGCCACCGAAGCTGATTGGGGGCCGGTGCATACGACCTATGCCGGGGTGCCGGAGATTGCGCCGCAATGGGTCGATGAAAACCGGCTGGGATTGTGCGTAGTTGATGTGCGCGAACTCTATGAGTTTCATGGCGAGCTGGGCCATGTTGGGGGCGCGCAGTTGATACCGCTGGGAGAGTTGTCGAGACGGTTCGGCGAGATCGGACGGGCCAAACCTGTCGTTGTTGTGTGCCGTTCGGGTGCGCGTTCGGCCCGGGCGACACTGTTTCTGCGGCAACAGGGGTTTGACCGGGTTGCCAATGTCACGGGCGGAATGCTGCGGTGGCGGGCGCAACATCTGGCAGTTGAATGACTGAAGGGGGTCTTATGCGTGCCAGACGTGCCATAGCGGTATGGCTGTTGGCGGTCTGCGGTCTGATTGCGGTCATGGTGGTGGTCGGCGGTCTGACGCGCCTGACCGGCTCCGGGCTTGCGATCACTGAGTGGAAGCCCATACATGGCGCGTTGCCACCGCTGTCGCTGGCTGAGTGGAACGAAGAGTTTGAGGCCTATCAAAAAATACCGCAGTATCAGCAATTGAATTCGGGGATGACGCTTGCCGAGTTCAAAGGGATTTTCTGGTGGGAGTGGGCGCACCGGAATCTTGGCCGGTTGATTGGCTTTGCCTTTCTGCTGCCGTTTCTTATTTTCCTGTTCCGGGGGCAGATTGAACGCGGGTTGATCCCCCGGTTGATCGTTTTGTTTGTGCTGGGCGGGCTGCAGGGACTTTTGGGCTGGTACATGGTGGTGAGTGGCTTGAGCGGGCGTGTGGACGTTAGCCAGTACCGGTTGGTCGCGCATCTGGGACTGGCGCTGGTGATCTATGGCGCCATGCTGTGGACTGCGCTGCCGTTGTGGCGGGGTGAGTGGCCTGCAGCGGCAACACCTCATCGGCTTTATCGATGGTCGTTGATTGTGATGGCGTTGATATTCGTTCAGATCCTGTTGGGGGGATTTGTTGCTGGCCTGGATGCGGGGTTGACCTACAATACCTGGCCGCTGATGGACGGACAGTTTGTGCCGGAAGGGGCCTATGCGACGAGCCCGGTGTGGCTGACGCCGTTTGAAAACGTCACGACGGTGCAGTTCAATCATCGCATGATGGGGTACGCGGTATTTGCTTCGGTGATTGCTCTGTTCATTGCCGGGATGCGGCAAGGGTTGAAGGCCCCGACTGGCGCCTATTTGGTGGCCGCGGTGGTGGTGCAGGTCTTGCTTGGAATTTGGACGCTGATCGCAGGCATGCCCTTGTGGCTGGCGGCGTTGCACCAGTTTGGCGCGGTCGTGTTGCTGACAGCTTCCCTCATTCATGCTGATGCGTTGCGCCGTTAAGGGAATTCCAATTGCCGTGGAAGCCGAAGGGAACGCGCACCGGCAATTTTGCCGTTGCAATGGGTCCCGCCTTTACGTTTTGGGCGTCGAGGATGACGAGGTCGCTGCGGTTTTCATTGCCACGGAAAACGACAGTCAGCAGATAGCCGCCGGCTTCGGCTTTGGTTGCGGTTTTGGAGGCGATGACGGGTTCCATGACGAAGTCGCCTGGGCCAGGCGACCAGGTTTCGCGTGCGTTTTTTGCGAGATCAAAGTGCACGATTGTGTCGAAAGGTGAACCGGGAAGCTTTTCACCCAGTATCGCACCCGTGTAACCATGGCGGTGTTTCAGGCCGGTCCAGCGATCATCGATGCGCGGGAACTCGGTTGCCAGATCGTCAAGTGGTTCGCGCTTGAACTGGTCGGTGTTGGCGGCAAGGTCAAAGGTCCAGCGTTCAAGGCGGGCGGGAGCATCGGCGAGATTGGATGGCGCGCGGCTGCCGTCGGCGTTGGGGAACAACGGTACGCGCGGGTAGACGCACAGGTCGAGCGTGACAGTGTTGCCTTCGGTGAACGAATTCATCGGATGATAGGCGTAGGCGGGTGGGCCTCTGAACCAGCGAATTTCGCTGGTGGTGCCTGCGCGTGGCATGATGCCGATCAGAGATGGTTGTTCAGGATCCCAGGCGATGAGCGGGCCGCCTTTCATGATCCGGCCGAGATCGATGGTGGCGGGGAATATCGGAAAGATAACGTGCTGATCGGTGATGGCAAAGTCGTGCACCATGCTGGCGTAGGGTGCTTTGAACATTTCCGTGCGCACGACTTTTCCATCGCGGCCAACAACTGTGAAGGAAATGTCCGGCGTGCCGGGGCCTGCGGCCATGTAACCGAAGAAAAACATTTCGCCTGTGCGCGCGTCGATTTTGGGATGGGCGGTCATGGGGCCTGTGTAACGGCCGTCGAAGGTCGATGGGCCATTGGTTTCGAGCGTGGCGGGATCCATCAGCACCGGTGATGAGCCTTCGTCGAGCGCGTAGAGTTTGCCGCCGTGGGGGACGATGTTGCGGCGGCTGTCTCCGATGCGGCGCGGCCAGAGAAGGACCGCGCGCGCGACGCTGATCGCGAGCCTGCGGCGATCATGACGCTGACGGGCGTCAAGCCCGGCGATCACATTGTGGATGTCGGACCCGGTGCTGGTTACTACACGCGCATTTTCAGCCGCGTTGCCGGTGGCAAGGGCAAAGTGACAGGCTTTAATCCGACATGGGTGGCGGAGAAATTTCCCACCGCAGTGCAAGCTATGGCGGGCCTGGCGGCTTCTGGATATGCCAATGTCGAAGGCCTGGTTCAGCCGATGGCCGAGATCAAATTTGATAGACCCGTCAACC
Source organism: Alphaproteobacteria bacterium (assembly GCA_034440175.1). Taxonomy (GTDB): domain Bacteria; phylum Pseudomonadota; class Alphaproteobacteria; order Micropepsales; family Micropepsaceae; genus SZUA-430. The sequence goes on from JAWXBO010000199.1 coordinate 44,268, forward strand.
TGATTTTCATGAGCCAGGTTTATCACGATCAGGTCTGGCAGAAGATCGATATCGCCAAAATGAACAAGGCGATCTTTGATGCACTCAAGCCGGGCGGTGTATTCTTCCTCATCGATCATATCGGGCGCGGCGTCACGTCGGTCGAGCAGATCGACAAGCTGCACCGCATTGATCCGGCATTGGTGAAGCAGCAGATCCTGGCGGCAGGTTTTGAACTGGCCGAGGACAGCGATGTGCTGCGCAATCCCTATGATTTGGGTGACAAGAGTGTCTTCAGTCCGGCCATTCGCGGCCGGACGGACCAGTTTGTGTTCAAATTTCGCAAGCCAAGGAATTAAACTGTCCCTCCTTAGTCGGCCAGCGCCTGATCGAGGTCGGCGATGATGTCGGCGACGTCTTCGATGCCGACAGAAATGCGCACGACGTCGGGGCCGGCCCCGGCGGAAGTGCGCTGTTCATCGGTGAGTTGGCGGTGGGTGGTGGATGCCGGGTGAATGATGAGTGTACGGGTGTCGCCAACGTTGGCCAGATGCGAGGCGAGTTTCACCTCGTTGACGAGGGCGACGCCTGCTTCATAACCGCCGCGCACGCCGAAGGAAAATACCGCGCCCGCGCCCTTGGGGCAGTAAGTTTGCGCCAGGCCGTAGCAGGGGTCATTGGGCAGGCTGGCGTAGGAGACCCATGAAATTTTCGGGTGGCGGCTGAGGTACTGGGCGACGGCCTTGGCATTTTCGCAATGGCGCTGCATGCGCAGGGGCAGCGTCTCGACGCCGGTCAAAAGCATAAAGGCGTTGAAGGGCGAAATTGCCGGGCCCAAATCGCGTAGCCCCAGGACGCGGCAGCAGGTCGCGAATGCCGTGTCGCCGAAGACCTCGTGCAGCTTGATGCCGTTGTAAGAGGGACAGGGTTCCGACAATGCAGGAAATTTCTTGGTCCGCGACCAGTCGAACGATCCGGCGTCGACGATGATGCCGCCCATGGAGTTACCGTGGCCGCCGATGAATTTTGTCATGGAGTGCAGAACGATGTCGGCGCCCCATTCGATCGGGCGGATGAGATAGGGGGTGGCCAGCGTGTTGTCGACGATGAAGGGCACGCCTGCTTCTTTGGCGACGGCACTGATCGCTTCGATATCGACGACGATGCCGCCGGGGTTGGCGATGCTTTCGCAAAATATCGCCTTGGTTTTCGCCGACAACTGGTGGCGGAAACTTTCAGGATCGCGCGCGTCAGCCCATTTGACGTTCCAGCCGAAGTTCTTGAAGGCATGGCTGAACTGGTTGATCGAGCCGCCATAGAGCTGGCGCGCGGCGATGAATTCGTCACCGGGGTGCATGAGAGCGTGGAAGACCAGCAGTTGGGCTGCGTGGCCGGAAGCGGTGGCGACGGCGGCGGTCCCGCCCTCAAGCAAGGCGATGCGTTCTTCGAGCACGCCCTGGGTGGGATTGCCTATGCGGGTGTAGATATTGCCCGAGGCCTGCAGGCCGAACAATGCGGCTGCGTGATCGACATCGTCGAAGACGAACGACGTGGTCTGATAGATGGGCGTTGCGCGCGCGCCGGTCACCGGGTCGGGGGTGGCGCCAGCGTGGATCGAGAGGGTGTTAAAGCCGTACTCGGAGAGTTTCGAATGAATGTTCATCGCGGTCCCTTTCGCCGGTGATTCGCCAAGTGGCACAATCAACCTAATTCCTTGGCAAAGCGCGAGTATTCAATTTTGGGGCAGCGGTCCATGATGACGGTCAGCCCTGCTTTCCGGCCGCGTTCTGCTGCGGGTTCATTGATCACGCCCTGTTGCATCCACACGCATTTTGCGCCAGTGGCTATGGCGTCGTCGACCACGGGTCCTGCTGCGTCCGAGTTGCGGAAGACGTCGACCATGTCGATCTTGCACGGGATATCGGCGAGGCAGGCGTAAACTTTTTCCCCAAGCAAGGTCTGTCCGGCAAGTCCGGGGTTGACCGGAATGACGCGATGCCCCTTGGCTTGGAGGAAGGCCATCACTTCGTGCGAGTCGCGTGCCGGGTTCGCAGACGCGCCGACGAGCGCGATGGTTCTGGCGCTGCGAAGGGCCTGGATGATGACTTGGTCAGGCGTGAGGGTCATGAAAAATTGTGCCGCTGCGTGTTTCGCGCAACTTTGTCAAATCAGCCGCAGTTTGTCGATGATATCGACCCGCGGTTCTATATTCCGGGAGGCAGTGGTACCTTCCTCCCGGAAATTTGGAATCGATCAGAAGTCGAAGCTGATGCCCACGCGGACGGTGTGAGATTCTGGAGACGCTTCTACGCCATAAAATGAAACTCGGCCGTCGTCATCGCCAAAGTCAGTGTAGCGATACTCAACCCGGCCTGAGATGTTTGAACCGAGGTCAAGTTCCAACCCTGCGCCGGCCGTCCATCCCGTGAAGCTTAGCGAGTCCGAGTCTGCTGGTGCATTCTCTTTGACCAGATCGGCATCAAGAAACGCAATGCCGCCAGTTGCGTAAATCAACGCGGTTGGACTGACCATCTTTCCAAGGCGGGCGCGTACTGACGCCTGCCAGTTTGCATCGACACCATTTATGTCGCCGCCGTTACCGGCATCGTTTCCGGATTGACCCGACAGTTCAAGGTCGCCTTCAACGCCCCATACCCATCCGCTTGGGCTCGCCCAGTTGTGGCCCAAATGCACGCCGCCAACGACGCCGTCGAAATCTGCTTCTTGGGTTGCATCGAGCACAAACGGGGCGCCGAACCCTGGACCGACGCCAAAGGCTTGTTCTGTGTCACCGAATCCGTATCCAAGCTGGACACCACCATAAAATCCATTGAAGTCATATGACGCGGCGGGTGTCACTGCTACTGCAGTTGCTGCGCAAAAAACCGCTGATAGTGCTGAAATGCGAGATGCTTTCGTCATGATAATCCCCATCTAACCAATCAGGAAGAAATACAGGTGGTCTGACCTGATTGAAAGGTGCGTTCCATCAAATCCGCAACCAAGTCGACGCACGAGGTCGATTTTCACGCCGCGATTCAATCAACAGGGGAAAGTA
>JAWXBO010000200.1:0-3450 GCA_034440175.1 Alphaproteobacteria bacterium
GTCAACCCAATCAGCAGCAGCATGACCAGAAATATCCAGGCCGTAGTGACAGCAATCTGACCCGACGCGATCGGCCGCCCGGCGGTGCGCGCGACTTGCGCGTCGATGTCGCGATCAACAATGTCGTTGTACGTACAACCCGCGCCCCGCATCACCGCCGCACCGGCCGCAAACAACACCATCAGCGCCAACAAGGTCAGCGGCGACGCTTGGCTCGCCGCCAACAGCAAACTCCACCAGCACGGCCACAGCAAAAGCCAGATTCCGATCGGTCTGTCGGCGCGCACCAGGCGCAGATACGGGCGCAGTTCCACTGGTGCCCGTGTATCAACCCAGCTCGCAGGCTCGGCGTCGGCAGGACGCACGTCTTCGGTTGCGCTCATGGCGTGATGTGTTAAGTCCAACCGCCTCGCGCGACAAGAGCCACCGATGCCGCAAACCACAAATGACATCACGCACCCCGGCGGCCTGACCAGGCTCTACCTCGATATGCCCCTGCAGGCAGCAATGTTCCTGCAGCTTCCCGAAGCACAATCACACTACCTGGCCCACGTTCTGCGAGCGAAACCCGGTGATGCCCTGCGCCTGTTTAACGGCCACGACGGCGAATGGTGCGCCACCATCACCGGCATTGCCAAGCGTGGCGTAACGCTGGGCATCGACGGCCAAACGCGCGTGCAGAGCACTGTGCCGGACCTCTGGCTGCTGCTTGCCCCCATCAAGAAAACACCGCTCGACTACATCGTGCAAAAGGCGACCGAGTTGGGCGTCTCGCGCCTTCAACCCGTGATCACCCGTCGCACCATCGTCGGGCGTGTGAACTGCGATCGAATGCGCGCCAACGCCATCGAAGCCGCCGAGCAATCCGAACGCCTAAGCGTCCCTCTCATCAACGAACCCATCGCGCTCGGCCAACTGATCGCAGACTGGGACGCCACCCGCCAACTCATGTATTGCGACGAGGGACGCGGCGCGCACGCCGCACGTGGCACTCTCGTCAGCGCGCCAAAGTCTCCCTGGGCAATCCTCACCGGCCCCGAAGGCGGCTTCGATCCGGTAGAGCGCGAGATGCTTCGGGCTCAAAGTTTCGTAACACCCGTCTCACTTGGTCCCCGCATCATGCGTGCCGACACGGCAGCACTTGCCGCCATCGCCGTCTGGCAATCGACACTCGGCGACTGGGGTTAACACCTTCGCCCCTTGCGCAAATGGGCATGGCACGCCTACATGGGGGGAAATCACATTGAGGTCTACCCCATGTCTGTCCCGCAATCCGGCGGTGGTTTGATTACATCCAAGTCTGATCTGATCGCCTCCCTCGCTGAGGGCTCCAAGCCGCAATCCGAATGGCGCATCGGCACCGAACACGAAAAATTCGGCTACGATCTCAAAACCCTGGCGACATTGCCCTACGAAGGCCGTCCCGGCGTGCGCGCCATGCTCGAAGGCTTGCAGCGTTTCGGCTGGGAGCCGGTCATGGAAGGCCCGCACATCATCGGCCTCAAACAGGACGGCGCGGCCATCAGCCTCGAGCCGGGCGGCCAGCTCGAACTCTCCGGCGCCCCGCTCAAAAGCCTGCACGAAACCTGCGCCGAAACCAATTTGCATCTCGACCAGGTCAAAGAAGTCGCCACCGAAATCGGCGCTGGCTATATTGGCCTGGGCTATCACCCAACGGTCCGCCTTGAAGATGTCCCCATAATGCCAAAGGGCCGCTACGGCATCATGCGCCGCTACATGCCGCGCGTCGGCGGCCTGGGTCACGAGATGATGTTCCGCACCTGCACCATCCAGGTCAACCTCGACTTCTCCTCCGAAGCCGACATGGTGAAAAAATTCCGCGTCGGTTTGGCGTTGCAACCAATTGCCACCGCGATCTTCGCCGCCTCACCCTTCCGCGAAGGCCGCCCCAACGGCTTTCTCTCCTACCGCGCCCATGTCTGGACCGATGTCGACAACGCCCGCTCCGGCATGTTGCCCTGGGTCTTTGAAGACGGGATGAGCTTTGAGCGCTACGTCGACTACGCCCTCGACGTGCCGATGTACTTCATCTACCGCGACGGCAAATACCACGACGTCGCCGGAAAATCCTTCCGCGATTTCCTCGATCACAAATTGGAGGGATTTGAGAAAGTCGATCCCACGCTCGCCGACTGGGCTGATCACCTGACAACGATCTTCCCCGAAGTGCGCCTGAAGAAATTCCTCGAAATGCGCGGCGCCGACGGTGGCCTGTGGCAACGCATCTGCGCCCTGCCGGCATTGTGGACCGGCATCTACTACGACCAAGCCTCGCTCGACGCCGCCTGGGATATGGTCAAGGACTGGACCGCCGAAGAACGCAGCGCGCTACGCGAGGCGGTGCCCAAACTCGGCCTCAAAACACCCTTCCGCAACACCAACGTTCAAGCCCTCGCGCGCCACATGCTGATGATCTCGAAAGCAGGACTGCGCACCCGCGCCCGCATGGACGCAATCGGTGGCACCGAAGAAGGCTTCATCGAACCCCTGTTCCAAATCGTCGAAGGCAACAAAACCCGCGCCGAAGACCTCCTCGAACGCTATCACGGCCCCTGGAAGGGCGACGTGACGAAGCTGTTTGAAGAGTTTTCGTACTGATTGATCAACGGCGGATGGCGGGCTTAAACCCCACAAACAACAGGTCGATCACCGCCAGCAGAAAATGGTGTCTGCCGCCAATTCTTATAACCAGGCCAGGATAATTGATTGGCAAATATTGCCAACCCGGTCATGCTTGCGGCCGGAAGGACACAAGATCATGCCCACGAAGAACATCAGCCTCACCAAGCATTTTGATCTGTTCGTCGATGAAACCGTGCGTAATGGCGCCTATCAAAATGCCAGTGAGGTAGTGCGTGATGCGCTGCGTCTCCTGGAAGCAAAGTGGCGGGAAGACGAGTTGAAGCTTCAAAATCTTCGTTAAGCCGCCTCTGCGGGATTTGCTGACGTAGATCGCGATGCTTTCACAACCATTGCGTCCGGCCAAGCCTGCAAAGCGATTGCGGCAATCGGGCGCAAAGCTGTCACCACAGCCAAAACGCGACGGGGTTAAGTATGCACGCGGTGCGCCTCGCTGATGCCGCCCGCGCCGATATAGCGGCGATCCTTGGCGTTGGCGAATACGAGTTTGGCCAGCGCGCGCTTGAGATACGAGCTGCTTCTCGCCTCTGCGCTTGACGCCCTTCAAATCGATCCGCGCTGTGCGGGCGTCCAAGATCGACCTGAGATTGGACCTGGAGTTCAGACCTTCCACTTGATGCACGTGCGCAAATAGGCACGCAACGAGCTTGGCTGGGTAAGACGGCCAAGACATTTGCTGGTTTTTCGAATTGACGAACCCGGTCTCATTGTTGTTGGCCGTGTCATTCATGACGCAATGGAGCTGGCGCTGCATGTGCCGGTTGAACTGTCGGGCAACTTCGACACTTA
>JAWXBO010000201.1:0-21632 GCA_034440175.1 Alphaproteobacteria bacterium
AGGGCGGATGGAAGACCCGTCGCTGGATCGATTGGTATCACCAAGCCTGACTGATAGTAGGTGAGAACGCAATTGAGCTGTGCGACTGCCAACTGGTTCATGAACCCGTTGGTGGGGTTTAAAGCAACGATGCCCAACGCTCCTGAACCTGACGCTGCGAGCAGAAGTCCGCCTGGATCGGAGACTGGCGTGTTGGCCATTTGAAATGCCGCTGTTCCAGGAGTGAGCGGATTTCCCAGCGCTGCGATGAACCCGTTGATGGTGGCGCCGGCAGCACCACCAATGCCCCCGATTAAAGCTGGACTGGTCAAACCGCAACCAGCGTTGTTCAGCTGACGCGATTGGATGCTTCCAGCGAAGCTCCCGAAGATATTTGAACTGGCGCCGTTCACAAAGAATCCAAGGTCGGCCTGGGTGTCCGTTGGGATCGCTTCAATGCTCACGAATGGCAGACGGCTGTGGTAGTTTTGGTAGTAAAAGCCGAATTCCGTTCCGTTCAAAGACTCCGCAAACCAGGTTGCTTTTATTCCGTACTGACCTGCGTCTTGGGCAAAACGGTCTTCGCCGCGCAGGAGCATTCCGGTTGTGGCGTTGGAAACGCCGTCGAGAGAAAGATTCGGCTGACCGCCGGAACCATCGATTTGGCCAAGGCGAACGAGCTCGTGTTGACCAGTGGGTAATGCTGCGACGTGGCTGATAAAGGCGCTGTCGTTACATTCAAGCCTGCCGTTAGCGTCTGGACCAGCTGCGCTGAGCAATGGGTCGTTCAGCAATCCGATCGTCTGAACGAATCTCGTTCCTGATCCAATTGCCGCGATACAATTGCGGCGGTTGCCCGAGAAGGGGCTGGCAGTTACAAAGCTGCGGCGAAGCGAGTTGCCGCCAACGCCTGAACCTAGGGTAACGACGTCCGCACCTGAGAACGCTGTGCCTGAGGGATCGATTTCAAACGGCTCCCAATCAAGGGCATAGTAACCAGCCAGTGACACGTCGAACGGCAGTGATACCGACGTAAACACGGCATTGACCGGCACAAGCGCTTCCTTGATTTCTGAACCAGGACGGCGGAAATTTGCGACGTCAATCGGATTGAATACGTTCAAGCCGTTCTGAAGGAATGTGCTTTCACCCCAGTTGATCACCTGCTTACCGACGCGGATGTTCACGGGCAGATCGGCAAGTGTGTAGTCAGCCGAAATGAACAAATCCAGCAGCTCGTAATTGCGGCCCACGTCTCCGAGCGCGGCATCAATCAGTTGTGAACGCGAGCCCGCATTGTTATCGTTCATGATGACGTCATAGAAACCCACAGCGCGAGCAAAAATTCTATAATTCTGCCACGTGATTTGCAAATCATGGTTCGCTTTGACGTTGCCGCCAATAAGATCGCCCCGGTCGAAGTTCAAACGACCGTCGTCAGAATTGATCGAGCCATCATGATTGGCAGGGTTGGACGAGTAAAGGTTCGCACCAGTGGTGAACCCGCTAAAGGGAGCAATGAAAATGCCGGTGCCCAAAACGACAGCACCCGGCCCCGTCGCGCGCGGATCGATCGGTCCGCCGTTTGCTTCCGGAAGGAACTGAGTTTCGCGATCTTGCGTCAGCATTGACGCGCCCATCGACACGGTTGTGTCGAATACGATTTGGACGTCGCCGTATTTTGTTTCGTAGGCTTGGGCGGAGGTTGTTGCGCCGGCCATGGCCAGTATGGCTGCTGAGCCCATCAGGCTCCAACGGGTGAGTTTTGACTTTTGCATGACGCGCTTTCCCTGCTTTTCCAAACCGTTCTGTTGTGTGCTCGCGGAGTTGTTTTGCATTTACCGCGAACGAATCTGCGCTCGTGTGACGGGCGTCACCAGCAACCGGCGGTCGCCCGAACATCCGAGGCCGACTCCAAGACGCACTGTTTTCGTAAACAGATCCTTAATTTGCGAGGTGGGCCGCCGATCTCTTGCTGCGCGCATGCAATCCGTTTGCACCTGAATCAATTGAGCAACACCGGACCGCTGCGCGTTGAAAGGCCGTATTGGCGCCGCAATTTTTGCTCACACTTTGGCGATGGTGCTGAGTAAAAAATTCCTGATTGCGGCCTTGGGGGGTCTGCTTCTTGTTGCTGCCGGTGCCTGTGACGATGCGCGGCCCGTGGTGACAACGGCGCGCCCTGCGCATGTGCCTGCAAGCGCGCTGGTTCCGGCACAAAAAGCCGTCAACCGGAACTGGAAAAATCCCGCGCTGCCGTTTGGGTTGCGGCTGTCCGCAGCGGCGGAGGAGCGGGCCCGGCATGGTGTGGTCTACGACGGGGCCTATGTGCGCATTGCTTATCCAAATGGCGATGTTCCGGCTGATCGAGGCGTGTGTTCGGATGAGGTGATACGCGCATACCGCTTGCTGGGCGTCGATCTGCAGCGGCTGGTGCATGAAGACATGGCGCGGGCGTTCGGTGTCTATCCAAAGCGCTGGGGGTTGCCTGGACCGGACAGTAATATCGATCACCGGCGCGTGCCGAACCTTGCTGCGTTTTTTTCACGGGCGGGTGCGCGGCTGAGCGTGTCCACCGCCGGGCGGGATTACAAGCCGGGTGATGTCGTGGCGTTCGTGGTGGCGGGCAACCTGCCGCATATCGGTATTGTCACCGAGCGCTGGTCGAGCGACGGGCAACGCCCGCTGATCATGCACAATATCGGCCGGGGCCCACAGATCGAAGACGTGCTGTTTACACTGACGATCACGGGGCACTACCGGTATGGGGGGTGAGAGCCCCTCACCCTTTTTTCGGAAGGCCTAAAAAAGGGTGAGGGGACGTCTTATTGGAACGGATTTGGGGCGCCTTTGGACACCAGATAGCGCACCGCTTCGGCGAGGGAGCGGGCGTCGGTTAGGGCGTTGTGGGCGGGGCCCTGGGACGCGGCGCCGACGTGGGCTGACAGTTCGCCGGCGTGGATGCCTGCGAGGGGGACACCTACCTGGACGAGCCAATCGCGAAGGTTGGTCGATGTGGAGGCGGACCACAGTGCCGGTTGTCCCAGCAGCTTTGCGTTTTCGGCGATGATCCTGTCGTCGCGGCCGTAGCAGAATGATTTCCGGCCGCCGGCGAAGCTTTGAAAGTCTGAAATGCCTTTGGCGAAATCGACGCCTTCAGCGCCAAGCTGCGCGTTGGTGATGCGGGTGAGCCGGACCAAATAGTCCGACAGAACCGGGTTCAAGACGGGCTTGATGAGCACGGAAAACGAGGCGCACTCTTGCAGGTTGTGCGCATTGAGGGTGACGGCGCCGATCTGAATGATTTCTTTATACTCTGATGGTCCGCGCCAGCCGCGCGCGACCGAGCCCGGCCAGGCGGTGAATTCAGTGTCAAAAACGACGACTTCTTTGGTTTTCTGGTTCATGGTGGTCCAAAGTGCAACTCGGTGGGATCGGGCTCTTGCGCTTCATTTGCAGCACTATTAAGCGAACAGACATTGAAATGTGTTGTGTTTGCGATCCAACTTCTCTGGCACTCACTGGATAGAAATGAACGCTCCCCAAACCAGCCCGCAAGGGTTTTTGCAGTTCGTCGACCATTTCTTTGCCGGCAGTGTGCCCGAGGACATGGCATCGTTTTCGAAAGAGGCGCGAGAGGGCATTGCCAGGCTGTTTTGGAATGCGGCGGCGGACCGCAAGGCCGGGGCGCGTTTTCTTCGCGTGTTTTCACCTGATAGCGCCCGGGATGGCTTTTCGGCCCCGGTGACGTTGCTGGCCACGATCAACGACGACAAACCGTTCCTGGTCGATTCCATCCTCAGCGAACTTGGCGAGCATGGCGTCAGGATACGGGCGGTGTTCCATCCCATCTTCAAGGCCAACCGGGAAGGCGGGGACGCGTTTTCGGAAAGCATGATCTGCGTCGCGTTCACGCCTGATGCGTCTCATGATCAATCTGAGGCGATCGAAACGGGTGTTGCGAAAGTTTTGGACGACGTCAGTGTGGTGGTCGCGGATTGGAAAGCCATGCTGGAGCGGCTTGATCAGTCGATCGCCGAGCTGTGGCAGACCCCGCCACGGATCGCGAAAGAGGAGTTGGAAGAGTCGCTGGCGTTTCTGCAGTGGCTGAAGACGAACCATTTTACTTTCCTTGGCTGCCGCGACTATGCGTTCACGTCCGCGGGCGAAGGGCGCCTTTCGCCGATTGCCGATAGCGGGCTTGGCCTGCTGCGAACGCCCGAGCGCCGCGTTATCCGGCGCGGGCATGATCGCACCACGCTGACGCCGGAAGTGCGCGCCTATTTGATGCAACCATCGCCGCTGATTGTGACGAAGTCGCTGGAGCGTTCACCGGTACACCGGCGGGTTCCCGAAGACTATGTGGGCATCAAGCGTTTCGATGAGAACGGGCAATTGATCGGGGAGCGGCGCTTTATAGGGCTGTTCACCTCTGCGGCCTATCACGACAGCCCGCGCGACATTCCGTTCCTGCGCCGCAAAGTTGCCAATGTGGCGTTGCGTTCGGGGTTTTCGAAGGGCAGTCACAACGCCAAGGCGTTGGCCGTCGTGCTCGAGACCTTTCCGCGCGATGAATTGTTTCAAATTTCCGAAGACGATCTTTTGCGTATCGGCCCGGCGCTTGCCTATCTTGGCGACAGGCCCGATACGAAAGCCTTTATCCGCTTTGACAATTTCAAGCGCTTTGCTTCGGCGCTTATTTATTTTCCAGCCGACAAATTTCGTGGCGGTCTGGTGCGCACACTTGGCACAATTCTGACTGACGCGTTGGGCGGACAAATCGCGAGCGCCTTCCCTCACACCGAGGAAGGCCAGATGACGCGGGTGCATTACACCATCACCTTGCCGGAGGGGTGGGTGCAGGATTTTGACGGCGAGGCGCTGCAAGCGCGGATCGCCAAAGCGGTGCGGTTGTGGACCGACAATTTTTCAGAGGCCCTGCAAAGCGCGGTGCCGCTTGATCAGGTTGAGCGTACGTACGCGCTCTATGCCGGCGCCTTCTCGGAAGCGTACCGGGTGGCGTTTGAACCTCACGAGGCGATCCTGGACATCGCGCACCTGGAGTGCGTCGCGAAGGCGGGGCCGGGGTCGCTGGCCTTGCGATCGGTTAGTGGGTCGAGTGACAGCGACGGCATCATCCAGTTCAAGATTTATCACTCGGGCGGGGTGATTGAACTGTCTGATCTTTTGCCGGTGCTCGAGGATTTCGGTCTGCGCGCGATTGAGGAAACCAACTATCCGGTCAAGCGCGCCAACACTGCGCTTACCATTCATGATCTGAAACTGCACGGGCGTCTTGTTCCCGAGCGGGTTTCAACGATGCAGTTGTTTGAGCAGGCGTTTCTGACGGTCTGGAAAAATGGAGCGGAAAGCGACCGGTTCAACAGGCTGGTGCTGCTGGCCGATATCGCATGGCGGGATGTGGCCGCCCTGCGCGCGATCGCCAAGTATTTGCGTCAAGCGGCCTTCGCCGCAAGCCAGGACCTTATGGAAGTGGCGCTGGCGCGCAATCCGCGGATTGCCAAGGGCCTGGTGCAATTGTTCAAGGTACGCTTTGACCCGGCGGTGCAGGATCGCGCTGCACTTGAAGCCAAAATCAACGCTGAGATCGACGAGGCGCTGGCCAAGGTTCCGAGCCTGGACGATGACCGTATCTTCCGGCGGTTCCGCAATGTCATTCTGTCGATGCTGCGGACGAATTTTTTTCAGAGCGGACCTTGTGACGGCTTTCGGCCAACCATTGCGTTCAAGCTTGACAGCAGCAAAATCGAGGATCTGCCGTTGCCACGTCCGATGGTCGAGATCTTTGTCTATTCTCCAGAGGTCGAGGGCATTCACCTGCGCTTTGGCAAAGTCGCGCGCGGAGGCCTGCGCTGGTCGGACCGGCGGGAAGATTTCCGCACCGAAGTTCTGGGCTTGGTCAAAGCCCAGCAAGTCAAGAATGCCGTGATCGTTCCGGTGGGTTCGAAGGGCGGATTTTATCCGAAGAAATTACCGCCGCACAGCAATCGCGAAGCGTGGATGACTGCAGGCATTGCGGCTTACAAGAACTTCATTGCCGCGCTTCTGGATGTCACCGACAACATTGCGGCCACCGGCAAAATCGTGCCGCCCAAAGACGTGGTGCGCCACGATGGCGATGACCCCTATCTGGTTGTCGCCGCCGATAAGGGGACGGCCACGTTTTCGGATATCGCGAACGGCATTTCGAACGACTATGGGTTTTGGCTGGCCGATGCTTTCGCGAGCGGTGGGTCGGCCGGGTACGACCACAAGAAAATGGGCATTACGGCGCGCGGCGCCTGGGAGACCGTGAAACGTCATTTCCGCGAGATGGGCACCGACATCCAGACGACGCCGTTCACTGTCGTTGGCGTGGGTGATATGTCGGGCGACGTGTTTGGTAACGGCATGTTGCTGTCGCAGGCCACAAGACTGGTGGCGGCCTTTGATCATCGCGACATTTTCCTTGATCCCGATCCCGATCTGGCGGTGAGCTTTACTGAGCGGCAGCGCATCTTCAACTTACCGCGCTCGTCGTGGGCGGACTACGACCAGGCGAAAATTTCCAAAGGTGGCGGCGTCTATTCACGGGCGATGAAACTCATTCCGTTGTCGCCGGAGATTCGAGCCCTGACCGGTTTGACCGCTAATCACGTGGAGCCCACGGAGCTGATGCGGGCGCTACTGAGAGCGCCCGCAGATTTGCTGTGGTTCGGCGGGATTGGGACTTATGTGAAGTCGTCGCTGCAAAGCCACGGCGATGCCGGAGACAAAGCCAGCGACGCCTTGCGGATCGACGGCAAAGAGATACGCGCCAAAGTCGTTGGCGAGGGCGCCAATCTGGGTATGACGCAGGCTGGGCGCATCGAGTACGCGCAGGCAGGCGGGCGTCTGAATACAGATGCCATCGACAATTCGGCGGGCGTCGATACGTCAGACCACGAAGTCAATTTGAAGATTTTGCTGAATGCCTCGATCAGCGCGGGCGAGCTCAAGGCCACTGATCGCGACGCGCTGTTGGCGCGGATGACAGACGAGGTGGCCGGCTTGGTGCTGGCCGACAATTACAATCAATCGCTGGCGCTGAGTGTGGCGGAGAGCGGCGGGTCCTGGGAGTCGGACGCGTATGGGCGCTTCATGCGCACGCTGGAGCGCGAAGGACGGCTCAACCGGGCAGTCGAAGGACTGCCGTCGAACGACAATATGCGCGAGCGCGCCAATCGCAATGAAGGGCTGACGCGGCCGGAACTTGCGGTGTTGCTGGCGTATGCCAAGCTGCAACTGTTCGATGAAATCAATTCGTCGGCTTTGCCCGATGATCCGTTTTATGCGGCGACGTTGAAGGCCTATTTCCCGACTGAAGCGGGCGGCAAGTACCCTAAAGGCCTTTCGGCGCATCGTTTGAAGCGTGAAATCGTTGCGACCATGCTTGCCAATGATCTGGTCAATCGCGGCGGGCCGGTGTTGATGCATCGCCTGAAAGAGGCGAGTGCCAGTGAAGCGCCAGCGCTGGCGCGCGCTTATACGATTGCATTGAACGCTTTCGGCATCGAGAAACTGGCGGCCCGCATCAATGGGCTCGACAACAAAGTTGCGGCCGAGGTGCAAATCAAGATGCACGCGAAGTTGGCGCTGCATATTCAAAGGCAAACGCTGTGGTTTCACCGGCACATTCCGGCGACAACGGCAATTGCAGACGCGATCAAGCCTTATGCTTTGGGCGTTGAGAAACTTCGCGGTACGTTTTCCACTTTGGTGTCGGACGCCGAAGGCAATGCCATCCGGGCGACGATTGCCGAATTGCGGGCGGCGGGTGTGCCGGATGAACTGGCCGACGACATCGGCGCCCTGGCCGCTATAGGTGCTACACCTGATATTGCGCGGCTGTCGAGCGAAACGGGCAAACCGCTGGACATGGTGGCGGGCGCTTATTTTGCGGCATCGCGGACCATCGGCGTCGACCGCTTGCGGCTGGCGGCTGAACGGATGAATTTGCCTGAGCACTGGGACAGGCTGGCGGTGCGGCGCCTGATTGACGATCTGTTCGTGCATCAGCGCGAGTTGGCGCTGCGGGCTTTGAAGACAGCGCCGGGTAACGGCGATCGCGCGTCGGGCAGTGCTGCGGTTGCGTCTTGGGCAAAGGAACATCACGAGCAGGTGGACCGGGTGGCGACGCTGGTGTCGGAGCTCGAGCGCTCGGGCACGTTCACTGTGGCGCGGTTGACGCTGGCTGCGGGTCAGATACGCGATTTGCTGAACGCTTAGGCGGACTTTAAGACGATTGCGCCGAGTGCAACGATGAGTGCGCCTGCGATGCGGCGCGCTCCTGCGGTTTCGCCGAACAACAGCATGCCGATGAGGGAAGCGAAGACGACAGAGGTTTCGCGAAAGGCGCTGACACCTGCGATGGAGGCAAAAGTCATCGCCCATAACACCAGGCCATAGGCGACAAATGAGAGCGTGCCGCCGAATACTGCGCGCCGCCAATGTTTGTGGGCATAGGCCACGATCTTGCCGCGCCTTAAGATGACTGACATTGCCAGGGAGGCGAGCCCTACGGCGAAGAAGACCCAGCCATTGTAGGCGAGCGCGCTGCCGGACACGCGAACGCCGATGCCGTCTGACATGGTGTAGAGCGCGATGGTGACGGCGACGATGGCGGCTAGTCCTGTGCCCTTGAGGTGGGCGCCGGCGCTTAAGCCTACGGTGAGAATACCTGCGCTGATGAGGGCAATCCCTGCCGCGGCAAGCGGCGTTGGAACTTCGCCGATGGTCAGCGCTGCGAGGACCGTAATCATGACCGGCGGCAGGCCGCGCGCGATTGTGTAAACGTGGCTGAGTTCGCCGAGTTCGTAGGCCCGCGCCAGGTAGTAGACGTAGGGCAGATGGAGCGCTGCCGTCAATGCTATCCAGGGACAGGCTTGCGGATTGATTGCTGGCGCGAACAGTGTTGTGACCAATCCGATGGCGCCCGCGACACCAAAGAGCAGCGCGGCGTCGAGCAAGCGATCATTGCCCGCTTTCAAGCCAGCGTTCCAAAGCGCGTGCAGTACGGCAGCAGCGAGTGCGGCGGCGGCCGCTTCCCAAGGCAAGGTCATGGTCGATCAGTTTCATTGGGATAGCATTGCGTCAAGGCACTCGCTTGTCGTGTGGGAACGTGCATAGATTGTTCATGACCGATTTTAAGCCTGGATATGTCGAGCGTTGGACACACCTGCCTGAGGGCGTGTCAGCGAGCGGTGGTGCCGTTGCCTCGCCCCTTGGCCAATGGGCTTGGGCATGGTTTGAAGGCGCGCGCAACCCGCATGTGTTGCTGATCACGATCTATATTTTTGCGCCTTATTTCGCGCAGCATTTGATGAGCAGCCCGGTCGCCGGCCAGGCTTTGTGGGCCGATTTGAATACTTTGTCAGGGGTTATCATCGCCATCGTTGCGCCTTTCATGGGGGCGATCGCCGACGCAGGCGGGCGGCGCAAACCGTGGTTGTTCGTGTTCTCGGTGATTTTGGGGCTGACGGCGGCGGCGTTGTGGTTTGCCTTGCCCGAGGAGCAAGGTTTGCCTTTTTTTACGATCTGCGTGTTGCTGGTCGTAACTTTTGCGTCGTTCGATTTTACTGCGGTTTTTCACAACGCCATGCTGCCGACACTGGTGCCTGAGAAGCGCGTGGGCGCATTGTCGGGGCTGGGGCTGGCGCTGGGTAATTTATCGGGCGTCGTGTTGCTGTTGTTTATGCTGATCTGTTTTTCGCTGCCGGGCGTTGTTGACTGGCCGTTTGTGCCTGCAACGCCGTGGTTTGGGGTCGATCAAGCGGCGCACGAACCGGAGCGGCTGGTGGGGCCGCTGTTTGCGCTGTGGTTTTTGTTGCTGGGTTTGCCGTTGTTCTTTTTCACGCCCGATCAACCGCGCGTGACGCTGGGCCCGGTCGAGGCGGTGAAGCGCGGCACGCGTTCGCTGGTGCGTACGCTGAGAAGCCTGAAGAGCTATAAAAATGTCACGACTTATCTTGTGGGGCGGATGATCTACAATGACGGTTGCAATGCAATTTTGATCTTCGGCGGCATTTATGCGGCGACGACGTTTGCTTGGGGGACGCTGGACATGCTGGTGTACGGGGTCATTCTCAGCATCTTTGCGACGTTTGGCGGGGTGTTTGGCGGCTGGCTTGACCAGACATTCGGATCGCAACGCGGGATTTTGATATCGGTCGCAGGGACGATGGTGGGCCTAGTGCTGTCGTTGTCGATGGGGCCCGATACGATCTTGTTTTTCATTCCTTACAATACGGCTTTACCGCCGGTGCACGGGCTGCCGTTCTTCAAAAGCTGGCCCGAGATCATCTACTTGGCGATTGTGATTATTATCGCGATTTTCATTACGGCGTCTTACGCCAATAGCCGGACGATGCTGGCACGCATTGCGCCGGCGTCGAAGATGACGGAGTTCTTTGGGCTTTACGCGCTGTCCGGCACGGCGACGGCGTTTCTGGCGCCGTTTGTCGTTGCGCGCGCGACGGAATGGTCGGGCAATCAAGCCATTGGGCTTGCGTCTATCCTTGGCCTGCTCGGGATCGGGTTCGTGATTATGCTGTTCGTGAGGAACGAACGGGCGGTTGCTGTGGAATGATCAATGCCTGAAATGTCTCATGCCGGTGAAGACCATGGCGAGGCCGCGTTCGTCGGCCGCGGCGATGACTTCGTCGTCGCGGATTGAGCCGCCGGGCTGGATGATGGCGGTGGCACCTGCATCGGCGGCGGCGATGAGGCCGTCGGCAAAGGGGAAGAAGGCGTCGGAGGCCACGACTGAGCCATTGGCGAGCGACACTGGCAGACCTGAGGCCTTTGCCGCCTCTTGCGCTTTCCACGCGGCAATGCGGGCACTATCGATGCGGCTCATCTGGCCGGCACCGATGCCCATGGTAGCGCCGTCTTTGGCGTAGACAATTGTGTTCGATTTCACGTGCTTGGCGACGCGGAAGGCGAAGAGCAGATCGTTGATTTCGCCGTCTGTGGGTTTGCGCTTGGTGACGACCTTCAATTCATTTTCCGATATGCGGCCATTGTCGCGCGATTGTAGCAGGAAGCCGCCCGCGACCGTGCGCAGGTTCATGCCGGGTGTCCCGGGATCGGGCAGGCCGTGGGCGATCAAGAGGCGCAGGTTTTTCTTGGCGGTCAAGATTTTGAGTGCTTCGTCGTCCGCGCCGGGGGCAATGATCACTTCGGTGAAGATTTTCGCGAGCTCGGTCGCGGTCGTGCCGTCGAGCTTGCGGTTGCAGGCGACGATGCCGCCGAACGCGGAGACGGGGTCGCAGCGCAGCGCGAGTTTGTACGCTTCGGCGAGCGTCGATGCCGTCGCGACGCCGCACGGGTTTGCGTGTTTGATGATCGCGATCGCGGCGGTCGTTTTGGGATCGAACTCGGCGACGCATTCGTAGGCCGCGTCGGTGTCGTTGATGTTGTTGAAGGAGAGTTCTTTGCCGCCGGCCTGGGTTGCGGTCGCGACTCCGAAGCGGTGTTCGCCGGTGGTGTAGAACGCAGCGCCCTGGTGCGGGTTTTCGCCGTAGCGCAGGCTTTGTTTCAGGTGGCCGGCGAGCGCGAAGCGGCGCGGCGGCGTGCGCTCCCCGGGCTTTTGCGCCATCGCAAGTTCTTGGCCGAACCAAGTCGAGATCGCTGCGTCATAGGCAGCAGTACGCGCGTAGGCTTTGGCCGCAAGCGACTTACGGGTGTCGAGCGTAAGGGCGCCTTTGTTGGCGGCGAGTTCGGCGAGCACCGGGGCGTAGTCTTCGACGTCGACGATGACGGCGGCGTAGCCGTGGTTTTTTGCGGCGGCGCGGATCATGGCGGGGCCGCCGATGTCGATGTTTTCGACGGTTTCGTCGAACGCGGCCTTGCGCGCCACGGTTTCTTCGAAGGGATAGAGATTGCAGACCAGCAAATCGATGCCTTCGATGCCGTGGTCCTGCATGGCTTTGGCGTGCGAAGGTTCGTCGCGCAGGGCGAGCAGGCCGCCGTGAATGCGCGGGTGCAGCGTTTTGATGCGGCCATCCATCATTTCCGGGAAACCGGTGACGCTGGCCACGTCGGTGACTTTGAGGCCGGCGGCTGCGATTGCTTTCGCTGTGCCCCCGGTCGAGATCAGCTCGACGCCGAGTGCGGTCAACGCCCTGGCGAATTCAACCAGACCGGTCTTGTCAGATACGGATAACAGCGCACGACGAACTGGACGCAAACTTGACAATGACATTCAATGCCGCCTTTCCCATCAACTTGAGGCGCGCAATAGCATGGCGGGTGATTGGCGTCCAAGTGAGACGATGTCTCAATGCACAGACGGGTCAACGTCGCTGCTGGTGGCTTTTTTCAGTGCCCATTTGACGGAGACGGGTTCGCTCGCCGAATGGCCTGCCAGCACAATTTGCTGTGATTTTCGCACCTGGTTGGCTTGTCCCAAATAGACGCTTTCGGCGATGTCAAGGGCGCCGTCTGTGCCAAAGCGCCAGGTCGCCCCGCTTGGCAGAGTGAGGACGACGCCTTTTCCGGCGCGCAGGACTTTCACGGAGGGATGCAGGTGAAAGCGAACGGCGAAACCGTACGACGTTGACTGTGTGCCTTGTGGGACCAAGCGATCTTCGCCGCGAATGTCGCCGCCGTCATGGGAGACAAATATCCGCCGCTCGTGCACGCGTTCAAATACCGGGCAATAGCCATCGTGGCTCATGTCCAAATAAATGCCATCTTCGGATTCGCGGTTCTTTGCTTCGATCCGCGATGGCCCGTCAATCAGGCGCGGGCCCAACAGGTTCAGGGCCAAGTCTCCGGCTACGATATGGGCTGACGAGGCGTCGGCGAGGGTCAGCGTGGAATGCGCGGCTGTCGCACGCATCGCCGATTGCCACTCGCCGCCTTTCGTTTGAGAGACGCCGCAATTGACGATAATGCGCTCAGGCCCGGCGCTGAGCTCGAATGCCAGGGCGCTTGAGTGGGCGCGTAGCGACAATGCCGGCGGCGGGGCGATGCCGGTGTCTGCGATCAGCAGCGTCGCACCGCAACTGATACGCTGATACCCGGATTGGGTTGCGTGCAGGACGGGCCGCTTGCGGCCGGTGTCGCGGGCGAGCAGCGTTTCGGCCCAGCCGTCGACGCTTTCGGTGCTGCCGTTAAAAATGGCGAGGCGCCCGTCACCGTGCTGCATGAACCTGATCATCGGCATCATGCGATCCAGGGCGCGCATGATCGTGACAGGGATGATCAAGTCGCGCTGAACCATCGCGTCGACCAAGGACAGGAGGTCACTGGCCACTTCCAGGACGCTTTCAGGGTTTCGCGAGATGTGTCCGCCGTCTTGCAGGATTTGAGTTGCGAGTTCTTCGGCAAGAATGTGCTGGCCTTTGGCGACGCGAAATTCGCCGTCGGGCAAACAGACCCCGGATTGCACGAGGCCAATTGCTGCGGTCAGGCGTGGCAATCCTTGGGGCGCCAGCCGTGCGGTCTTGGAAAGATGTCTGGCCTGGCGTGCCATCGACAGCAAGATGCGGGAGCGGAACAGCACATCGGCATTTGACAGAATGAGACGTCCGAAGCTTGCCCAGGTCATCAGGCGGCGGGCGATGATGTGGGGACGCCAGGCGATTTCGTTCCAATCGCCATAGTTTCGCGACCAATGCGCGATCAACTGGCGCAGATGATCCTGAAACGGTTCCGACCCTGCCGCATCGAAATGCCGGAGCCAATGGAAACTGTGCAGGCTTTCGGACCACAGATCGCTGGGCGACTGGGCAAGGAACGGCGAGCCATCGCGCGCCGCCACTTCGCCACCGGGTAAACGAAAGCGGCCCATGAGCATGAGCTCGGCTTCGCCCAAGCTTTTTGGATGAAAGTTGCGTGGGTTCACCAGCAAGCGATCGGGGGCTGGGCCATTGAGCGAGCGCTGCCAAAACCTGGATTTGTAAACAAGGCGCGCGGCACTCGCGCCCAGTGAAGTTACTGCGCCGCTCGCCAATTCTTTTGCGTGGGTTCTGAGATTCAATTTGTAAACCGGCGTTGCGTCGTTAACCGCCGCGGAGCTTGGCGATGTTGTCGCGATAGCGCTCAGGGCCGCCTTCAAACGCGGCCGTTCCAGCGACGAGGACGTCGGCTCCTGCTTCGACTGCAAGGGCAGCGGTTTGCCCATTGATACCTCCATCGACCTCCAATTCGATGGCTTTGCCCGACCGGTCAATGAGTGCGCGGAGTTCCCGCATTTTTGCACGCTGTGAGTCGATAAAGCTCTGCCCACCGAAACCCGGGTTTACTGTCATCACGAGAATCAGGTCGATGTCGGCCAAGATAGGCTCGATTAGCGAAACGGGTGAGCCCGGATTTAATGCCACTCCAGCTTTTTTTCCTGCGGCTCTGATGAGTTGGAGCGTCCGGTGAATGTGGGGGCCAGCTTCCGGGTGCACCGTGATGATATCGGCCCCCGCGTCTGCAAATTCCTTGATGAACGGATCGACGGGTGAAATCATCAGATGCACGTCGAGGGGCAATTTTGTGTGCGGCCTCAGCGCTTTGACCATCTGCGGGCCAATCGAGATGTTGGGAACAAAGTGGCCGTCCATCACGTCGATGTGAATGTAATCGGCGCCGGCTTGCTGCATGGCGCGGACTTCTTCGCCGAGCCTGGAAAAGTCTGATGCCAACATCGAGGGGGCGATTTTTGGAGTCTTGCGCATAGAGTGCGGCTTAGCGGGTTGGAGCAAATCTGGCAACGAATGTCAGGTAGTTCTCCGCAAGCGGCAGGCATAGAAACCATCCAATCCGCCAAGTTCCGGCCAATGACCGGGTTGCGTTCTGAGGTCGCCGGCTTCGGTTATGAACTGCGTCTGGCCCCAGATTTCGTCGGCGGTGACCAGTTGACGGGCGAAATTCCGGTGGTCTTTCAGGAAATTCTCAACCACGTCTCCGCCTTCTTCCCGGGAGAGAGAGCAAACGCAATAGATCAGCATACCGCCGGGTTCAACCATTTCGGCAGCAGCCGCTATCAGGCGGCCTTGAAGGCCTGCTTGCGCCATCACGTCGGACATATCTTTGCGCCACAACACATCGGGGTGGCGGCGGACTGTGCCGGTCGCGGTGCATGGGGCATCGAGCAGAACCGCCGCAGCCAGTTTTTTCGGACGCCACTCCAGCGCATCGGCGACTTCAAATTCTGCCTTCAGATCCAGACGCTGGAGATTCGCAATCACCCGGCGCATGCGATTGAAATCGAGATCGACGGCGGTAACCGTGGCGCCCGCGGCTGCAAGCTGGGCAGTCTTGCCGCCTGGTGCCGCGCAAAGATCGATAACGGTTTTGCCTTGTACGTCGCCCAGCAAACGCGCGGGAATAGCGGCGGCTGCGTCCTGGATCCACCACTGACCTTCTGCATACCCGGGCAAGTCTTCGACCCTGCCGCCGGTGGTCCGGCGCAGCGTACCGGTGGGTAAGATTTGAGCCTGCAGTTTTTGCGCCCAGCCCAGCGCGTCATTTTTGACGGTGATGTCGAGCGGTGGTTCGGTTCCGTGCGCCTTGGCCATGGCCCGGGTTTCGCCCTCGCCGTAGGCGTTGACGCAGGCATCCCAGGCCCAGGCTGGCATATTCAGTTTTTCCGCATCGAGCGTTGCTGCGATGGCCTTGCCTTCGCTGGCAATTTTGCGCGCGACAGCATTGATGAGGCCTTTGAAATGGCGCGAGCGATGGTCATGCCCTGCCATCTCGACGGCTGAGCTGACGCTTGCGTGTGCGGCAATTTCGAGAAAGACGAGTTCGGCGCAGGCAATGCGCAGAATGAGTTCGGCCGGCCCTGAGCGCGCCGGCAGCGGTTCACGCAGGAAGGCCGCGATGATTTCGTCAATCTCTCCCAGGCGCCGCAGGACCATCATGACGATGGCGCGGGCGAAGGCGGTGTCACGCGCTTCCAAGCCGCCTTTGCTGACCGAGGTTTCGAGCGCGTCGTAAAGCGGGCGCTCGTTGAAGAAGACGGCTTGCAGCGTGGCCAAGGCTGCGCCGCGCGCACCCAGTCCGCGAACTTCCGGTTGCTTGGGGCGCTGGTTCAATTAGCCCCACGGTCCCCGTCGTGGCACAGCCTGGGCCGCACCATCCATGCCCTGCGCCATTGCTTTCAGGCGCGCGACGCGATTTTCGGTCGAAGGATGGGTCGTGAACAAATTGTCCATGCCGTGACCGGCCAACGGATTGATAATAAACATATGAGCCGTGGCCGGATTGCGTTCGGCATCGGCATTGACGATCTGAGAGGCGCCTGACTGGATGCGCTCCAGTGCCGAGGCCAGCCACAATGGCTGACCGGCGATTTCAGCCCCTACCCTGTCAGCGTCGTATTCGCGGGCGCGGCTGATGGCCATTTGGACAAGGCCAGCGGCAATGGGCGCCAAAATCACGAGTGCGATCGTGCCGATCATGCCCATGGCATTGTTGCGGTCGCCGGTCGATGAGCGAAAAAACAGCGCAAAATTCGCCAGCATGGAAATCGCTCCGGCGATTGTGGCGGTTACGGTCATCGTCAAGGTGTCGCGATTTTTGATGTGCGCAAGTTCGTGCGCCAGGACGCCCGCCAATTCTTCGCGCGAGAGGCGGGCCAGCAGACCGGTTGTTACGGCGACGGCACTATGTTGGGGGTCACGTCCGGTGGCGAACGCGTTGGGTTGATCGTTTTGAATAGTGTAAACTTTGGGCATTGGCAGCTGGGCGCGCCTTGCAAGCTCTTGCACCAGGCCAAACAGTTCTGCTTCCTGACTGGCGCCGACTTCCTGCGCGCCATACATGCGCAGAACCATCTTGTCGGAGTTCCAATATGCGAATGCGTTCATCGCCAAGGCCAACATGAAGGCGATCACCATACCGCTGCTGCCGCCGATCAGTCCACCGACGGTCACAAACATTGCGGTCATGAACGCAAGGAGGATTGCGGTCTTGGTCCAATTCATAGGGGTATGCGCGCCTGAAAAATTGCCGGGGGCGTAGACTTAGGTGCGAAATGCCTTTCCTTCAAGCAACTCTATTCGCCCGGATTGCCCCATGAGGCGGGCGTCGGCGGCGGTTCAGCGACTAAAGGGTCGGAATCTACGGGAAACGGCAATTCCTTGCGGTGCTCAGCCTTCCAGCGCATGGCCATGGAAATTCGAGAACGGCCGGAGGGGTGATCGTAGAAGACAAACTCCTCCCACGGAGTGGGGTCGAGTTTACGGTATTCGGCAAGTTTGAGCGCGGTTGTGGCAAAGCCGTCGGGTTCGCGGGCCGCGTTGAGGCCAAAGATATCTGCTTCGGCCTCGTTGGTGCGGACGATGGAGTTGGTCAGCGGCGTTGCAAGCATGCCGAAGAGTGAAAGGAGCAACACAATAACCGGCAGTCCTGCAGGGTCGGAAATGTCCCGCACACCCCACCAGGATCCGAATGCGCCGTGGAGCATATAAAAACCCCAATCGGTCAGCAGAAAGGCAAGCGCTGCCAGCACGGAGAGTGCAATGATCATTTCGTAAATGTGGCCCAAAGCATAATGGCCGATTTCGTGGGCCATTACCGCTTTCACTTCAGACGGGGACGCGCGATTGAGCAGATTGTCGTTGAGCGAGATGCGGGTCGTGCCCATGAAGCCCGAGACATTGGCGCTGATGCGCTTGTGTTGCTTGGAGGCGTTAAATTCGACCACGTCATCGGCTGGCACACCGTTGGCGCGCGCAATCGACAGGATTTGCTGCTTGAGTTCGCCTTCGCGCATGGGTTTGTAGTCATTGAACAATGGCGCGATAAAAACCGGCGCGATCGTCGCGCTGAACATGATGAAGAGCGTGACAACGCCCGCGCCCCACAGCCACCACGCTTCACCGGTGCGGCGGATGACCGCGTAAAGGCCCACCAGAAAAATACTGCTCATGATCACGTTGATGGCCATACCGATGGCAAACTCGGTCAACCACGCCATCATGGTCAGATTGGACAAACCGTATTCGTGTTCGCGATAGAACCCTACCTGGAGCGTGTAGGGAAATGTCATGACTGTAGTTACGAAGATGATCAGTGCGGCAAAAATAAAAGTCTGCAGCCAGATCCTTGTGGTTATCGATTCCGCCAGATCGCGCATGCCAGCTGAGGCCCGCGTGAACAGCAGGATCAGGGCCACGGCCATAGCGTAGAGGCCGTCCCAAAGAATTAGCCAGTAACCGCCTTCGAAATAGGCATCAGACTTTGCACGCGCCGCGCCTCCAATGGTGGCCAAGTAGGCTTCAGTGGCGGCTTGGGCATCGAAGTCTGCGGCGGTTGCAATACTGAGCGAGAGTGGCCACACCACAGCGATCGCCAATAAAATCGCGATGCGATTCAACATCTCTGCCCCCATTTTCCCCGTTTAAAGCCTATCGGGTTGAAATGGCGCCGTCGCGCGGGGAAGATGGTCAACGCACACTATCGCTGTAAGATGCGGCAGCAGGGACACAGGACTCATGGCGACAGACACGGAAATAGCGGCGCGGATTACTGCTGCAGCGCAGCGAGCGCTGGCAGAGGCTGAAGCCCGAAGGGCGGAGCAATCGAAAGCGCCCGGCGCGTGCGCCAAGGAGATCGGCGGCCGCAAGGGACTCGATCCTGTGCGCTATGGCGACTGGGAAATCAAAGGCATCGCCTGCGATTTTTAGTTCAGGACATCCAACAGTCTGCGGCAATCGGATTTGGCGCAGTTGACGGGATTGACGTCGCTGGACGGCGCGTAGGTGATCGTCAACGGCTTGCCGGAGCGCATACTGCGCCAGGCTTTGAGCAACACCGTCTCGGCAACCGGTTGGCCGGTATCGACGGCGAAAAAATTGAATTTGTTGCGAGCGCGATTGTAACAGCGCACATGGGTGCGGTCATAGAACGCCATGATGTCCCGCACGAAACAGCGGTGCGACGGCGGTTTGCGCTGCATTGTGCCTTCGTCATCTTCCGCGGCGTCTATAGGATCCGGCAGTTTGCCTGGTTTAGGCTTGGGTGGTTCAGGATCGTTTGGCACGGGTTGCATGGTCAAAGGCGGCCGATCGGGCGACGGCGTGGTTGCAGCCTCTGGCATTGCTGACGGGGGTTTGGGGGGCGGCGTTTGGGCCGACACTGGCAATGCGAGCAATACTGCAAGCGACATTGCCAGCGTGAACTGCCGTTTCATGCCTTACCCCTCATTTGTCATTATGGCAGGTAGAATAGACGCGCATCATTGCGGCTGGCGTCAAGGGTCAAATCGATATGGATAATCAGGACAAGGCCTATCGCCTTATCGGGTTGGGCCGGATTCCGGCGGCAACGCGCGACCTCATGGGTGACACGTTGGGCTCGTTTTCTGGTTTGGCGCTGGAACCAGGCTCATGGGATGCAAAGGGTGACGGCGTGTCCGGGGTCTTCCTGGCGCTGCCGGACAGGGGGTTCAACGTTCCAGAGCAGGGCAAGTTCAGCGATTATGCTTCGCGGGTTCACCGGATAGCGTTTGCATTGAAGGATGGCACCTTCAGCCTGTCATTGGCGGGCTCCCGATATTTGCGCGATGGGAACGGTGCGCTGACGACGGGCATCGACCCGCAGGACCACTGGATCAAACATCAGGGCGCGCGCGTACCCAGCCCCAAAAGCGGCGCCGGGGCCGGCCGCATTTCAATAGATAGCGAAGGGCTGGCGGTTGCCGCTGATGGACGGCTGTTCGTCAGCGACGAGTTTGCCTGCGCTATTTATGGCTTCTCGCCGGACGGGAAGATGACCGGCGTGATCCCGCCTCCCGGCGCCTTTGTGCCTCATGTTGACGGCACGGTCTGCTTTTCTTCGGCGGACGGCACGGACGTTCAGCGTGGGCGGATGCCGAATGATGGGTTCGAGGGACTTTCACTGTCACCGGATGGGCGGAAACTTTATGCGCTGCTGCAAAGTCCGTTGCGCCAGGACCGCGACGGGCCGCAGACAAGTTGGCGGTATACGCGGCTGCTGGTGTTTGATGTTGCGGGTCAGGATTTTCCACGAGAACCGGTGGCACATTATGTCGTCGCGTTGCCGCCTTATGGAGACGAGAACCGCCCGGCCGAGGCCAACGAAATTGTGGTGCTCGATGACGCGCGCGTTTTGATTTTAGCGCGTGACAATCGCGGCTTTGGCGCCAAGGAGCGTCACCGCGGGAAACCGATTGCGTTCAAGAAGGTGATGATCGGGTCGTTGGCTGGCGCGACAAATCTTGCCGGTTCCAAGTACGAGCACAAAGTCAAGTCTGTTGCGCCCGATGGCAAACTGGAACCGGAAATAGTTCCTGTCATGCTTACACCGTTTCTAGACATTGCTGATGAGAGCGAGCTCAATCGCGTTGGTTTATCGGCGCGCGCTGCGACGCAAGGGCATCAATTGCTTTCTGCGAAATGGGAGTCGTTGGTTTTATCGCCGGTGCTGAATGCCAAACGGCCGCGTGAGCGATTGCTATTTGTGGGCAACGACAACGATTTTCGCACTATGAACGGCTTCATGCCCGACGGCGCCTATGACGGCGGCTTCGAGCATGACAATTTGGTCCTGGTCTATCGGGTTACGTTGCCGGCGTGACGATCCTCAATACCTCAGTCTCAAGCCGAAGAAGGCCTGGAACCTCTCCTGCGTTTCGAATTCGATCTGCGATTTCTCATCCGTTTGGCCCGAACGATTGACAACCGGGTGAATGTCGGATTCGCCGTATTGGGTACCAAAGGAGAGCTCCAAAGCTCGCGCGCCCGGCGGCGTATATTTCAACGCGGCTCCCAGTTGATAGCCAAACGTCGTGTCGTCCTTGGAGACGCTGACGCGCTGCGTGTCGGTGATGAACCCGCTGAGGTAGAGGCTGTCGGCGCCTTGCGCGTCGAGGACGTTCACGCCGGCTTTGGCATCGACTGCGATCCTGAAGCCTGAGAACTCACCGGCGTAGCGTAGAGCCGTGTCCCAGTAGTCGTCGATGGCGATTTCGGCGCCGCCTTGAACGAACAGCCCGAAGTTGCGTGTTTCGATATCGGTGTTGTAGCCAAAATCGGTTAGGAAGCCGTCGACGCTTCCGGTCAGCGTATCTGACGTTTCAAGGCGCGTGTATGACAGGCCAAGCCCCAGCGTCGAGGTCCAGCCGGTGTAGTACGATTTCTGACCGAACCCGAGCGATAGGCCGTCGAGCTCCGACTTGTGGCTGTAGTTGATGTCAGTCACATCGTTGAAATCCGGGTCGGCCAGGAACACGCCTGCAGGGAAATTCGCCCAAGGATCGCCGGTGCCAGGTATGCCAACGCCTTCGTTCGTGGTGTTGATCGAACCGTTGCTTGAGTAGACGCTGTAGTCGTAGCCGAAGAGTTCGGCCGATGACATCCAGCGCATATGGCGGGGGATGCCGAAACTGATATTTGGCAGGCGATCACAATCGAACTCGTGGGTGAGCGAGAGCAGCATCGTGGCGACCAAAGCCACGCGTTCATGATCGACGACGCCGAGATATTGATTGCCGCCGAACTCGAGCGAGAGATAGGGCTTCCTGGGGATCGTCAGATCGCCGTAGCCGGTTTCGATGCCGGCCGTGAACGACTTGGGTAGGTTGGGTAGGTAACCGACTTTCTTGGTGCAATCGACCACCGGTGTCGATTCGATGAGTCCGCGCGTGGTAT
>JAWXBO010000202.1:0-8883 GCA_034440175.1 Alphaproteobacteria bacterium
AAGCTGTCTTGCCTCCTGGAGCTCTCAAGAGACTCGAAGGAAGAGCGGACAGGATGCCCGCGCTCCCAGGAAGATGCAGGCACGTTGGTCACGGCGTATTCGGGGATGTGGGATTCGGCTAGTCCCAGGCGTTGAACGCGGCGGGTGCCAAAGCGCACGCCGAGCCGGTCGATGAGGTGGTCGACGCTGTCGCTGCCGTTGGCGCTTTCGACGATGTTGGTTTGAGCGGCCTGGGTTTTCTCGGCGGTGGTGACGGACAAGCGAATGACATCGAAGCCGAAGCCGGGGTCAAGTTCATCGGTGAGCGAGGCGAAGCGTTCCTTGAACAGGCGGCAGAGGGTGCGGGGGTCGCGTAGGGGTTTGCTGGTGGCGACCGACAGTCTGCGGACGGCGCCGTCGACGCGGAAGAGTGTCACCTGCAAAGCGCGGGCGCCGTCGCCGCGCTGCTCCATGGTCTTGGCGAGTTCGACGGCGAGGTGCTCGATCGTTTGCAGAATGAAATCTTCGTGGGTGACCGGTTCGGCAAAATTGCGCTCGGCGATGTAAGGCGGTACCGGCAGGCGCGGGGTGATGGGTTCCTCGATGAGGCCCAAGGCCTGGTCGAGGCGGCGCAGAAGCGTCGCGCCGAAGCGGGCGGCGAGGGGCGCGCGCGGGCGGTCTGTGATGTCGGCGATTTTTTTCAAACCGACGCGGGCGAGGGCGTCGATTTTGTCCGGGTCGAGGCGCAAAGCGGCGAGGGGCAGTGCTGTCAGGGTTTCGCGCAGCTCGCTGTCGGCGATGATGCGCTTGTGGCCGTAACGCGCGAGGCCCCAGGCGGCACCTGGTGTGCCGGCTATGGCGGTTCGTGCGGAAAATCCCTGGGCGTGGAGGCGGCGGACGATGTCCTTGCGCATCGCCTCTTCGCCGCCGAACAAATGAGCGCAGCCGCTGATGTCGAGCATGACGCCGTCGGGGGCGTTCAGGCCCACGAGCGGTGTGTAGCGGGCGAGCCAATCGCTGATGGCTTCGAGCAGGCGCAGATCGGCGGTGTCGTCGGCGTGGCCGACCAGGATGGCGGGATACATGGCGCGGGCATCGGCGAGCGGCATGAAGGTTTTGAGGCCCAGCGTTGCTGCGCTGGCGTTCATGGCCGCCAGGCGCAAGGCGCTTTTGACTTCGCGGACGATGACGCGTGGTTCAGACGGCCTTGGCGAGTGCGAGCGTTCGATCCGGTCGGTGGGTAAATGGTTGAACCAGATTGCCAGATAACGACGTACCGGAAGATGGGGCGGATTGGAATTTACGTTCATGGGAGTGCCACTCGACCTGCCATTGGCCGGACGAGCCAAAGCGGTTTTTCACGAGATCAAGATGAAGGCTTGCGGGCCCGAGGCCGCCGAGAGAATCGCTGCGGCTGGGCGCTGACGAGACGAGCCAGCGCGTTGTTGCGGCGTTGGGTTCGGCGTGTGCGGCGTGGCGCAAGATCAATCCGAAGCCAAGCCCTTCCTGCGCGGCGAGCGTCAGGCGGCGGGTGGTGGTGAGGTCCAGCATGCGGGCGTGGGCGGGAAATTCGGCGATGACGGTGGAGAAGCCCCGGCACTTGAGCGCCTCATTCATTGCCCACAACACGTCTTCGGCGCGCGGCACGTGGAGATAGATGAGTGACGACGTGTCGAAGCCCGAGAGTTTCAGGCCCGGCAGATAGGGCCGGCCGGTCTCCAGGCTGGTGAAATCGTGCTGGATACAGAGCGTGTGGGCGTTGGTTTCGTGGGCGCGGGCGGCGAGGCCAAAGGCAAAGCCGGCGGCGGCACCGAGGTCCTGGACCGACTTTGGCAGCAGCTCGTGGATGGTGCCGCGGGTAAGGCCACCGCCTAGCGCCTCGTCGATTTCCGTCACACCGGTTTCGACGTGAACCCGGGCGCTTTTGGTCTTGCCGCGCAGGCAAACCGCCTCGATCGCTTCGATCGCCTGCTTAAGGGATGCGGTCTGCCGGAGGGAAGCAACTCCCTCCGCCGCCAAAGAGTATGGCACGGGTCAACCTCGCTGGTTTTGCGCTGTTTTTGAGCGTTAAGTTCGTGTTTTGTTCTTTATCTCACAGGCCGGGGGGAGAGTCAACGGGGGATGCAATTGAAGGTGGTTAAGACAAGTATAACTTCGACAGTATATATCTTTAAGCTTATATCTGGACGATGGATCTTGCGGAATGGCTTGGGTGATCGACTATCACTATCTGTTTGCAGCGGAGATCGTAAAGATGCCGGAGGCAGTGAAAATCGAACTGCTCGCCAGAGCCGAAAGGCTTGCCGTGCTCGGGCCTCAGGCGAAACGGCCCTTGGTTGACACGCTCAAAGGATCGAAGCACGCAAATATGAAGGAACTCTGGTTCGATGCCGATGGCGGTGTGTGGCGCGTTGCCTTTGAGTTTGACCCGCGACGGCATGCACTGTTGTTGGTAGCAGGCGATAAGTCAGGTGTTAGTGGACCTGAGTTCTATCGCAAGCTGATTGAGCGTGCCGACATGCGTTTCGACGAACATATAACGGCGTTGAAACAACAAAGAAACAGGCCCAAAGGCCGGAAACGGTAGGAAATGATGCGAACAGTACGAACACACAAAGAAGTCCTGGCAAAGTTTACGCCAGCGCAGCGCGAGGCGGTGAAGCGGCGCGCACACGAGCTTGAACAGGAGGAGATGAGCCTTGGCCAACTGCGCAAAGCGCACACATTTACGCAAGTGCGACTTGCCGAGACGCTGGGGACCACACAGGAGTCGATTTCGCGCATCGAGCATAACAGCGATCTCTTGCTGTCCACTCTGCGCTCGTACATTGAGGCTATGGGGGGCAAACTGCAACTTGTGGCGCAGTTTCCAGACAAGCCACCTGTGTCGATCGCGGATTTTGGGTCGCTCGCGGCCGGAAAGACATCGCCAAGCGTCACGGCGTCCGCAAAGAAGGCCGGCGGCAACCGTCGACTGCCATTGGAAGCGCTTGAATAGAACGTAGACCCAGCCTTACTCGCGCTCTCTACGATAGACCAAACCGTTTTGCATCACGATGTCGCCGAGTGGGACAGCGTCGACTGCGCCAAAGTGAGTTGCCGTCCACACTAAGATGGCGCTAAAGTTGCTTTCAGCGCTTTGCGTAGTCGCACGTACCAACGCTGGACATCCCTACTCACTTGCGCCGTTTGACGCGGTCAGACTTGGCAATTGCAGCGCGCGTCAACGACTTCAATCGCTGCCGCAGTCCTGGCCCCATCAATGTGCGAAACCGACCGGCTTCAATGTCGGCGATGCACGGGTCCCTCGGGACTTAGCACAAGCCGGCTGGAAAAAAGCTAAGCATTCCCATAGTGTTACTGTCTTCATCCGAAAGGCCCCCCCATGAAAGCCGCCGTCTATTACGAGAATGGTCCGCCGTCCGTGTTCAAGTATGAAGACGTGGAGGATCCGCATTGTTATGCGGCGGGTGTGGTTATCAAGGTTGAGGCTGTCAGCATTGAGGGCGGCGATACGTTGAACCGTGGCGGCGGGGCGCTGATCACGGTGCCGCATGTTGTGGGCTATCAGGCCGCGGGAACGATCGTGCAGGTTGGCAAGGAAGTTGCGCATCTGAAAGTAGGCCAGCGCGTTGTGACCGTGAATGCGTTCGGGTCGCATGCGGAATTTCGTTCGGTGCCGGCGCGCAATGCCTGGCCGGTGCCGGACGGGTTCGACATCAAGCAGGCGTCGGCCATTCCGGTGCCGTTCGGGACGGCGGACGATTGTCTGTTCGAGTTCGGGCGGTTGAAAGCGGGCGAAACGGTGCTGGTGCAGGCGGGCGCGGGCGCGGTCGGGAACGCCGCCATTCAGCTGGCCAAGCGTGCGGGGGCGCGGGTGTTTGCTACGGCATCAAGCGACGACAGGCTGGCGAGGCTGAAACCGCTGGGTATGGATCACGGCATCAACTATGTGACGCATGACCTGGTTGGAGAAGTGATGAAGCTGACGGACAACAAGGGCGTTGATCTGATCGTCGATCCGGTCGGCGGCTCGACGTTGCAGAAGAGTTTGCTGGCGCTGGGCCATCGCGGGCGGGTGTCGATGGTCGGGAACGCGGGCCGCGAAAAGATGAGCATCGATGTGTCGAGCCTGATGGGTGGCAATCGCTCGCTGACGGGTGTGTTTCTGGGGGCGGAGATCATGACCGATCGGGCGCATGACATGATCCAGCGCCATATCGGCGATGCGGGCCAAGGCAAGCTCAAGGTCGTGATCGACAAGATATTTACGCTGAAAGAAGCGGCGGCGGCGCACGCCTATATCGAGAGCCGCAAGGCGGTGGGGCGGGTGGTGCTTATTCCGTGAGTTTCTGGGAGCGCCGGCATCTTGCCGGCTCTTATTAAGAGAAGAAAAAGTGCCGGCTGGAAGCCGGCGCTCCCAGGACTAAAATTTTCCGCCGGTTCTAAACCCGCCACCCTTGAAGCCGCCTCCGGTTTTGAAGCCTCCGCCGCCGAAGCCGCCGCCCATTTTTGGGAAGGAGGATGAGGGGAAGCGGAAGCGTGGGGCGGAGCGGTTTTTGCTCCAGGGACCACGTTCGCCGCCGTCATCGTCGTCGTCATCTTTGTCATCGTCGTCGTCCCAGTCGCGGCGTTTGCGGTAGCCGTTCTCGAACAGGCTCCACAGCAGCGCGCCCTGGATTGAGCCACGGACGATGCCGCCGATCAGGTCGCCGATGGCGTTGTTACCGTCAAATTCGAACTGGCCGCTCGGGCGGTCGTAGCGCTTGGAGCGGAATTTTTCGCGTACGCCCTCAAGCTCGCTGCGGCGGCGGGCGATCTCCCGCACCTCATCGCGAATTTTCGTGATCTCGGTTTCGGCCTTTGCGATGGCGTTCTGGCTTTGCTCGATCTGGGGAACCAGGCGATCGTCGTCGGCAGTCGAGGTTGCGCGCGCCTCTCGATACATGGTTTGCAAGTCTTCGCTGGCGATGGTTTGCGTGAGGATCGCCAGTGCTTCGTCGTGGGCGCGGCGGTCGCCTTCTTCGAGTAGCTTCGCGCGTTCCTGATCGAGTGCTGCCAGTGCGGTTTGCGCCTTGTTCAGCGCGTCCGACGCTTCTTTGAGTTCACCCTTTGCTGTTGTCAGATTTTTCTCGAGTTCCAATATTCCCGCCGCCATCAACGCTGAACGCTCGATCTGTTCAAGGGTGTGGTCTTCGCTTTCGAGGCGCTTGACCAGCTCGTTGGCGTGTTCGCGCAGGCGGGCGGGGATTTCGTTCAGGAGCGTGTAGTTCGGGCGAGCTGTGTCAAAGCCGACAAGCTGGGCCACTTTGCGATCGAAAAAGCGAACGAAGTTTGAGGCCTTGTACCCTGGGGTCGCGAAGCTGCGGTTGACCAGATACATGAACAGCGGATCGGATTCGTAGGGTTTGCGTTTGCTTGCGTGATCGGCTTCGGCCTGGTCAGCTTTTTTGTCGGCGGCCTCTGCGATGGCGCGTGTTGAAGCGACGCGGTCACGTTGCGCGGTCCAGGTGGGGTCTGACTCCGTTTGCTTTTCGACCTGGGCTTGCAACGCGGCGATGGGCGCGTGGGCGGTTTCGACGGCTGTGGTTTTCTCGCGGTGCACGGCTTGCGCGGTGATGAGCGTATTTTGTGCGCCGCCATGACGAATGAGGAGTTGCTCAAGCTTGGCTTTGTGAGTGCGCAAAATCTCCAGGGCACGGCGCTCGGCCGCGTCGAGTTCGCCAATGACGGTGTTGCGCACGAGGGCATCGAGACGGATCAGCGCGAGGGCGCGGAAATGTCCGGTCAGGTTATTGCGCAGACGCTCGGCCTCTTGCGTCGAGGACGCCAAAACCTGCGCTAACCGGTTTTCGTTGCTGCGCACATCCGAGATGGCGTGTTCAACGGATGACAGTGCTTCGCGCCCGGTTACAAACATTACTCATCCCACGACGTAATGGCGCCGCCTTCTGCTTGAAAGACCAAGCGGGGCTTCAGTTCGCCGCGATGTTTTTCGCCGATGGTGTTATTTTCGATGATGCCATTGTCCTGCTTGTCACGTTTGATGGCGTCGAAGAACGATTCAGGGACACGTATCCCCCAGGCGGATACGGTTGTTGTGCGGCCGGTTTCCTCGCTCGTGACGGGCAGGTCAAGTGTTTGGCCGCCGGGCGCTATGGCTTCGACGATGACGTAGTAGTTTCGCGCCGATGAATTGCCGTCGGGCACACGCCAGACGCCTGACGATGCGCCGGAACGCGATACGACTATAAGCCGGTAGGTTTGGATCAATTGCGTGCGCAGGGTTTGCAACGCCGCTATCGCGTCGCGTGCACCGGCTGCGTTTTTGCCGGCGATTGCGGAACTGCCGTCGCGCTTGAGTGATTCAGCGGATTTGATTGCCTCCTCGACGCGGGCCTCGATGCGGGCGGCGTTGTAGGCGGACTGGAGTTCAGCGGGCAGTGTTTGTGTAAGCTCGATCAGGGCATTTTCTGTGGCTTGGCGCGCGGGCACGACGTAGCCATACTGAAACGTGCCCCAGAGGGCGGCCGTGGCGAACACGATTGCTGCGGCCCATGTGCCGATCCGTTTGCGGCTGACCCAAATGAGCGCAAGCGAGCGCGCGAGGCCGGGGGCGGGCGGCGCGTAGGCAAAGCGGCTTTCCTTTAACGCCTTGATGCCCTGATCGATGGCGGCGCCGGAGACTTCGATGCCTTGCGTTTTGTAAATTTCGCGCAGTCGTGTTCGCAGGGCGTCATCGCGGTCGCCCTGGCCGAGCTCGCGCTCAACGATGAGCTCGCGATGGCGGATCGTGTCGACCACGTCCATGGCCAGCATCAGCTCGTCGAGCGTTTGCGGTTTGGCAACTGCCGCGTTCGTCATCAGAGGTTAAACGCTTTTCCCTGAGCCACCAGCGTGGCGAGGCGGCGTTTGCCGTCTTCGACGGCGTCTCGGATTTCGGCAGAGTTTTGGGTGGAGAGTTTGCGCATTTCATCGATGATGATTTGCGATTTCTCCTGGAAGTTCACGACGCTGTCGACGAGCTTCTTCACAGCGTCGGCGCGGATGGTGGGGCCATACCCCGCGCGGACTGCCGCTTCTTGCACCTTGTCGCCGATTTCGGAGAGCACTTCGATCGAGCGCGATACGCCTTCCTTCATTGCGTTCAGGGTTTCGGTCGATTCGTGCAAGCCGAACATGCCGGTGAACGAGGCCTTGAGCGCGGTCAGCACGGTGTCGTTGGTCGAGAAGAAACTGACGGCCTGGGCGTAGATGCGTTCCTTGGCGTTCGTCGTCTGCATCAGGCGGGCCATGATGACTTCAGACGTGTTGTAGCCGATAGTCAGATTGTCGGAGAGGTCTTTCGAGATTTGATAGCGTTTGTCCTCGTCTTGCGTTTGACGCAGCACCTCATCACGGATGAGCTCGAGCTTGGCGCGCTCGGCGGGTTCGGTGCCTGAAAAGGTTGCGACGGCATTGGCGGCTTCGTTCAGTTTCTTTTTGGCTTCGTCGAGTTTCCATTCGGCCTTTTTCAGAACTTCGAGCGCCATGACCTCGGCCTGTTTCAGGGCGCCACGGAAATCGCGATAGGCCTCAAGGATCGCCGCTTCGCGTTCGATTTGATTTTTGGTTTCCTTGGTGACGCTGAGGTAGATGCCGCGAATTTTATCGAAGCGGTCGGCGACGTCGCCGCGCGTGAGTTTCATCCACGAATTGGTGGCGCGTTCCCAGACGCTGACCTTGCCGTCCGTGATCTGGTCGACCATCGCCTTGGCGTCGTCGCGGATGGAATTGAAGCCGTCGGTGATCTGGCGATAGCGGTCGCCAACCTGCATAGCCGAGACGTGATCGCGCACGATCTCGTTGAAGTTCGAGGCCTGGTTCAGGGTGCGGGCGATGACGGCGATGCGGTCGGCGTCAAGGTCAGAGATTTTCTGCAACAGGGCGTTGATCGGCGCGTCCTCGCCCTTGGCGGGCACGATGCCCATGTCGCGCAAGGTGGTGAGCGCGCGGTCGAGATATTGCATTGGCGTGCGGATTACGACGTCGGACATGTAACAGGAGCCTCCCAAGGAAAGTGCGGGGAAGATGTGGGCCCTCAGAGGGCGCCGCGCAAGGGTGCGAGGGTGGAATTTTTGGCCTACTACACTTGTCTTGGTGTGCGAAGGCACTCCATCCACGACTTTCGTCTTGATTGCGCAAGTCGTGGGGCATCGCCTCGGCTGTCCGGTTGAGTCAGAAAGTACAAAAACCTTCGTCATCACCGGCCTTGTGCCGGTGACCCAGCCGTCGCGTGTCTACGCGACGAAACAATTTTCTGCCTGGGAATGTGGCGAACCCTTCTGCCACGCCGACGCTGGGTAGCCCCGGGGGATCCCCCTTCGCCCTGCAGGCCTCGGAGGACAGGCAAGAGCCCGGCTATGACGAGGTTTTTTTCGTTTGTGTCCTGCATAACCACAGCTCTACGGAATTCGTTGCAGTGCTTTGCTACGCCAAAGTCCAAAAAACTTAACCGGACAGCCGCGGCCGTCGCGGGACATGATAGCATTGGGTGTTCAAATGTGAATCGCGTGGCCCAGCGCTTTGAGTGCGCTTTCGTGGAAGGCTTCGCTTAAGGTCGGGTGGACGTGGATGGTGCCGGCTATGTCTTCAAGTTGGGCGCCCATTTCTAAAGCGAGGGCGAATTCGGCGCTGAGTTCGCTGACGTGGGCGCCGACGGCCTGGATGCCGAGGATGCGGTGATCGCTCTTGCGTGCCACCACGCGGACGAAGCCTCCGGTGTCGGCGGCATCCATTGACAGGGCGCGGCCCGAGGCTGCGAAGGGGAACTGGCCGATGATGGTTTCGCCTTCGGTTTGCGATGGCAAAAGTCCGGCGCTTACGATTTCGGGTTCGGTGAAGCAGACGGCGGCGATGCTGGCC
>JAWXBO010000203.1:0-2811 GCA_034440175.1 Alphaproteobacteria bacterium
CCAGCGGACTTAAAAACTTCTTCTGCTCCCAGCTCATCGCTCAAACCTACATCCGCATGGGAATCTTTCCCAAACGCCCGCCCGCCACCGCCTACACACCAGGACGATTTTCAGCAAAGTACAAAAAGCTGCGTTTTGAAAAAGGCGCGAGCCTTGGACCCGAAATCCTGGTGACCCTGCCCAAGCCCGCCTCGAAGAAGAAAAGGTGATAGACCATGCGCACGCGTCCGCTCACTCGCATCATCGTCTGCGCCGCTGCCTGTATTCTGTGGGCAAACGCCGGCGCCAAAGACTCTGCAGACAACACCTATCGTGGTATTCCGCCCGGATATGACTTTCCGGCCAATCAACAAACCCTGCTGAACTATCGTGACAGGGTCGATGTCGAAGCCATCAGAAAACATGCCTGGATGGTGTGGGCGGGATTGACCCATCAACCTTCGCAAGATCAAGCTGCGGCCTTCGAAACGTGGTACTCGATGCCGCGCGCCTATGACCCCAATTCAAACTCTGACTCGGGAAAACGGGGATTGCGCGAACACTTCGCAACGCCACGCCAATTCTCCACCCACGCCGATGATCCCGGTGAGTCGCGACTTTCGCAAATCCTGTTCAATCGCGAATCCTACGACTACATACGCAACAATAAAATGTACCTCAGCAAAACCGTTGCCGGCCTGAATGCAAAATTCAATGCCCAGCACACGCCGCCCGAACTGCGAACCGTGCCAGCCTTCCCCAACGCCGCCGTCGCCGTCAAAACCGTATGGTGGCCGGTGCGCGGCGAGGGCATCAGCCCAGTACCGGTGTGGGACAACGATCCGGCAAACCCGATTGACTCGGGCGCTGGAAATCCAAAGGACAAACGGGGCAACGGCGCCGAGACATGGAAGCGCGTTGTCGCCGTCGTGACGCCTGGAACAGAAATGCCGGCTGGCAATCGCACCACCATGAATTTCAACGGAAAGCTCCGCCAAGACTCGCACGCCGTGCCCCTCAGCGACTTTTATCATTTCAAAATCACCCCGCAAATTCTCAAAGCCATCGACGACGCCCAGATAGACGACTTCGGCGATGTCCAGGTGGGTGACTACGCCGTGCTCGTCGCCATGCATGTCTCAACGCGCGAGATCCCCGATTGGGTCTGGTCGACATTCTGGTGGCATGACCGGCCCGATCAAGGCCCCTACGCGCAAAACCGTCCTCGCGAAGTACAAGGCGTCTGGCAAAACTACCTGATGAACACCACCTTGAGCATGGACACCCCGCGCGAGCAGGACAGCAGCCCCAAAATTGTCTTCAACCCCTACGTCGAAGGAAAATTTTCCAACGGCGTGTTGTCAAACTGCATGACCTGCCACAACCGCTCCATCAATGCACCGCTTGCCGAAAATTTGTGCGGCGCTCTGCCCATCACCCGCGGCAGCACCGACCTGCCTCCAAACGACCCCAGACGCGCCACCCGCACCAAACTGGAATTCCTCTGGTCCCTCCTGTTCCGCCCGGTGCCAATAACACCCTGCGCCGCCGGTGGTTCGGGATAGCGGCGTGTCAGCCCACTGCGTATGTCATTGTCGCGAAGTGTCGGCAGGGAAGTACTGAAACAGGACACACCGAAAAGCCGCCATTCTACCCAAGACTTTGGCGTAAATTTTCCAGCTTCGCAGTCTCCGCCGGCATCTCAATCGAAGCCGCAGCGCCCAAACCGGCACTGATCAAATCGGCCGCCCGCTTGTGGTCGGAGGCGAAGTTTCGCTCAATCAGCATGGACGCATAGGCCCGGCGGGTTCGGATCGATGCAATCCTGGCGCCGATCCGGTCATTGACCTCCAATGCAAACTCAAAATGCATCTCTGCGTCGGCCCATTGCTGAAGACAGCTCGCCAGTATCCCGGCTGGATGGGCAAGCGATCCGTCACATCGCACCGCCGCAGTCACGCCAACCTGTTCCGCCACGGGTTTAAGCCTTGGGTACAGTATTTTCGCGGCTTGCCTGTTGCGCAGCATGCCGCACGCTTCGCTCAGAAAGTTTATAGTCCCTGGCCAATTCATGTCGAGTGGCAGGCTAAAGTCGTTCGCGATCAACTGCTCCATGTGCTCTTGTGCTTCATCCAGCGCACCTGTTTCGCACAGTGAAAAAACCAGAGCCGCATGAAACGCCGAAACATTTGGATGCGTCTTCACGGCCGTGCGAATGGCATCGAGCTGTTCACCCAGACGGCCCTGCCGCGCACGCAACTCGAACATTTGCGCGCCCAGCGCATTGCCTGCCTGCGGCAGCCTGATCGCCACTCCCGCCTGAAAGGTTGAAAATATCTGCTGTTCCGCATCGGGCTCGCCCCGCATCAGAGCCCACATGGTGCGTACAAAACGGACAAAGCAGTCGAAAAACGGCACGCGCAGTTGCGCCGCCAGCTGCGCGCACCGGGCCAGCGCCCGCTCCGCCCCCACAGCGTCACCGGATTCAAGCAGCGCCACAAAACGCTGGCGTGCCGTCAAGCATCCCAGCTCATTGTGGCCAAGCGCCGCCGCAAGAGTTTCAAGCTCCGCCGTCATCTGCAAGCGTTCGACCAGGGTCGTCGGGTCCTCGATGGCGAATATCCGCGCCGACAAGGCTCGCGCAAGCGTAAGCTGGTCGCCGCCGCGCCGCGCGATGCCCAGGGCCTCAGCCGATAGCGAGTGCCGCTTCTGCCGCTCGGGTCCGTATTTGAGCTCGATGGCCAGTTGACCGAGCAGCCGCGCCCGCAGTTCGCCTTCGCCGTCTCCCAGTCCGGCAATCGCCTCGGAATAAAGGGACACCAGAGACTGATC
>JAWXBO010000204.1:0-7710 GCA_034440175.1 Alphaproteobacteria bacterium
GCGGGGTCTGTCACGGCTGCGGCGTGCGGGGTGACGATGATTTTTGGATGCGTCCAGAGCGGGCTTGCTTCTGGCAAGGGTTCGATTTGGAAAACATCGAGCGTCGCGCCGCGTAGGTGGTTCGAGTCGAGGGCTGCGACTATATCGTCTTCGATCAGGTGCCCGCCGCGGGCGCAGTTGATGACACAGGCGCCGAAGGGCAGGCTTGCGAAGGTTTTGGCGTTGAGGATGCCGCGGGTTGCGGGAGTTAGCGGCAAGAGGCAGACAAGGATGTCCGTTTCACTCAAGAAAGCTTGCAGGCCCGCGTCGCCGTGGAACGTGCGAACGCCATCGGCGGATTTTGGCGAGGCGCTCCAGCCCGAGATCTGGTAGTTGAGCGGCTTCAGGGCGGATGCGGCGGCCTGGCCCAAGACGCCGAACCCCAAAATGCCGACGCGAATGTATTCGGCGCGCGGAGTTACGATCTGGCGCCACTTCTTTGCTTTTTGCAAAGCGGCCAGGTCGTGTTGACGGCGGTGCCAGTAGAGGACATTGAGGACGACGTACTCCGTCATGGCCTGACTGAGCGTTGGATCGACGACACGCGATAGGGGGACATGTTTTGGGTAGGTCGGGTCGGCCACGATGGCATCGACGCCAGCACCCATCGAGAAGACGACGGCCAGGTTTTTGAGTGCGCTTAGCGCTCCAGGTTGTGGTTTCCAGGCGACGCAGTAGGCGATGTCGTTGGCGCGCGCGTCGTCTTCGGCGGTGCGGATATCCAGATCTGGCAGCAGACGCCGCAAATGGTTCGACCAGATTTCATGCGGATAGCCGGAGGGCTGAAACAGCAGGGCGCCTTTTGGCATGGGCTGAATTCAGCTGAGCCTAGTGCCCGCCGCCTCCTGGTGGCGGAGTGGGGGCGGGTGGTGCTTCAACTGGAGGGGCGTCATGAGCCAGTCCGTCGGTGGATATTCCTGGAGGCGGAATCTGAAGTTCACCAGCGGGAGGTTCTGAACCATCAGCGGGTGCGGCCGGCGGCGGCGCTGCCGGGTTTGGCGCGGGAACGGCAAGCGGGGAATCCGACAACGTGCGCAAATAGGCAATCAAGTTGATGCGATCTTGAACTTTAGACAGGCCCGGGAATGCCATTTTGGTTCCCGGCATCGCTGTCTTGGGACTTTTTACGAACTCGTTGAGTTCTTCGTAACCCCAGGCTTTGGCCGCCAGCGCGCGCAGTGCAGGCGAATAGGCATAGTTTGGTTGCCTGGCATGGTTGGCGCCAACAGCGCCGTAAAGATTGGGGCCGATTTTGTCGGGGCCGCCTTTGGCGAAGTCGTGGCACTGAAAGCAACGCGTGTGAAGTTTTTCGCCAGCGACGAGGTCGGCTGCGGGCAAGACTGTTCCCCAATCGGGCTTGAGTTCTGCAACTGGCGCGGTGCCGCCGCCTGTGCCGGGATCATCCTTGATAACAACGTCCATGCCGGGTTTGTCAGATTTTTCGGGCGCCATGACACCGTCGACGACTATGCCGAGGGCGACGACGAAAAGCGCGGTGCCAAGCACAGCGCCGAAAATCTTGTTCCACTCGAAGGAATCCATTTAACAATCCTTGGGCGTGCCGGATGAGGTAAAATGCAGAAGAACTGCGGAGTTGCGCAGGCGATGAAATGCGGCCAGACAATAGCTGCGGTGACTTTATGGTCATTGCGGCGGAACGTCGCATTTTGGTTGTCGAACGAAGCCTAGAACACACTGTGTTTGAGATGAGCGAACCACTAATCCTGATCCCGGCCCGCATGGCGTCAACGCGCTTGCCGGGCAAGCCGCTCGCCGATATTCACGGCGCGCCGATGATTGTCCACGTTTGGCGCCGGGCCTGCGAGGCAAAAGCGGGCCGCGTTGTCGTTGCGGCGGCCGAGAGCGAAATCGTCGATGCGGTTTTGGCCGCGGGCGGGGAAGCGATACAGACCGATCCGGAACATCCGTCAGGGTCTGACCGCATTTTTGAGGCACTGTCGATGCTCGATGCGCAGATGCGCCACCAGGTGATTGTCAATGTGCAGGGCGATGTGCCGACGCTCGATCCGGCGTTGGTGCGAGGGGCCGTTGAAACACTGGGGCAATCGGGGGCGGATATCGCTACGCTGGTGACGGAAATTGTAGATGACGGTGAGCGCACAAATCCCAATGTGACGAAGGCGGTGGTGGCCTTTCAGCCCGGCCAGCGCGAGGGGCGGGCGCTGTATTTTACGCGCGCTACCGCACCGTGGGGGGATGGTCCGCATTTCCATCACATCGGGATCTATGCTTACAGGCGTGCGGCACTTGAGCGCTTTGTGAAGATGGGGCCGTCGGCGCTTGAGCTGCGCGAAAAACTGGAGCAATTGCGGGCGCTGGAGGCGGGGATGTCGATTGCAGTTCGTGTTGTGGAAGGCGTGCCTCTTGGTGTCGATACGCCCGCCGATCTTGAGCGGGCGCGGCAATTGCTGGGGCCCAGGCCTGTGATTGGAAAGCGATGACAAATCCTTCGAATATGATTGCATTTCAAGGCGAGCTTGGAGCGAACTCGCACATGGCGTGTCTGGAAGTTTTTCCGCAGATGATCCCATTGCCCTGCGCGACGTTCGAAGACGTGTTCGCCGCGGTCAAAGACAATCAAGCGCACCTGGCGATGTTGCCGATCGAGAATTCTCTGCACGGACGCATTACCGACATTCATCATCTGTTACCGGAGTCCGGGCTTTTCATTACGGGCGAGCATTTCTTGCGCATTCATCATCAGTTGATGGCGATCAAGGGTGCTACACTCGAAGGTATCAAGTCGGTGATGAGCCAGATCCCGGCCCTGGGACAGTGCCGCAATATCATCCGCTCGATGGGTCTGAAAATGGTTGTGGGTGCCGATACGGCGGGTTCGGCACGCCATGTTGCCGAGCTCAAGGATCCGGCGCTTGCAGCGCTGGCGTCGGGGCTGGCAGCTGAGACTTATGGGCTGACGATTTTGAAGGCCAA
Source organism: Alphaproteobacteria bacterium (assembly GCA_034440175.1). Classification (GTDB taxonomy): domain Bacteria; phylum Pseudomonadota; class Alphaproteobacteria; order Micropepsales; family Micropepsaceae; genus SZUA-430. The sequence continues at coordinate 2,995 of JAWXBO010000204.1, forward strand.
TGTTGAAGATGCGCTGCACAATACCACGCGGTTTTTGATCATGGCGCGTGAGGCAGACGACGCTGAACTGGGTTCGGGCGATGTGATCACGACGTTTGTGTTTCGCGTGCGCAATGTGCCCGCCGCGCTCTATAAGGCGATGGGCGGGTTCGCGACGAACGGTGTGAACATGACGAAGCTGGAGTCGTATCAGCTGGAAGGTTCGTTCAACGCGACGCAGTTTTATGCCGACATTTCCGGACACCCGGAAGAGCGCAATGTCCGGCTGGCGCTTGAGGAATTGCAGTTTTTCACGACACATGTGCGAATTGCCGGCGTTTATCCCGCGCACGCTTTCCGCAAGACGCTGGTGCAGCCGGTTTAGGTTTCCTCGACCCAGCTTTTCACCAGTTGATGGGCGATGGCCAGCGCGGGCGGCATGCGCAGATCCTTCGAGCCCTTGTAGAGCGAATTGCGCACTTCTTCGCGGGTAAACCAGCGGGCGTCCGACAACTCGTTCATGTCGACGGTGATGTCCGTTGTCTTGGCGCGCGCGTAACAGCCGATCATGAGAGACGAGGGGTAGGGCCAGGGCTGCGTCGAGTGGAAACTGACCTGATCGATGGTGATGCCGGCTTCTTCGTGGAGTTCGCGGGCAACGGCCTCCTCGATGGTTTCACCGGGTTCGACAAAGCCTGCGAGGGCCGAATAAAAACCGGCGGGCCATTTTTCCTGGCGGCCGAGCAGGCAGGTATCGCCGTTGAGCGCCAGCATGATGACGACAGGGTCGGTGCGCGGGAAGTGTTCGGTGTTACAGGCCTCGCAAAAGCGCTTGTAGCCAGCGTCGGCAGCGATGGTCGGTTCGCCGCAATTGGCGCAGAAGCCATGACGCTGATGCCAATCGATCAGGGATTTGGCCTGGGCCAGAATGGCGGCATCGCCGATGTCGATTTCTTCGGCGATTGTCCGCAGGTCCGCAAAGGTTCCAAGGCCTGCGAGTGCGCCTTCGCTGGTGGGATCGGTGTGGCTGGAAATGTCGATGGCGAAGTGAGCGCTGTCTCGATACAGGCCCAAGAAGATGACGATGGCGCCTGGGCGCATCAGCGGCAAAGCGAGTTCGCCGGTCACCCAACCGGTTTCGCGTTTGCCCTCGCGGTTTTTGATTAGAAAGGGCATGAGCTTCCACACGGGAATAAACAGAGACTGCTTGTCGGCGAGCGCTGACTTCAGCCAATCCTGGTCGGCACGCAAATGACCGGCGCGATTGAGTGGCGAATTGGCGAAGACATTCGGATTCTTAGGCAAAACCATGCTCATCAGCCGCCGCACCTTTCCACAGAAATTACCGGTTTACACTGGCACGACCCCGGGCCTGGCCGCAATGTTTGTGGCGCTTGCGTTTTGGCGCTGCGGGCCTGATATACTCCCTTGGGAGGTTGGTGGTGGACGGGTCCCTCGCCAACCCGGTCAGATCCGGAAGGAAGCAGCCGCAACGAGTTTCGACTCGGGTCGTTCGTCAGCCTCCCACCTTCGCCTGCGGCTTCGGTGGGCAGGCCCACTTGGTGAAATCTCTGAATGGCTAAGAAAGGTAAGAGTTCGGACGCTGAAGCGGACGAGCCCGCGTTGGGATTGAGCGGCAGTGCGGCTTCGGCCTCCGGCGCCTATCGGGTGCTGGCGCGCAAATACCGGCCGCAGACTTTCGAAGATGCGTTTATCGGTCAGGCGGCGATGGTGCGCACGCTGGCGAACGCGTTCGCGGCCGGACGTATCGCGCATGCATTTATGCTGACGGGCGTGCGGGGGGTCGGCAAAACGACGACCGCGCGCATTCTTGCCAAGGCGCTTAACTGCAGCGGTGCGGACGGCAAGCGCAAAGAGCCGACAGTGTCCCCCTGTGGCGCCTGCGAACCGTGCAAGTCGATTGCCGAGTCGCGTAACATCGATGTCTATGAAATGGACGCGGCCTCGAACACGGGCATCGACGACATTCGCGAGATCATCGAAGGCGTGCGCTATGCACCGGCGCAGTCGCGCTACAAAGTGTATATCATCGACGAAGTTCACATGTTGTCGAAGCAGGCCTTTAACGGCCTGCTCAAGACACTTGAGGAGCCGCCGCCGCATGTGAAGTTTGTTTTTGCGACGACCGAAATTCGTAAGGTGCCGATTACTGTGCTGTCGCGGTGTCAGCGGTTTGATCTGAAGCGTGTGCCGGTTGATGATCTGGTGGCGCATTTGGCGGCGATTTGCAAATCAGAGGCGCAAGCCGCGAGTGATGCGGCGCTGAGGCAGATTGCACGGGCCGCCGAAGGTTCGGTCCGTGATGCGCTGTCGCTGCTCGATCAGGCGTTTGCCCATGCAGGTGGCGGTGTGATCGAGGAAGAGCCGGTGCGGGTGATGCTGGGGCTTGCGGACCGTGGTCGCGGGCTTGAGCTTTTTGAGCGCCTGATGCGCGGGGCGATTGCCGAGGCGCTGGCCGAGTTCCGCAGCCAGTATGACTCAGGCGCCGACCCGCTGGCTGTTATGCAAGACATGACGCAGATCTGCCACGAGGTAACGCGCGTCAAAGTCAGTGGCGGCACCACACATGCGGGCGCGCCCGAAAGCGAAGCCCGTCGCGTCGGTGAAATGGCGGCAAAGCTCACGGTGCCGCAGTTGGCACGGACGTGGCAGTTGCTGTTGAAAGCCCTGTCGGAAGTGCAGTCGGCGCCAGACGGAGCGGCGGCGGTTGAGATGGCGATGATCCGCATTGCCTTTGCTGCGGAATTGCCGCCCACAGAGCAGTTGCTGCGCACGGTTGGAAGTCCGGCGCTGGCGGTTGGCCCGCGTGGGGTTAGCTCCGTGAGTGCACCTGCGGCGCCACCGCCGATGCGCATGAGTGCGACGCGCAATGAGAGTGTGACGGCACCGGCTGAACCGTCGGCCGGACTTGCGCCGGTTGTGGCGATGGTGCCGAAGCTTGAACTGCGCAACTTTGCCGGGATCGTTGAGCTGACGCGCGAGAAGCGCGAGGCGCGGCTTGTCTTTGCGCTTGAGCATTGGGTGCATCTGGTTGCGTTTGAACGCGGGCGGCTGGAGCTTCGATTGAATCCGGCGGCTCCGGCAACTTTTCCCGGCGAGTTGTCTGACCGGTTGGCGAAATGGACGGGCGAACGCTGGATCGTTTCGGTGTCGAGTGCCGAGGGCGAGGCCACTCTGGCCGATCAAGCCCAAGCTGAAGAACAGGTGAGGCATGCGTCGGCGGCGCAAGACCCATTGCTGAAGGCGGCGATGGCGATGTTTCCGGGCGCGCGGATCGTGGCGGTTCGTGACCGCGATGCTTTAGTTGAACCCGAAGGGAATGGTGAGCGGGAATGAAAAATATCGGCGATTTGATGAAGCAGGCGCAGATGCTGCAGCAGCGCTTTCAAGAGGCGCAGGAGAAGGTCAATCTGGTCGAGGCCGAAGGGCAATCGGGCGGCGGAATGGTCAAGGTGACGCTGAACGGCAAGGGTCTGGCCAAGGCGGTACGGATTGATCCCAGCCTAATCGATCCGAAGGATGCCGGGATGCTTGAAGATTTGCTGGTGGCTGCCATCAATGATGCGCGGGTAAAGCTCGATGCGAAGGTGAGCGACGAGATGTCGAAGGCGACGGGTGGGCTTCCGTTGCCACCAGGGATGAAGTTTTAGAAGTCGTGGCGGCGCCTTTATCGGGACCTGAGATTGAACGCCTGGTGCAGTTGCTGGCGCGGTTGCCGGGCCTGGGTCCGCGTTCGGCGCGGCGGGCGGCGCTGTTTTTGCTGAAGAAAAAAGAGACGTTTCTGCTGCCCCTTGCCGCGGCTTTGGACGATGCGGCGCGGACGATCAAGTCGTGTACGGCTTGCGGCAATCTTGATTCAAGCGATCCATGTTCGGTGTGCAGCGATCTGCGGCGCGACTCCGGTTTGATTTGCGTGGTCGAAGATGTCGCCGATCTGTGGGCGCTGGAGCGGGCGGGCGTGTTTCGCGGGCGCTATCATGTGCTGGGTGGAACACTCTCGGCGCTCGACGGGCGCGGGCCCGATCAATTGAACCTGGCCTCGCTGGTGGAGCGGGTGAAGGTGGCCGGTTTGCGCGAAGTGGTGCTGGGGCTGAACGCCACCGTCGAGGGTCAGACGACCGCGCACTATGTGACGGATATTATCGCGGGGTCTGGTGTTCCGGTGACACGTTTGGCGCACGGGGTGCCGGTGGGCGGCGAGCTCGACTATCTGGACGAAGGCACGCTTGCGGCAGCCTTCGCGGCGCGCCGGGCGATGTGAGGGGGGGCTCTTTCTCACATAATCTAACAAAACCTCACATTGAGAATCTTCGATGTCGACCTGCGAATTCCCGTGTTCCCTGCCATTTCGAATGGTATTGAGTGTTATACTACAATGTGATATAGTGCTTGAGAATGATGTCGACCTTGAAACTCATAACTGTTTGCGAAACGCCCGATTTCGAGAAACGCGCACGCAAGGTGTGGACGGAGGTGGAGCGGGAAGAATTCATCGACCACATTGCGGCGAATCCGCTGGCCGGTGATTTGATAGAAGGCGCGGGCGGGTCGCGCAAAATAAGATGGGGTCGCGAAGGAATAGGCAAGCGTGGCGGCGTTCGGGTGATCTATTATCACTATGACGAAACGATGCCTCTTTTCTTGCTCACGATGTTTGCCAAAAACGAGGCGAGCGATTTGAGTCCCGTGGGCAAAAAGGCGCTACTGGCCTTTGCC
>JAWXBO010000205.1:0-4321 GCA_034440175.1 Alphaproteobacteria bacterium
AGGAAGCGGCGATTGTAGGGAGGTGGCTCGGTGTCGAAGAGTTCGCGCCATCGTTTCTTCAGATCGGCCGTGGAGGCAGCCTTTAGGGCCGACACACGGGCCAGAACGCTTGGCTCTGTCATGCCATTCTCCGGTTTTGTTGGCCGGCATGACCGCTCTCTTGCGGTCCGAAGTCGACCGAACTTTCTCCGCGGTCGGCGGATAAAGCGCTCGACTTGCGCGCATGAAGACGCATGAGCCCTAGGCCTAAGATCCGGCAGATCTCGGTGAGCCGTTCCTCAGCGCTCATCAACTCGGGCTTCAATGCGTTCATGTTCGATCGCCGTACTGACGGTTCGAAGATGAGGGTGATCTGCGACCTAAGAAAACCAAAATCGATTGCACGGCGAAGCGGTGCGGTGAAGAAAGCAGCAGAGTGAAAACCCGACTGCGCATGTCGGACGGAGCGGTCGGCGGCATTCGGAGCTCCGAGATGTTGCGCGGGGGCTTGGAGCCCTCACATGCGAGATCACGCTAATGAACTGTCGGCTTATTCGCGGGTGAACCGGCCAACATTTGCTTGCGTGCAATCCTGCAGGCGATGACGATGGAGTTGATTTCATGTTCTGCGTTGCGAGTTATCTCGCGCAGATGACGATGTGTCGTCTCCATATCCTTGATCGAGCCGGGCTTTGTTTCGTCTGCAGCGATGTCGGCCACGCCCGCGAACAGAGCCCGCATCTGACCAAGCTCGTTGAGGGCGCGATGGGCACGATCGGGAAAATAGACGATCTTTTCCTTCCCGAACAAACCCTCGATGAACCCATCGATCTCCTGTCGACGCATCAAAGCGAGTGCGGCGAGATCGTCGCGCGTAGCTTCTGGGTCAGCGCGGGTCAGGTGAAAAGGTGATGACCTGTGCTGGTGCGCGGTGAGCCTGTTCCACAGTCCGCCGATGAGCGCGCCGATCAACTCATTGACCGCATCGATGCTGTCGAACTCGGGTAACTCGCCACCCCAAAGATCCGCAACGACCTTCATGGGCGAGGTGGACATGTTTGGTGTCGCTATATTTCCCAGGAAACGCGTGCGCACTTCATGAAACGGAACCGGGCAGCCGAGGCGCGCCAACAAGGCGCGGACCTGTTCATCGGTGCTGGGGGTTGGAGTTTTGATCATCGATATATCCTTTGGTTTCCGCCAACCATTCGTATAAACAGCGCTGACAAAGTGTACCACTGAACCGGCATCTCCTGGCCATGGAAGGCGGAGCAAAAGTGTACCGGTCCTGCCAGGCCGATTTGATGTCGATGACGGCCAGCGCCTGCGCTCGCGGATGTTTGGGGAACTGCAAAGTCATTATTTATTCAACGACCGGTTTGGCAGACCGGGCAAGGGCAACGACAAAGGAAAAGTCGAAGGACTTGTGGGTTATGTCCGGCGCAACTTCATGACGCCGTTGCCCGTTGCCGATAGCTTTGAGGCCTGTAAAATCGCGTCCAACATTGACCCCGGTCGCGTCTCAAGCATCTCATTGATTACGCGAGTGAATCGAACTTTTGGGTAGGGTCACGATTGGACGCGAAGGATGATCCCGCAAATTTCAATATTTTCCAATGGGATCAATACATTGGAGGCCGTTGCGGGTGGGGTCAATGTTGCGCGCGATTTTACAGTCTGACTTCTCGCTGCCGTGCATCACCGGCTTCGGCCGTTGGCCTTCCCGATGCGGGCTCATGGTCCGATCCATGAGCCGGTGGCGAGACCTCCTGGTTTCCAGGCGAGGAGCGTAGGCACGTGCCAGGTTCGGCGACCACGCAGTACCGGACCTGTGCTCGCACTCTCGCGCAGGACCGTATTGCCTTCCGCAGGGACAACGGCGTCGGCATCCCCATTGATCTTTTCGTAGCTCAGTAGCTGGCCTATGCTTTCCCCTGCCGACGCTTCGCCGCTGGCGTCACCGCCAACGACGCACGGCGCGGGGCCGATGCGGTTCGCTACTCCTTCATCGTAGTGGACTCTCACCACTTACTCCTCGCTGGTCTCCCAGCGAACTGTCCCCGGAATTCTGAGACCGTGTTAGCGGTTCGGCCTGATCGAGCAATATTCGAAGCGCAGGTTATCGCAGTAGCTGCCCGAACAGCCGATGCGCCGGAGAAAGGCGCCAGGCGCAGCAACCCGCCGCGCTCGTGCGTCTTCTTCGGAAACGGTGGTGCGCGAGACGGTGCACACCGGTCCCGCCTTCGAATCGATCGTCACCTGCCGGGGATCTGACCCGTCAGGGCGGATGGGTTGCATGAACAGACGAATTTCATCGCAATAGTCGCCACGGCACTGGATACCTACGGCCAGCGCAAGCGGATCTTGCAAAATGGGCCACGTCGATCCTGCAAACGATTCCGAAGCCGGTGCGGATCCCCCTTCGTCTGAGAACCACTTCGTCCAATATCCTTTGCCGGCGCTCTGGTGCGTTCCTTTCGGAACATAACGACCGCAAACCGGGTAGACATTGTCGCAATAGCGCCCGGTGCAGCCGACATCGACTAGCGCGAAACCGGCCGGGCAGTAGGAAACGCAATCCGGCGACTCGTCCGAGATAGCGTTCATGTTCACGATGTTGCCGGGATAGAGCGGCGGCGGCGATTGGACCGACCATTCGCATGAGCCGGCCCCGGACGGAGCGCTTGAGAGCGCGAGCGCGCACAGCCCGAAGCAAAGGACAAAGAGCGCTGGCGCTGGTACACGATGTTTCTCCCCGGGCCTCTGCCGAGCGTACGCGGTCCCATCGGAAGCGGCAACCATAAACAACGTTGACAAAGTGTACCACTGAACCGGCAGCTTCTGGCCATGGAAGGCGGAGCAAAAGTGTACCGGTCCTGCTAAGTCATTTTGATGTTCATGACGCACATTGAAGGGCCGGAAGGATGTTGGCAGTAGAGCTCTATGCCAAGATTCGACGCGCTGTTCTGATCGATGGCTTAAGCCGTCGTGATGCGGCCCCGGTCCACGAACTGATGGAAGCGCGCAACGAGCGCGCCTTGCGCTCCGGTCGGCTCAGCATCACAGCGCGCCAGTCGCTTCAATCAGAGCTGCAAAGCTCTTTTCTCTTAACCCGGCTGGTACACTTTTACGCCGCCCTCCGGCACAATTCGTATCCGACGTTGCCAGTGGCCAGTGCAACGCCCCTTAATCGCCGCAATTGCTGGCAAAAGCGACGGGCCAAGAGGACGGCCTCAGATGCGAACTTTAGTTGCTGCTATTCTTGCTTTCGTTTCGTCCACCGCAACCGCCTTCGCCGATCCGCATTTTGCACGGCTTCAACCAGGCAGCCCGCTTTGTGAGTGAATTTACTTGCCAGAATATTGCCGCTCCAATCGCACACGCTGCATTTCATCTCGTAGGACTGACCGCCGTCAACAGCCGGGACCATTGCGAAGATCAAATCCCAGCGCCCTTCGCGGATAGCCTTTCGCACACTCTCTTCGCTCATGGCGTCCGTGGGCAGTTTGGGGTTTCCACCCGAATGAGCGGTAAAGTTTGTGTCATATCTTTGTCTATCCGAGGCCGTTAGGTGAATTGCGACCTAAACACGGCTTTGACGTGCAAGAGCCGCGCTTCGAGTCGCACAACATCTTCGGTGGCGCCCAGTCGACCGGCAACGGCAATGGCTTCACGGAAATAGTCTTTGGCGTCGCTGTAGCAAACACCCGCGCCGCTCTTGCTATGTGCCTCGTACATCGCGTCATAGGCGGCCTCCGCCATTGCTTCGAGCGCCCGCATGCCGTTGACATCATCGGTCATCTTTGAGCCCATTCAAGCGACATTCATTCACAGGATTGTACTCCTGGTGGGCAGGTCCGCCAAATGGGGATGCGGGCGAGTGCGGGGAATGCATCGCGGTGCCAGGCATGATCGACGCCGTTCTTGACGAACGCCCATCCGTCCGGTCGCCCCTAGGGGCTAATGCCCAATTTCCTCTCCTCGGCTGCGGCATCAGCGTGAAGTTTTACGGCGGCGTCGATGTCGATCTGCCCGCCAACCGTGTCACTTTTGCGAATCTTGGCGACCCCGCGTCCGTACAGCGGTTTCCAATTGGTCGGATCCAACTTCAGTGCGTTGTCGTAGTCGCCGATTGCATCGTCCAACTTACCCATGTGTAGGTGTGCATTGCCGCGGCTGTCAAAAGCCTCCGTTGCTCCCGAAAGCGGCGACAATTTGATCGCCTGATCGGCATGGGCGATGGAGAGGTGGCCTCAATAATCTGCACAGGTCGATAGGTGGATTTTCTGCCTGACAGCGGCAACGATTGTTGGCGCGAATCAGGAGCGAAGATGACAAGACG
>JAWXBO010000206.1:0-47783 GCA_034440175.1 Alphaproteobacteria bacterium
ATACCAATCACCGGCATCGAAATAGAGGTAGGAGTTGTTTTGCAGCGGTTCGGTCGATTGAGACGCGCCGATCATTAACCGCGTGCCGTCCATGTCGAAGAAGGCCATGCCTGAGACTTCAAACATGAGTTTCAGGCCGAGCGCATCGCGGTAGAATTCGATGGCTTTGGGCAAATCGCGGGTCGTGAGCGCTACCTGGGCGAGTTTTGACAGTGCGGTCATGCTGGTTTTTCCTCTCTCATGTTCGCGGAGCAGCACCAATGTGCTGCACCGCGCCAAGAAAAACCAACAGAATTTTCTACTGCCCGCGCGGCAGAGTGATGAAGGGCACAGCTGAGCCGGGGACGAAGGTGGTGGGCAGTTTGCCGTCCCATTTTTCAGCCGCCGTCAGGGCGACGTAGCCGGGGTTGTCGCGCAGGGCGGCGGCTTTGGCTTGCAAGGCCGCCGCTTCCGCGTCGCCTTTCAGGCGGATGGCGTCGGCGTCGGCTTTAGCAGCGGTGATGCGGGCCGTTGCGTCGGCGGTTGCCTGAACGACGACGCGTTCGGCATCGACTTTCTTTTGTTCAAGCTGCTGGCGGGCCTTGTTGACGTTGGCCTCCGCACTCGCGGCTTGCTCACGCGCTTCCTCGTAGGTCTTGGAGAAGGTGATGTTCTCGATCTGAACGCCGCCGATGAGGATACCGTCCGGCATGTTCTTGCTGACGCTGGCCTCGATTTCTTCGCCGAGCTTCTGACGCTCGTTGACGATTTTCTCCGCTTCGTATTTTCCGAAGACTTCCTTGAAGCGCTTGTTGATGATCGGGGTGATGATCGTATTGAGAAAATTTGGGCCATAACGCTGGTACACCTTGATCGCCTTGGTGCCGTCGATGCTGTAGGTGACGGAGACTTTGTTGTCGGCGGCCTGAATGTCCTTGGAGTAGGCATTCAGCTGTTCCTCGAAGGTGTATTTCTGGGTTCGCGTCGGCAGAAGGACGACGGATTCCATGAGCGGGAAGACGATGTTGAAGCCGGGTTGCAGCGTGGAGACGGCTTGACCCCAACGTAGTTTGACGCCGACCGAGCCTTCATCGATGGGCGTGTAGCTCATGAAGATGGCGACCACGACGACTGCGACGATGATGAGCGGCAAATTTAACAGGCCGCGCACACCACTGCCCGGCGGGCTGTTTGGGTTCTTGCCGGTGCGAGGGGTGAAGATGTTCGACATGGAAACCGTCTCTCCTTGGGTCATGCTGTCCGCGCGTTCGAAATCGAAGCGGCCGCGGTTGTGTAGATGGGTGATAAAACCTGTGATTCAATTATCCCTGCAAAGCCCTAAATGGTTGATAATAGTTGCAAATGAAACTATATTGCGGGCCGCTGACGCCTTAGGGATCAATTAAATTGGCTGATTTGTTCGACAATCCGATGGGAACTGATGGGTTCGAGTTCGTGGAATACACGGCGCCCGACACGCAGGCCCTGGGTCAATATTTCGAGAGTTTGGGGTTTCGCGCGGTGGCGCATCACCGCTCCAAAAAGGTGACGCTGTACCGGCAGAACGATGTGAACTTCATCGTCAACGCTGAACCCGACAGCCACGGGGCGCGGTTTGCGCGCGCGCATGGGCCGTCGGCGTGCGCGATGGCTTTTCGGGTGCGCGATGCGGGGAAAGCTTATGCTCTGGCGTTGTCGAATGGCGCGAAGGCCTTTCAAGGCAAGGTTGGGCCGATGGAACTCAATATACCGGCGATCGAAGGGATCGGCGGCAGTGTGATTTATTTTGTTGATCGTTACGGGCCGGGCGGCGTGTCGATCTATGACATCGATTTTGTCCCGACTGATGTTGCGTCGGGGTTCATCCATGAGGGCGTTGGCCTCGCCGAAATCGATCACGTCACGCACAATGTCTATCGCGGGCATATGAATGTTTGGTCGGGCTTCTACGAGAAACTGTTCAACTTTCGTGAGATCAAATATTTCGACATTGAGGGAAAGTTGACGGGGCTCAAGAGCCGGGCAATGACCAGCCCGTGCGGCAAGATTCGCATTCCAATCAATGAGAGTTCCGACGATAAGTCACAGATTGCCGAGTATCTTGAAGCCTACAAGGGCGAAGGCATTCAGCATATTGCGCTGTCGACGAATGATATTTTCCAAACTGTCGAAAAATTGCGCAAGCGTGATGTCGCGTTTCAGTCGACAATTGACACGTACTTCGAAGGCATAGACGAACGGGTTCCGGGACACGGTGAGGATGTGGCGCGGCTCAAGCGCAATCAGATTTTAATCGATGGCGGTCCCAATGCGGGGCTGCTTCTGCAGATTTTTACGCAGAACGCGATCGGGCCTATTTTCTTCGAGATTATTCAGCGCAAAGGCAATGACGGGTTCGGCGAAGGCAACTTCCAGGCACTGTTTGAGTCGATTGAACTCGACCAAATCCGGCGCGGAGTGCTGCGGGCATGAGCCGGAACTGGATCAATTTTCCGCGTGTGGAAGGAAAGGCTTCGCGGCAAGCCCATGCGGATCTGCCGGAAGGCACGTATGAACGCGAAATCGGGCGCGACGGGTTTTTCGGACCTGCAAGCCACATGTATCACAAACATATGCCGACGGGGTGGAGCTCGTTTGAGGGGCCACTGCGGCCGCGCGCTTACGACACCAACAAGTTTTCAGCTTTTGAAGCCTCACCCTGGGAGGCGAAAGCTATTCTTGGCAATGCGCGAACACGCATTCGGGTTTGGCATATTCTGAAACCGATGCAAGAGCTTGTCCGCAATGGCGACGGCGATGAATTGCTGTTTGTGCACGCAGGCGCCGGTGAATTGTTTTGTGACTTTGGACATTTATCATTTCGCGATGGCGACTATATTGTGCTGCCGCGCGGTACGATGTGGCGCATCGAACCCACCGGTGAATGTTCGATCCTGATGATCGAGGCGGTCGATAGTGCCTATCGTCTGCCGGATCGGGGTCTGTTGGGCGAGCATGCGCAGTTCGATCCGGCGGTGCTTGAAACACCGAAGATCAATGATATTTTCCTGAAACAGCAGAGTGAGAGCGAATGGAAGGTCAGCGTCAAGCGGCGTAATGAGATTTCAACCATCGGTTATCCGTTCAATCCGCTGGACGCGTTAGGCTGGAAGGGCTCCATTGTGCCGGTCAAGCTCAACTGGCGCGATATAAGGCCAATTGTCAGTCATCGTTATCACTTGCCGCCGTCAGTGCACACGACGTTCCTCGCCGACCGGTTTGTCGTGTGTACGTTCGTGCCGAGGCCGATTGAAAGCGATCCGGGGGCACTGAAGGTGCCATTCTTTCACAGCAATGACGATTTCGATGAAGTGATTTTCTATCACGCCGGAAACTTTTTCAGCCGCGACAATATCAAGGCGGGGATGATAACCTTTCATCCGGCAGGATTCACGCACGGGCCGCATCCGAAAGCGTTTGCGGCGGGCGCCAAATCCGAGCGTAAGGACACGGACGAAGTGGCGGTGATGATCGACACGCGCGATGGACTGGACGTGCTCGCCGATGCGGAGCCCGTGGAAGACCGCAGCTATGTCGATAGTTGGCGGGGCGGGCGATGAAGCTGGCGTCGTTGAAGCAGGGGCGTGATGGAAAGCTGATCGTCGTGTCGCGGAGTCTTTCGCATGCGATTTTGGCTGATGGCATTGCGCCGACTTTGCAGGCCGCGCTCGATCATTGGGAGCGAGCGTCGCCGCGCTTGCAGCACCTCTATAATGAGCTCAATGACGGTGCGCCGTTGGGGCGCTTTGCGTTTCGCGCCGGTGATTGCGCCTCGCCATTGCCGCGCGCTTATCAATGGGCGGACGGGTCGGCCTATGTCACGCATGTGGAACTGGTGCGCAAAGCGCGCGGGGTTGAAATGCCGAAGTCGTTCTGGACCGATCCTCTGATGTATCAGGGCGGGTCCGACAGCTTTGTTGGGCCTGAGGATGATATTGTGGCCGCGGATGAAGCATCGGGCATTGATATGGAAGGCGAGGTTGCCGTCATCACAGGCGATGTGCCGATGGGTGTATTGCCTGCGCAAGCGCTGGGTCATGTGCGGCTGTTGATGCTGGTCAACGACGTGAGTTTGCGAAATTTGATTCCGAAGGAACTTGAGAAGGGCTTTGGCTTTTTCCATTCGAAACCGGCGTCGGCGTTTTCACCGGTTGCGGTGACACCAGACGAGTTGGGGTCGCACTGGCGCGATGGCAAAGTGCATCTGCCGTTGCTGGTTGAGCTGAACGGCGAACGCTTTGGTGCGCCAGACGCGGGCGCAGACATGACATTCTCGTTTGCCGAGTTGATCGCACATGCCGCGAAAACACGCGAGCTTGAGGCGGGATCCATTGTGGGCTCGGGAACCGTTTCGAATGCCGATCACAGATGCGGCTCTGCCTGTATTGCCGAACGGCGGATGCTTGAGACGATCGCTGCGGGAAAACCGGAGACTCCGTTCATGCGCTTTGGTGACAGGGTTCGTATTGAAATGAAATTGCCGGACGGACAATCTGTGTTTGGCGCTATCAATCAGAAGGTCCGCAGCCATGAAGCTTTATGACTATGGATTTTCGTCTGCGGCTTACCGGGTGCGGATTGCTTTGAATCTCAAAGGCATTGCCTATGAACGGGCTTCGATCAACCTGATCAAGGATGGCGGGCAGCAGCATTCGGCGGCGTACAAAACCATCAACCCGCAGGAACTGATCCCGACGCTTGAGGTTGATGGACACGCCATCGGTCAATCGCTGGCGATCATTGAGTATCTGGACGAAACCTATCCGTTGCCGGCGTTGATGCCCAGTTATCCGCTGGAGCGGGCGCGGGTGCGCCAGATTGCCTATGCGATCGCCTGCGATATTCATCCGATCAACAACATCAGCGCCCGTCAGCTGCTGAAGGAGATGGGGCACAGCGACGACGAGATACTGACGAAGTGGTATGGCTACTGGATCACGCGCGGGTTCACGGCGCTTGAGACGCTTTTGAGCAGCTCGAAGGAAACTGGCCGCTTCTGTCACGGCGATGTCGTGACACTGGCAGACATATGTCTGGTACCGCAGATGGCGAACGCCTACAGGTTCAAGGTTCCGGTCGATGCGTTTCCAACTCTGGTTCGTATCGACAAAATCTGCCGGGAGCATCCGGCATTTGCGGCGGCTGTGCCCGAGAAGCAAAATGATGCGGGCTGACGGCAAGCGCCTGGCGCAAGCGCCGCAATTGGTGCTGGAACTTTTTTTGCCTTACCGGCTTTCCGTGTTGTCGAACATCGTCAGTAGCCGGATCGCGAAGTTTTACGAGGAACGCTTTCAACTGACGATTCCGGAATGGCGGGTGATGGCGGTGCTTGGCCGCTTTCCGGGGTTGACGGCGGCTGAGGTGACCGAGCGCACGGCGATGGACAAGGTGCAAGTAAGCCGGGCGGTGGGACGTTTGCAGAAGACACGCCGCATTGAGCAGCGTGCAGTCGAGGGCGACCGGCGGGCACGGCATCTGTTTTTGACCGAGGCCGGACACAGGGTCTATGTCGAAATTGTACCCTTGGCGAGCGACTATGAACACAAAATGACGGCGACGTTGAGCGCAGCCGAGCGCGGACAGCTTGACCGCTTACTCGACAAGCTCCTTGCGGCGGCGGGGACGCTTTGAGGTTTTCGGCACCGTCGCGTCGAGTTCATAGGTTTTGTCGCGCAAGAACTCCATCAGCTTTTTGCGGTCGCTGATCGCCTTGAGGTCTTCGTAGGGAATGCGTTTGCCGATGCGCAACGTGATGCCGTTGCCAATGCGGTCGTGCACTTCTTTGAAGAGAAGCGACAGACGCAAGGTCATGCTGACGTGACTGGCGATTTGAAACAGCCGTGAATTTTGTCCTGCGAAAAACACCGGCACGACAGGGGCTTTGCCTTGCACGATCATGCGGGCGGTAAAGGTTTTCCACTCTGGGTCTTTGGCTTTGCGGGAAAGTAGAGTGGGAGTGGTTGAGACCGTGCCGCCGGGGAAAATGATCAGAGCGCCACCCTTTTCAAGCAAGGCTTTGGCCTCAGCGCGGGTTTTGATGTTGGTTTCGAGCGCTGCTTTGGTTTCCTCGAAATCGATGGGTAACAAGAACGGCTTGATCTCTTCGGCACGGTTGAGCAGTGCGTTGGTGAGCACCTTGAAGTCTTTGCGCACGCGTGCAACGAGCCAGCAGATCATCAATCCGTCAAGGACACCGAAGGGATGATTGGCGACCAGGATGACGGGGCCGGTGGATGGAATTTCGCTGAGCGCATCCTCGTTGACATCGATGTTGAGTCTGAGGTTGCGGACTGCGGCTTGCCAAAAGCTCTCGCCCTGACGGGGGTGGTTCTGGTGTTCGAGATACATGCGTTTGAGTTCGGGCTGGCCCGAAATGCGTTCGATCAGTTGAATAACCAGGCGTTTGAAGCGCGGGTCTTCGGGCGAGGCGTAGGAGAACTCGTCGACTTCGGGCAAAGGTTTTTCTGCGCGCATCGTACCTGCCAAATCACTCGGTCAGGGGGTATTGTGCCCAAAGGCTGCGCTCATGGCGATAGGCTCTGATGAGGTCGCTCAGGCGCGCTGGCTTGAAGCCGCGCTTGGCATTCTGGGCGCCGATTTCCCACAAGGCCTTGTATTGTTGCATCAGGGCGCCATAGGCCTCGTGTAATGTGGTCCTGCGATCCCAGATGTGGGTGGCTTCGGCGCCTGCACCGTTGACTTCAACAATGGTGAAATTTTGGCCGGCTTGCAGCGCTGCAATGGAGGCGAAGCGGACGTCGAAGCGGCCGAAATAGAATTCCTTGATGTCTTTGGCGATACGATCGAAGGCGTCCGTCATTGCTTCGGTGATCAGGTGATTGCCGTTGCGAAAAATCGTGCCGCGACTGTGGCTGCCGGCGTAAGCGATGCGGAAGGGCTGGCCGTTGGGGATGATCCAGTCCAAGCGGTCGCGGTGGCGGGGCAGGTAGATGTGTTGAAGCTTTCCGGCACGTGGATCGGCCGAGATAAGATCGGCCAATGTTGAAACTCCGTTGCCGTAGACATAGGGAAAGTACTTCAGCGTTATGGATGTGATTTGACCGCGGGTTTCGTTTGGCTTGCGGATGTAGAAGATGCCGCCCTCCCCTTCAAAATCGGCAAGCGCCTGGAGGAGAATGTTTTCGCCAGCTGGGAAGGCTTCGATGTAGGCGCCAAGTTCTCCGGTGGAGCGGATGCGGCGCACGCCGGCTCCCCTGCAGCCCATGTCGGGTTTGGCGATGAAGGGCAATTTTAATCCGGCATTTGCTGACGCGTCGAGCGCCTGGGACGTGGTGAGGCCGGGAGTCCGCTGGAGCAGTCCCCATGGGGCGATGAATTGGCGGGCGTGTGATCCTGCGTGCTCAAACACCGAACATTTGGATTCGCCGATCCAGCCGCCCATCGGAAAAAGCGGATTGGAGATTGTGGGCAACGTGATCCCGCCATAGCGCAGAGACAACCACAACCAATAGAGCACCATTGGGGCATAGAAAAAATGTTGCGGCCAGAATTCGAAGTATGAAACAGGCGGCCCCGACGTGTCGAACGGTGGCATGCCTTGATGGGGCACGCGCATTTCATCGCGCACGCGGTCACTCATTTTGACGGTCGCTCACAGCGGATGGCAGCAGCATCTCGGTCAGGCGGGGACCGAAAAACACCAAGGTCAGCAATGCGACGGCGATCAGCCAGCGCCATACGCCCAAGTCATCCAGAATCATGAGCCCAAAGAAAAATACCAGCGTGAAAACGAATGTGGTCCATACAAAGCCAGCGACGGCGGCGACTGCTGCAAATGGAAGAAACGGCAGCTGCAGGAAGCCGCTGGCCGCGTAAGTTGGCAAGCGGAATCCGGGCATGAAGCGTGCGCCGATGAGGGCGCTGATGTAGCGGCGCTTCAACCACGCTCTGCCTTTTTTCATCCGGCGTTCGCCGATGAAGTGGTGCGCCCATGGTTGCGAGCGCGCCGCCGTACCCAGGCCGTAGAGAGCGAGATCGCCTGCGAATATGCCCGCAACTAATGCTGCGAGCGCGAGGGAAGGTGGGATTGTTCCATCGGCTGCCAGAAGCGCGGCCGCGACAATTGCGACGTCTTCAAGGACAAAAGTTGCCGCGATGATGGCGAGTGCCACTGCCCACGGACTCGATCCCAAAGCCAGGAGCAATGTGCCGGTGGAGTCGATCATTGTGAGGGCGTTTTCCGCATCGCCAGAGCTTTCATGATAGCGGCATCAACTTGTTTTTTCGAGTTCCACGGCAGGAAATGATTTTGACCCTCGAGGACAGTGACTTCCATGCCCGTCACTTTGGTCATCCGGGTTTTCATGAAGGCAACATTTGCGAACGGCACCAGGTCATCTTTTGTGCCATGCACAATCGTCACCGGCAACTTGAGTGTGGACAGGCGCGCGGCGAGCGCCTTGAGCTGGGGTTCAAGCAAGATGACCTCGCGGTTGGCGTTTCGCAATGCGCGCGGCAATATTGCACTCAACGGCCAGGTGTTGCCGACATATTGGATGAAGGGCACGCTTTCCTGCGCGGGGTCGAGAGAGCCCGCGACAATCACGAGGGCGGCGACGAGTTCAGGGTGATCGACTGCGGTTTGGGCAATGATGGGACCGCCCAGCGAATGACCTACGAGTGCCGCGGGTTTTGGGCCAAGACGGCGTATGAGTTCGGCAACCGCATTGGCTTGGGCAGTTAGTGAAGTTATCGCATCTGCGGGACCACTGCGGCCAAATCCGGGACGATCCATCGTGATGTAGCGGTAGCCTTTGGGTACGTTCATCAGGTAGTCGGCCCAGGCCCCGGCGTCACCTGGCGTGCCATGCACGAAGATGACAGGTTGGCCGTCCCTGCTGCCTGCTTCTGCAAAACTCAATGTGTAGCCTGCGGACAGGCGTAGCTCCTGGCGGGGTGCGTGTTGGTCCATCGTATCTTCACCGGCGGTGGGGCCCGGTATGGTGCACCCGGTGAAGGCCATGACACCTGACAGGGCTATGAGCCGATTGAAGAGGCGGGCGAGCAGCCTGAAATTGCGGAATGTCATGTGCCTCGGCGGAGCGCTAGGGAAAGCCCACGCAGGGTTTTCGCGTGCTCCGCAGCGAATGGCAAGTCGCGGCCGGGTCACGGCCGTATCACAGGATGGTGTTTGCCTGAACTATTCGAACAACTGATCGATGTCGTTTTGCGAGGCCGGTCCAACGGGCATTGTGGCCAGTTCATTCGTGGCCGTGGCGCCGGCGCCGCTAAACAGGCGATCTACATCGTCTTGTCCGGAACCTTCCCCCTCGCGGGCCGGGCCATTCAGCAGATGCGCATCGGGGCGCTCGTCGAGGGGGTTGGAGGGGGTGGGGCTGCCTTCGTCGGAGGTGATTCCCCAGATATCGATCATCGCGTTGACGCGAAGCTCGAGGTAGCGCAACGTGTTGACGACCTTGGACATGCGTTGCCCGGTCAAGTCCTGAAATGAACACGCCATCATCAGCTCTGTGCCCTGTGTCTCCAACTCGTTGCAGAGGGCGGTGTCCGAGCCTTTCGTTTTCAGTTCGCCTGCGATGGCGAGAACCCGTTCGGCGGCCGATAGTATTTCAGCGGTGGCGCGTTCGGTCGATTTCAGAACAAAGTCCAGTTCTTCGGTTGCATTGACTATGCGATTGCTGGCTTCGCCTTGCGGTTTGATTGAAGCGATTTCTTTGTGCGTTTGCTGGATCGAAGACGCCATGCTCTCGAGTTCACGGCGCAAGACGTCGAGATTGGATGTGTGTGAACGTCCCTCTGCGGCTGCACTCAAGCGCTCAATCGCCTGCAAAATTGACTGGGTTTCGGCTGAACGGATGCGGCGGGCGAACTCATCGAGGAAGGCCTGTCCGCGCGAGGTTTCGCGTACGGCTTTTTCCAATGATTTAAAGAAGTCGACCGGCTGGGCGATTTGAACTGCAGACATGCGTCTAGTCCTAGTTCGGCTTGGCCGGTGTCAAGACGGAGTTGATCTTCTGCTGCAAGGTTGCTGCATTGAAGGGTTTGACAATGTAATTATCGACGCCCGCCTTCTTGGCAGCGATGACGTTCTCGGTTTTGGATTCGGCCGTCACCATGATGAATGGTGTCGTCTTGAGCTTGTCATCGGCGCGGACCTGCTTGAGCAGGTCGTAGCCTGTCATCGGTTCCATGTTCCAGTCGGAGATGACCAGGCCGTAGTGCACGGCGCGAAGTTTCGCCAGGGCATCGCCACCATCTGCGGCTTCATCGATTTCCGTGTATCCGATCTGCGTGAGCAGGTTGCGGATAATGCGGCGCATTGTGCTGTAATCGTCGACGACCAGAACTTTCATGAAACACCCCGGGGAAATGCGTTGCCGTCTTACTTGACGCTGGGTGCACCTTAAACCAAGAGCTGTTTCAGATTGGTTGATGGTATAGTTCCTCTGATTTGTTTACCCAATGGGGTATCCGGCGTGGTTACTGGTGTGTAAACGATGCGGGGCTTCGAAAGGACATGGTCGTGAGCTTGCAAGGAAAAGACGTTGTAGTCACGGGTGCGACGGATGGCATCGGAAAAGTCACGGCACGAGAATTGGCCAGGCTGGGCGCAAAAGTTACCCTGATTGGGCGTAGTGCTGCGAAGGGCGACAGTGTGGTTCGCGATTTGCGCGCCGTGACGGGCAAAGATGACATTCACTTCGTGCGGGGCGATCTGTCGTCACGCAAGGGCGTGCAGCACGTGGCGGACTCATTGAAAGAGCGGTTGAAGCATCTGGATGTACTGGTGAACAATGCGGGTGCAATTTTTCAAAAGCGCATCATGAGCGAAGACGGAATTGAGCAAACGCTGGCGCTCAATCATCTGGGCTATTTTTCCCTGACGGCCCTGCTCGTGGATCTTTTGAAGGCGGCGGGCACGGCGCGTATTGTGAATGTCGCGTCGGCGGCGCATTTAGGGGCCCGGATAGACCTCGATGACCTGCAAAACGCCAAGCGGTATTCAGGCTGGACAGCTTATGGCCAATCCAAACTTGCCAACATCTATTTCTCGTATGAACTGGCGCGGCGCCTGGACGGCTCGGGTGTGAGTGTGAATTGCCTGCATCCGGGATTTGTTGCTTCGGCCTTCGGCAACAACAATGGCGGGTGGTTACGAGTTGCCATCGGACTGGCCAAGTCGGTTGGCGCAATCTCGCAGGACAACGGCGCAATGACGAGTGTTTATCTTGCGAGTGCGCCGGAGGTTGAGGGGGTGAGCGGACAATATTTCGACAAGTGCAAGGCGGTGAAGTCGTCGCCCATATCTTATGACGAAGACATTGCGCGCAAGCTGTGGTCGGCGAGCGAGAGGTTGAGTGGCCTAACCTTCAAATAGGCTCCAGCCGCCTTTACCCGAGATGCCTCTGATCATCAGATAGAGCAGCAGCCCAACCGGACCGACGACGAGGGTCACGAGCAGGCAGGGGGCGAGGATGAGATGGTGCAGGCCGACACGCTGCGCGTCGCGGGCCTGCCAGGCGCCGATGAACAGATCGAAGACCAGATAATGGGCCCAGCCGGCGACAAGGGCGGTTTCAACCGAGAAAAGTTTTGACACGCCTTGCAATGTCGTGAAGCTGGCGCCTTCGGGCATGGGGCTGGGGCCCGTGAGTGCGGTCGCCAAGAGCCAGGCATAGGTGACGCCGAGCACAAGCGGTACAAACACCGAGTGCACGAAGATTTCCGTGAGTTTCGCATGCGGGAGAATTAGGAGCAGGGCCCAGAACGGCAGGACGCCATAGTTCAGCACTGTGAACATGGTGTCAGCGGTCAACGGTGCGAGTTGCGGCATGGCGTCTTACGATCCGGTCGCAGGTGGGCGGACTATAGCGTGGTTTCCGGCGGCTCGCAAAAGAGTACGTATTATGCTTAACCGAAACGGCGTTTGAGCCAATCGATCATGACGCGGTTGAGTTCGTCCGGCTTTTCGGTCTGGGTCCAGTGGCCGCAGCTCTTGATCAGGTGTTTTTCCAGGTCCGGCACGAAGGCCTCCATCCCGTCGGCGAGAGATGGGCGCAGCACAATGTCGTTTTCCGCCATCACCATCAGAGCCGGGCAGTCGACTCTTTGCGTCACGCCCTCCATCGCGTGCCAATTGCGGGTGAAATTGCGGTACCAGTTTATGCCGCCAGTAAAGCCTGTGCGAGTGAATGCTTTCACGAAGAATTCGTGTTCGTCGTGTGTATGCAGCGGTTCGCCGGGCCACAGGCCTTCGTCACTTTGCAGGGCGTGAACGAGTGCCAGGTTTCGTTCCTCCGCCGGGCGCTTGTCGAACTCAGCGATGGTCATGCCGGTCCTGCGATAGAACAGGCGCAGCGTTTTGCCGGGGTCGGCTGCGAGTGCCGCATCGGCGACGCCGGGCTTCTGGAAATAGACGATATACATGTCCTCGCCATAGGCGGCGCGCATGAGCGCGATGGGATCCATGGGCGCGCGCGGCAGGAAGGGGGTGTTGACGCCGATCACACCGGCGACACGCGTTGGGTGCAACAAGGGCATGGCCCAAGTGATCATGCCGCCCCAATCGTGGCCAACGAAGACCGCCTTTTCAATTTCCAGCGCATCGAGCATTCCCACGAGATCGCCCGTCAGGTGATGGATATCATAGGACGCGATGTCTTGCGGCTGATCGGTCATTCCGTATCCGCGCTGATCGGGGGCGATGGCGCGGAAGCCCGCTGCGGCGACGGCCGGTATCTGGTGGCGCCAGGCATAGGCCAATTCCGGAAAGCCATGGCACATGATAACGGGGACGCCTTGTCCCTGCTCGTAGAGCGCCATGCGGATGCCGTTGGTTTCGACGGTGCGGGGGGATTTCCAATTGACGGACATGAGTGCTTCCCGTTCGGGTTAGACGGATTGAATGAGGCCAAGGCTTGAGAGCATTTCGGTGCGCCCGGGTCCGAGTTTAGGCGGGTACAGCGCGTGCTTGAAGCGCTTGGGCGTCGCCCAGGTTAATAGCACGCGTAAGACAATCAATGGCTGCGTGAGCCAGGTGGTGGGTGTTTCCAGCATGTGGAAGGCCTTCATGATGGCGCGGTAGACGCTGAGGCTTGAGCGGGTGGCTGGCCCCACGGCGTCTTCGGCAAAGCTTTTGATCAGGCGCCCTCTCCAGCGCGGCTTGTAGCCCGGCTGTTGCTCATTGTACGCCCTGCGGATCGCACCCAAATCCTGCTTGACGATGGCGTCCCAGAAAGGGCGCAGGGTTTGGCGGGCGCGCTTGTCAAATTCGATTGCACGCATTCGGGCGTCTGCGGTTTGCTCCAGAACCTCGCCCAGAATATGCGCGTGCACGACGGCCGACGAACAGCCGCGGCCATAGAGCGGGTTGGTGCGCATGCTGGCGTCACCGACGGCGAAGAAATTCAACACCAAGGGCTCACCTGCTTTTACGAAATGGCGCCAGACGTTGTGGAGATTTCCCATACCGAAGACTTTGGTCACGGGTTCGGCGCGTTTGGGATCGGTCCAGCGTCCGGCGCCGGGTATCTGGGTGCAGATCGCGTCGAAAGTTTTGGGATCGACGGCGGCCGTTCGCAATTTCGCCTCTATCTCGGGCACAGCAAGCGTGATCGAGAAGTGGCGATTGTCGGCGGCGAAGACACCAAACTTGATGTAGCCCATATCACCAGCGCCCGGAATGGCATCGCGCGGGGGTTCGTCTTGTCCTTCACGCAGGCGATAGTGGCGGGTGAAATAGAGAATACCTGCGGGGCTTTTTTCCTCTTCGATTGCGACACCACGCTCGCGCAGCCAATCGACCATGAGCGTGTTGCGGCCTGTCGCATCGACCACGATGTTTGCACTCAAGGTCGCGTCGGGTTGCCCTTCGCGTTCGAGCACCACACCCGTCACTGCGGTTTTACCGTTTGTCCTGGAGATGGTCAGGTTGCGCACACGGGCGCTGGTTATGAAGTGCACGCCGGGGAGGGCACCGACATAGGCGCGCATGATGTGTTCGAGCGTCGTGCGGCGGGAAAACAGAAAAGCCAGGTCGGCGTCGTTTTTGTCTTTGCCTGTGTTGTAAGCTGACCGCAGCAAAGGGGGCAGGCTTTCTGCGAAGCCGATCTCGCGCGCGCCGGCCTCACGCAGCATGGCGTGCAGCCGCGGATGTTTTTTGCGAATCAACGCAACCAGGCAGCCCAGGAACACGTGACTGTGGCGAAGTTGGGTGACGCCCTTGCGCTCCCAGGTCTCGAAGGCGGTTTCGACGTTGGCAGGCGGCGGCGGGTCGCGGTCGATGATGGTAATGTGACGTCCCTCACGTGCCAACGCCATAGCGGTGCCCAATCCCGCAATTCCGGCGCCGACGATGGCAAAGTTTTCATCCATAGAACGATTTACCCCATTGCCTTGCGGCTGATTTAGCGCAGATGTATCGCAAAGCAGCAAGAAGTCGAGAGACCACTGTGCGTGAGCTAAAAGTTTGTTACGGGGTGCGTCGTTGTGTTCTTTCCGCAGGGCACATCAAGGGGACTTCATGCGGCTGATTTTCACTTTTGTACTTTTGTATGTGGCCCAGGTTGCGGCTGCGCACGCTGAAACTTCGGTGCAGTACGCGCTGTCGCCGGTCATGAATGCCAAGGGGCTCGTGGGGCTGAACGTCGAAATGCGATTCGACGGGGAAGATGATGGCGACACAGTTCTGCTTTTGCCGAATGAGTGGGGTGGAAAGACCAAGCTCTATGAAGGCCTTCGCGATCTGAAAATTGCTGGTGGCGATGTCGTGGCCTCCGGGGATCCTGCCAAGCGCATTGTCCGGCACCGGCCGCGCGCGAAACTTTTTGTCAGCTACCGGGTGGTGCAGAACTGGCCGGGAGAGCCGAAGGCAGAGGGCGCAAACGAATACCGGCCGATTGTTCAACCTGGATATTTTCACGTCCTTGGGAATGCCGTGTTCATTACGCCTGAGCGCGACGACGACCCTCCGGCGTCATTCGAGTTGAAATCTCTGCCGCCAGGCTGGTCGTTTGCGTCGGACCTTGAGCACAGCACGATGGGTCGCACGCTTGTATTGCGCGACATGGTCGAGAGCGTTCTGGTTGGTGGTGACTTCCGGGTCTTAAAGCGCTCCAATGTGAGGGTTGCCTTACGCGGCAAGTGGCCGTTCAGCGACGAGGCGTTTGCGGACCGGCTGCAGCCCATCATCGATTCCCATCACCGCTTCTGGGGTGATCCGCCGGAGCCATTTCTGGTGACGGCGTTGCCGCTTACAGGCGAGTCGGGATCGACGTCGGTGGGCGGCACGGGGCGTGACGATGGGTTTGCTTTTTTTGCGACTGCCGATGCCGAAGATGCGCTGTTGAACAGGTTGCTGGCGCATGAACACTTGCACACGTGGATTCCCCGGCGGCTGGGGGCAATGCCGGAACACGATGAAGCTGCCGACTACTGGCTGTCCGAGGGGTTTACGGATTTTTACACCGCACGGCTGCTGCTTCGTGACGGACTTTGGGGTTTGAAAAAGTTTACGGATGAATTGAATGAAGCGCTGCGCGTTTATGCGGCCTCGTCTGTGCGCACGGCGCCCAATGCGAAAATCATCAAGGATTTCTGGACGGATTCCAATACGCAACAACTGCCCTATCTGCGCGGGCAGCTCTTGGCAATGCGTTGGGACCATATGTTGCTGCAAGCCAGTGACGGTGCTCGCGATCTTGACGATGTCGTGCTGGCGATGAAGGCGCAGTTGAAGGCTTCACCCGATAGCAAGGCGCTGGCCACAGAGCTTTTTGCAGCGCAGATGCAAAAAGCCGGGGTCGATGTGACAGGCGATCTGGCGGCTCTTGTGCGCGACGGTGGCGCGGTGCTGCTGGCGGAGGTGATTTTTGGGCCGTGTGGAGAAGTTGAAACATTCGACGTTGCGGAATTTGATCGCGGCTTCGACGCCGACAAGACGGCGCTGAATGAAAACGTGATTGTGGGATTGCGCGAAGACAGTCCGGGATACCGGGCGGGATTACGCAATGGGATGAAAATCGTGAAGCGTGAAGCGGGCAAGCCCGGCGACAGCCGCGTGGCTTTGACCTACCGGGTGTGGGACGGCGGCAACGAGCGGCTGATTACCTTCTTGCCGGAAGGCAGCCGGCGCCTGACGATGCAGGAGTTGGTGCTTGAATCCGGCATGGACGAGGGCGAGCGTAAGGTCTGCGTGGCGCGGCTGTCGGGAATGGCTGAGCAAAAGGAACTGGGCTTCTGGTCGGGTTTTGGACGATTGTTCTCTTCCGAGAGCCGCTGATACAGACTTTCCCGAGATTAATGCGCCGCATGCTTGTCACAGCATTCTGAATCGCATTCTATAGGTCCAGGTTTCCTCCTGGCGGCAGTCCATCCCCATGCTCACCAAAGCCGACGACTATCCTGTTCATCAGACTGCGGACCCGATTGCTTATGCGGGGACGGACCGGAATTTTTATGACCGGTATTTCTTCAACGGCTATTCGCCCGATGGTGCTGTGTTCTTTGCGGCCGCTCTTGGGGTCTATCCGGCTTTGAATGTGATGGACGGGGCGTTTTGCGTTGTCGTCGATGGCGTGCAGCATAATCTGCGGGTGTCGCGGGTGATGCATATGGAGCGGATGGAAACGCGGGTGGGGCCGCTGCATGTCGAGGTGGTCGAGCCGCTGCAATCATTGCGGGTCCGGGTTGAGAGCAATGAACATGGGATTTCGGCTGATTTGGTTTTTCGGGCGCGGGCGGTGGCGATTGAGGAGCCGCGCTTCACCTATCGCAGCGGACCGCGCACAATCATGGACTATACGCGGCTGACGCAGAACGGTTCCTATGACGGCTGGATCGAGGTCAAGGGCCGGCGCATCGATATCGATAGCAATTATCTGGGGACACGCGACCGCTCGTGGGGCGTGCGGCCGGTCGGGGCGCCGGACAGCCAGGCGGTGGCGCCCGCTGGTATTGCACAATTCTATTGGCTGTGGGCGCCGATGAACTTCGATGACCGGATCACGCTTTATCACAACAACGCGGACGTTGATGGCAAGCCGTGGAATACGCATGCGGTCATGGCTCCCATAGGGGCCGGTACGGTTGAGCACATGGCGGCCTGCAGCTCGGAGGTTGTGTATAAATCGGGGACACGTCACGCGCGGCAAGCTTCGATCAGGTTGAGTGATGGGAGTGACGGCGCCTACCGGATTGAACTCACGCCCCAATGGAATTTCTATATGAGCGGGCTTGGCTATACGCATCCCGAGTGGGGGCATGGGCGGCTGCATGGCGAGCTGCGGGTTGGCTATGACGCCTATGAAACGGCGAAGGTGAACACCAGGGAGTTTCATTTTCTGCATGTGCAGGCGTTCTGCCATGCGGTGTTGACGGGGCCTGACGGACTGAAGCGCGAAGGGCGCGGGGTGCTTGAGCAGCTGGTGATCGGGCCGTACAAGCCTGCCGGGTTTACCTCTATGACGGATGTGGCAAAGTGAATGAGCGATAATCTCGAGCAACGCATTGTCCGTTATCTTGGTTACCGGATGCCGGAGGCCGGCAAGATTTCGGTGCTGGCGCTGTCGCGCATTCATGGCGGTGCGAGCCGGGAGACGTTTCGCGTGCGGATCGCGGCGGAGCGCTTCGGCGAGCGCGGGTTGATCTTCCGGCGCGATCCGGTTTCGAGCTTGATCGAGACCGAGCGGGAGATCGAGTTTGCGGCGTATCGCTCGTTTCACGGCACAGATGTGCCGGTGCCGGGGGCGCTGTATCTCGAACGCGACTCTCAGTGGTTGGAGCGGCCGTTTTTTGTGATGGAAGAGATTGAGGGTTGCACTGCGGGGTCGATATTGGCGGGGGATCCTTATGGGCGGCATCGACGATCCATCGGCGAGCAATTTTTCACGATCCTGGGCCATATCGTCAAGCGCGACGTTGCGACGTCGGAACTGTCGCGCGTCAGTGAGCTCCCTGCTGGCGATGCCGCGTGGGCCTGTGAGTTGGAGAAGTGGGAAAAGGTCATCGACGAAGACGAGCTTGAGCCGCAACCGATTGCGCGGGCGGCTATCCGGTGGATGAAACGCCAACCGCCGCCGCCGGCTCAACGTCTGTCGATCGTGCATGGCGATTACCGGACGGGAAACTTTCTCTTCGATCCGCAAGGCAAAATTCGCGCGGTGCTGGATTGGGAGATGGCGCATCTGGGCGATCCGCTGGAAGATCTGGCGTGGGCGCTCGATCCGTTGTGGTCGGCTGATCGCGATCATCCGGGCGGGATGCTGACGCGTGACGAAGCCGTTGGCGTGTGGGCGCGCGCGAGCGGGCTTCGGGCTGATCCGGCGGCGCTGGCGTGGTGGTCGATTTTTGCGTCGCTGAAGGGTTTGGCGATCTGGATTTCGTCGGCGAAAGAATATCAGGCGGGAACGAATACCGATCCGGTGATGGCGTTCTCGGGGTTATATTGTTTGCCGTTTCACAATAAGCGGCTGGCGGACATGCTGGTGGAGTGCGCGTCATGAAACCCTCCCCCGATCTTGTACTCAATCAAACTTTCGCGAAGATCGCGATGGAAATGGGGCCAGCCCTGCCGGCCGGGTATGGCCAAGGGTCGGCCACGACTACCGGCGTACTGCTTCTGATGGTGGCGCAGGAGTTCAATCGGGCGGCCGATATCCGGGTGAAGGAAAACGCCGCGATGCGGGCGTTGTTCGCGGATGCGGGCGTAGCAGTTGGCGGCGAGCTTGGGCAGCGCTTGCTGGCGGCGGCGGGCACGAAGGATGCGGATGTCAATGTTGCGACGCTCGATCACGCCAATGGGGAGTTGAAGACACTGTTGATTGAATTGCATGTAGAGGTGGAGGAGACAAGCGCTCGAGAGCTTGAGGTGCGAATTGGTGCATTCCTCCGCGATGCCGCTACGGCGCGGCAAGTGTTTCTTCCGGCGATGTAGCATATGGTGTCATTTCGAGTGCCGCGCGCGCATCCTGAGGCGGTGCCGTTTGTTCCGTTTTTTATTGGCATCAATCTGATCGGCGGCGTGCATTTGCCGTTCTTTCCGGTGTGGCTGGAAAGTGAAGGGTTCACTCCGGAGTCCATTGGCCTGTTGATGATGGCGATGGGGTTGGTGCGGGTGGTCACGGGGCCTGTGCTTGGCTTTCTGGCCGATGCCTTTGCCATGCGGCGGATGGCGATCATCGTGCTGACGGGGGTGGCGGCGGCGTCTTATGCGGGTTACGCGGCGTTGCCCGGCGTCGCGTTTGTGGTGCTGTTTTCGATCACGTCGAGCATTGCGTTTTCGGCGGTGGGGCCACTGATCGAAGGGATCACGCTGCAGACGGCAATTACGCATCAGTTTGATTATGGGCGCGTGCGGTCGTTCGGATCGGCGGCGTTCATCGTGATGAATTTTGCCAGCGGCGTCTATCTGGCCTTGTATGGGATCGATCTGTTCCTGGTTATTCTGATCGCGGCCGGGGCGTTTTCGTTCGCGATGTCATTGCTGCTTCCCGTCGAAGCGGCGGCGGCGGCGAGCACGCATCGGCACGGCGCATGGGGCGAGGTGCGGGCACTGTCGCGTCAGCCGGCCTTCATCGTCTTTCTGTGTGCGGCGGGGATCGCGCAGGCGTGTCATGCGTTCTACTACGGTTTTGGTACGCTCAATTGGAAGTCGCTGGGCTATAGCGCCGACCTCATCGGTTTCTTGTGGGGGCTTGGCGTTGCCGCCGAGATCGTTTTGTTTTCGTTTTCCAACCGGATTGTCGCGTGGCTGGGGCCGGTGCGCTTGCTGGTCATTGGGACCGCGTGCGGAATCCTCAGGTGGACCATCGTGGCGTTCAGTCCGCCGCTGTGGTTGCTGATTGGGGTGCAGTGTTTGCATGCGGGCACCTTTGGTGCCGCCCATCTGGGGGCGATGCACTTTATTGCGCGCGCGGTGCCTGGGCATTTGGTGGGGACGGCGCAGAGCGTTTATGCGGCGGTGACGATCGGTCTATTCATGTCGGCGGGGCAGTTTGCTTCGGGGCATCTGTTCGCCGATTTTGGCGCTTGGGGTTATCTGTTGATGACCGCCGCCAGCGTGCTGGCGCTTGGTTTTTCGCTGCTGCTGGGGCGCCTTTGGCACGGGGGCGAGCTGAGAGAAGCCGATTGACATGGCGCAGGATCGTTATGATGCTTGCGGCGTAACGGAGGAACAGCGATGGCCTATCATCATCTGGCAGTAGTGACGCGCGATATGAAGGAGACGGACCGCTTTTATCGCGAAGTGATGGGATTTGATCTCAAGAAAGTCGAAGTCGGGCCGACGCCGAATGGCGGCTGGGCCAAGCACTTTTTCTATGAGATCGAGCCGGACCGCTTCATCGCGTTCTGGGAATTGCATGGCGAGGCCTTCGCGAATTTGGGCGAGACGGGTTTGTCGAAGGCGATGGGTCTGCCCGAATGGGTGAACCACATTTCGTTTTATTCGCCGACCGAGGCGCATTTGCGGGAAAAGCGCGACATGTGGCTGGCGGGCGGTCACGATGTGATGGAGATCGATCACAATTGGTGCAAGTCGGTCTATACGCGCGATCCGAACGGGACGCTGGTGGAGTATTGTGTCACCGTTGGCGTGTTCACAGAAGAAGACAAGGCGATTGCGCTGAAGGCGGTGACATCGAACGAGGTGCCGCAATCGCTGCCGCCGAAGGGCATCCAGATGCACAAGGCAACGGATTATCGCCGGGCGGCGGAGTGAGCGGGGTGGCATCCAAAGTGTGTCATCCCGCACGCGATGCGGCGCCCTTGTGCCGCTACGCAGATGCGGGACCCACCTTGGTGATATGCGTGCAAGTTCTTGAGCTGCCCTTTCGTTCTCAACTCGGGGACACTTAATCCCGTGTGGGTCCCGCATCTGCGGCGCAGCATGAAGAATGCTGCACCGCGTGCGGGATGACGATTTTTGGTCAAAGCCCTTCGGTTTTGCGCGCAGCTTTATGGCACCCGGCCTTGAAGTCGTAATAAGGTGCTACCTCGTCTACGCAATCCGGCCATAATCCGGTTTCACGCCAATAGTCGTAAAGGCCGAACCTGACGCACAAATGCGCAAAGCGCGGGTTGGGGTGCAACTTTGCAGAGTCGATAAAGAACAAAAGCCCGCACGTCATCGAGCGCAGAGCTCCCGCGTTGGCGCCAACCAACGCACCCGAGATCGGTCTGCCGCTGTCCAGCGCTTCGAACAGCGCATCAAACGCCATGCCGGCGAAGCCTGCGCGCGCTGCAAAGGCGCACGTTTCCAGGGACAATGCGCGGCCGCGTGATGTGTCCAACGCGCGGCGCAGGGTTGCTTCCCGTTCGTCGTCCGGCATGGCCAGTATCCGGACCGACCGCCGCAAAGCGGGAACAATGGCGGGAGGCGCATCCGCGAAACGCGGCGCGTGCTCCGTTAGAAACTGGTCCGCAATCGCCGGGACGTCAAATTCGATCATGCTTCCCCACTGCATGCGAGGCAACCACCACAGACCCCGGACGGATGTTTCGTCATCCAGACGCATCCATTGGACAGCCTCAGGCCAGCGATTTAGCCTGGCGAGTTCCTGAACATACATGGCTCGATTCACACCCGACATGGGATCCAGCTGTAAGACGCGCTCAATCAGGGGAAGCGCGGCACTGTTACGTCCCACCATCCGATAGGCGTCCGCCAAAAGTGAAAGCACGTCCGGATTGTTTGGCTCGGCGGTTTGTGCCGCCTCCAGGAGGGAGATCTTCTGCGCATACGCACTGAATGCAGGAAGCAGGGCTGCTTGGGTTAGCAACGCATGAGACGTGCCCGCGTCAAATTCGAGCGCACGCTCGACGGCGGCGGTGGCGACGTTGAAGTCCGGCTCCAGCGACGCGTCCTGCGTTTGCGAAAAAATCGCCGCGCGGGCAAACGCCAGTGCGCCCCAGGCTGCGGCGAATTTCGGCGCCCGCGCCACGGCGCTTTCAAGCAGCGGAATTGCCTGCCTTGTCACTTCGACGTTGAGGGAACTCAACGCCGGCCGCGCCTTCATGTAGAGGTCGTAGGCTTGAGAATCGATCTTTGCCGCGTCCTTGCGGGCAATGGGCAGCGCCTGGTTCAGAGCGGCGGCAACCTTGGCGGCGATTTCGTCTTGCAGCGCAAACGCATCGGAGACGTCCCGATCGTAACGCTCGCCCCACAACCCGGTGCCGGTGGCTGCTTCCGTCAGCTGTGCGGACACGCGCATCTTGGTGCCCGACCGGCGCACTGCGCCGTCGAGAATGTGGGTGGCTTTCAACGCCTGGGCCGCCAGCGCCTTGCGTTCGCCGCGAAACTGAAATGCTGATGTGCGCCCGATCACCTTCAAACCTGCGCTGCGCATCAGCGTCTGCATGATTTCTTCCGCGACACCGTCGGAAAAGAAAACCATTTCCGGATCGTTTGACAGATTGTCGAACGGCAAGACGGCGAGCAGCGGCTCTGCGGTTTTCGTTGGCGCTGAGCCCGATGCGATGGCTGCAAGTGCGAAGGCCTCAATGGTCTCTGCCATTTTGTCAAGTTTTAGATGTCCCCGAGATTGTAGTCGCGCGGTCAGTGGCCCCCTGATGGTCTGGTGTACGGCGCCGGAGACCAGTGCAGCGCCTGGCGCCGACTGCGCCATCAGGCGCGCAGCTACGTTGACGCCGTGGCCGAGGAGGTCGCCGTTGGGCTGCACCACGACGTCGCCGAGGTGGACGCCGACGCGGACTTTTGGTTCGCAGGTTTCGGCGAGTTCGAAGGCGGCTTCGACTGCGGCCAGGCTCGAGCCGAACTCCAACATGAACCCGTCGCCAGCGGTGTTGAACACGCGCCCACCGTGTTTGGCAGCGATGGCTTCGATCGCCTTTCGCAGCGCCATCACCTCCGCCGTCGTGCGCGCCTCGTCAGCCTCCGTCCGTGCCGAGTAGCCGGCGACGTCGAGGGCCACGATGGTGGCGAGTTTGCGGGTGGTGCCGGTCATTCAGCCGCCGATGCGACGGAAGCGGTAGGTGTTCGTGGCTGTGGCCACGGCCAGCTCCTTCATGCGGGCGTGATTGGGGGACAGGGCGCAGGCGGGGTCGGTGGCGGTGGCGTCACCCAGAATGCTGAGGGCCTGGCAGCGGCAGCCGCCCCAGTCGATTTCTGCGCGCTCGCAGCCGTTGCAGGGTTTGGGCATCCACTGCGTGCCGCGAAAGCGGTTGAAGGCTTCGCTGTGGTGCCAGATGTCTGCGAGAGATTTTTTGCGGACGTTGTCGAAGTCCAGTCCGGGTATCGTTGCTGCAGCATGGCAGGGCAGGGCGCGGCCGTCCGGCGTGACGACGATGACCTGGCGGCCCCAACCGCCCATGCAGGCCTTGGGGCGCTCGGCGAAGTAGTCGGGCATGACGTGATCGATGACGAGCGTGCCTTCGAGGCGGGCGCGGGCCTCTACGACGATCCTTTCGGCTTCGAGAAATTGTTCGCGCGTGGGCATGAGGGCTGCGCGGTTGGGAATGGCCCAGCCGTGATATTGCACGTGGGCGACTTCGAGGCGGCCGGCGCCCAGGCTTTCGGCAAGGCCGATGATCGCTGGAAGTTCATCCATATTGTTGCGATGCAAGACGGCATTGATGGTGAGCGCCATGCCAGCTTCGACGACACGTTTTGCAGCGTCGAGTTTGGCCCTGGTGCCGCCCTTGAAGTGAGCGACACTGTCGGCGCGTGCGGGATCGACGCCCTGGATGCTGATTTGCACGTGGTCGAGACCGGCGGCGCGCAGTTCCGAGAAGCGCTGAACGGTGAGTCCGACGGCGGAAGTGATGAGGTTGGTGTAGAGGCCCGCCAGGTGTGCAGCGTTGGTGAGTTCGGCGAGGTCCGGGCGGACGAGCGGCTCACCGCCCGAGAGATGGACATGCATGATGCCCAGGTTCGCTGCTTCGTTGAGGACATTGAGCCAGGTCTTGGTGTCGAGTTCGGCTTTGGCGCGGGTGAGCTCTATCGGATTGGAGCAATACGGACATCCGAGGGGACAACGGTGGGTCAGTTCAGCGAGCAGCCCGATGGGCACCGGCAAGTCAGTCACGGCTTTACGTATCCTTTGGCCGCGAGGTCTTTCAGAAGGTTGTCGATGTCGGCGCGGACGACCTCTGCGTTTTCGTCGTATTCCTTGGCGAGCGCGGCTGCGATTTCCGAAATGCGTTTCTTGCCGTCGAATTGGGCGACGATCGACAATGCGACCTCATCGAGCTCAAGAATGCGCTCAGGCCCCAGCAGCACGGTGCCGCGCTTGTCATCAGTATGCAGCTTTACACCGGGAGCGAGTTTTGGTTTTGCGTCGTCGGTCATGGGGCGGTCATGGGTCGGTCATGGATTGAAGGCACCGGGCGGGATGTGTCCCGGCGCTACATAAGCATAATACAGCGCATCAAGCATGGACCAAAGTACGTTGCATTTGAAAATCAGCGCGGCGAGGCAGAGGTCCTGAGCGGCGCGGGTGGTGGCGTGGCGAATACAATAGTGCAGTGCGAAATCAGAGTCGCGCGGGGCCTGAGTTAACCTTGCGCCAAAATAGGAGAGCGTTTCGGGCGAGACGAAGTCGTATCCCGCCAGCATACCCTCGACCCGCTCGGTGATGATTTTGGGGGCGAAGAGCTCGGTCAGGGAAGAGGCGACGGCTTCGAGCAGCGAGCGGTCGCGGACGAAATGGACGTAAGCGTCGGCGGCAAAGACAGTGGCTGGCAAAGCCTCGCTTTCAGCTTTGACGGTTTCGCGGTCCAGCCCCAGGCCATCGGTCAGTTTGAGCCAGCGGGCGATGCCGCCATCGCTGCCGTCCCTGCCGTCGTGATCTTCCAGACGCGAGCGCCAGTTGGCGCGCAGTTCCGGCGTGGGAAGGCGTGAGACGATGATCGCGTCTTTAACGGGAATGCGCGATTGATAGATATAGCGGTTCAGGGCCCAGGCCTGAACCTGGGTCTTGTCGAGTTCGCCACTGTGCAGCAGGCGATGAAAGGGATGGAGATTGTGATAGCGCGTGGCGCCAATCTGGCGGAGCTGCGATTCAAAATCTTGCGGCGCGAGCAGGGTCACACTTCAATCCTCATGCCGTCTTCGGCGATGCGCCAGCCGGCGGCTTCGATGATTTTGCGTTCGGGAGAGTTGCGGTTCAATGTGGGATTCGTGTTGTTGATATGAATGAAATAGCGCTCGCCCACATTGATGTCGCACAGGCGGGCGATGGAGTGATCCATGGCGACGTGGCCCATGCGGCGCGCGGTCTTTTGGCCTTCGCCGGTGCGGACCATTTCTTCGTCCACGCACAGTGTGCCATCGAAGAAGAGGGCATCGGTGCCTTCAAGTGCCTTGAGAATATCCAGCGTGATCTCAGAACATGACGGCATAAAGCTCAGCGACTTGCATTGAGCCGACGTCAGCTTCACTCCGATCGACGATCCATCGACTGGTTCGATACCCTGGGCTTCTTCAAGATACAAAGGTGGTTTGCCCGGACTTGGAAGCGCGTGGCACATGAGGCCAGGCAGGGGCTCAAAATCTTGCCCGGGTTGGATGGCGTGGAAGCGCACGAGATCGCGGTCAAGGACATTGAATACGGAATTGCCTCTGATCACGTTCAGAACATAGTCAGTCGCCCAGAGCGAGAAGGGTTGACGCTCGCGCAGCGAGAGCAGGCCGGTGATGGCGTCAATGTCGGCGCCGGTCAGAATGATGGCCTTGATGGGTGATGATCGCGGTGCCACCTGCGGGTGAAGTTCCGGGGTTGCGATAATTTGCTGGCGAATGTCGGGGCTGGCGTTGAGGAGCAGCCAGTCGTCGCCGTTGGATGACACGGCCAAGCTGCATTGCGTCGCCGGCCTTGTGTTGGGATCAGCGGCGAAGGCCAAGCGATTGTTGATGCTCGCGGCGTTCCACTGCGGAAAGCCGCCGCCGGCACCTGCACCAAGCACGATGATCTTCATGGACGATGGGCGAGGTCAGGCCTCGCGCGCGTTATTCGGCGGAGCAGTAGCAGTTGATCTCCATTGCGGCCGAGATTTCGCGAATTTTCGGCTTGCGCCAGGATTTTTTCATAACGGCACCTCAAATGTTTGGTGAACGCAGTTTGGCTCAAGGCGCGGCGGGGTGCAATAGGGCTCAATCGGCTGAAAGGCCTGCTGCGGCTTGGGCGAGCACGTTTTCGCCTTGTTTCCAGACCATTTCTTTCCAGTCGTCTTGATCGGGATAGAAGGCGCGCCTGACTTGCGCCTTGATTTCCTTTGCGGCGGGGCTTTCGGGATCGCCTTTGGTGTGGAGCCAGTTGCCGGCGCGCAGGGCCTGGAAGACTTCCAGGGTTGAGTAGGTGCCGTATTCCAGGCAGATCATCGTGGCTTCGGCGTGACTGAGCAATGCGGGGACAGAGGAGTCCAGGCTGCCGCAGACTTATGCGGAAACTGAATCGCCTGAGACGGTTGACTGGACGGTGTCACCCCACCAGCGGCGGGCGCGGGCATATGCGAGGGAACTGGTGGCTTCTTCGCTGATCAGTTCGGCTTCACCGTAGGCGCCCAGGCCGGTGTGGATGTCAATCACGGCAGCCCGGCGGCAGTGTGCCATCTCGCGCCGGACGATGTGGCGGAACAGACCCACTGACCAGTGTTCTTGCGTGCCGCCGTAATACATGCCTTCGGGGTGGGTGTATTGACCCTTGCTGATGGTTTCCTGCATGGCGAAGGCGCCGTGTTCTCTGGCGTAGCCACGCAAGGCCTTGCTGGAGGCTTCGAGTGTTTCGGGGTCAAGATTGGCGGGGGCGATGGCGTCTTTCAGGCCTTCGTAGTCTTTGTTGAGCGGATAGGGTTGGGCGTGGTCGACAAAGTTGCGATTGAGGTCGACGTTGTCTTCGGTGACGCGGCGGTCCCAGGCGAAGCCATACGGATTGAGAGCATGAATGAGGATCAGCTTTTGATCTTCGGGCCAATAGGCTTGGCGGCTCAGCCAGCCGGTTTGAATTGCCGAACCGGCGTAGCCTTCAACGCCGTGGGCGCCGGAAATTGCCAGCATGGCGGAGGTGGCGGATTGCGCACCCCAGGTTGCGACGTCGACATAAAGGTCTTCGCCGCCGGGACCCTTTGCGTGCGGGTGCATGTGCGACACGACTTTCAAGGCGCGCCGGGCGGCGGCACGCAGAAATTTGTCGCGGGCTTCAAAATAATCTGCAGAGAAAAAAGTCGCGGGCGTCATGGACTGCAGCTTAATTGGCAATTCTGAATATTGTACTGCGCAGCTACTTTTCTTTTGCCGACCAGGATCCGTCCCAGCCCGGTTTGGGGGGCTCGAGTTCAAAGTGGCGAATTCGATCTTCGTAGGTGTCGAAGATGGCGGAAGGGGCGCCCGGGATGGCTCGGCCATAGGCAATGGCTTTGCGTGCGTCCGTCCAATTGGCAGTCCGGAAGGCGCTGAACAGCGATTGCAGCACCGCATCGATATCCTGGAACGTCTGTGTCTCGCGGACGTGGGCGTGGCCCATCAGGGCAAAGATATGGGTCGGCGCTGTCCGGCCTTTGACGGCGATGTAGTCGACTTCCATGAAGGCAAATTTGTTGGCGACCTGGGATTCCGTGTCTTCGCCAATCAAAGTGGTGAAGCCGTAATTGCCGGCGAAAGACTGAATGCGGGCTGAGATGTTGACGGCATCGCCCAAGGCAGAATAGTCGAAACGCAGATCAGAGCCCATGTTGCCAACAACGCAGATACCGGTGTTCAGCCCGATGGTCACGTCAATCAGACTGACGTTGTGGGATTTGTAGAAGCCTTCGGCCGTGAGTTCCCGGTTCAGCACGACGAGGGCGTCCATCATCGCAAGGGCGCAATGGCAGGCGTGTCTGGCGTGCTCGGCGTCGTTGATCGGCGCGTTCCAGAAGGCCATGACGCAGTCGCCGATATACTTATCGATTGTGCCGCGATTGTTCAGGACTTCGCGCGACAGCGGTGTCAAGACGCGGTTGATCAGGCGGGTCAAGCCCTGGGGATCGGTGCGAAAGCTTTCGGCAATGGGTGTAAAGCCTTTGATGTCGCAGAACATGATCGTCAGTTCGCGCGTGTCACCACCGAGCTTGAGCTGAGAGGGATCGTTGGCAATGCTGTCGACGACGTCGGGCGGGAGATACTGCGCGAAGGCGCTGCGGACCGTGCGGCGTTCGGCTTCGGTGCGCATGAATTTGACGAGGCTGGCTGCGGCAAAGACCAGCGCGATGTTGATTGAAGGGGCGACAGGATCGAGGAGCCAGCGCTGCTCGGTGAAGGCCCACCACGAAATTCCAACAGCAAACACGACCGCGACGATGGCGACACTGGCGATCCAAAACACGGGAACGCGGGCTATGGTTATGAGAACTAGCAGGCCCAGAACTGCAGCAAAGCCCAGCTCTGCGCCGGCGGACCAATCCGGGCGCCCAAGAAAATGCTGCAACAGCATTTGTTCCAGAGCCTGCACGTGAATTTCAACCCCTGGAGCATTGAGCCTCATGGGTGTTGCACGAAGGTCGAGCAGTCCGGCAGCGCTTGTCCCGACGAATACGGCTGCTCCTTCAAGTGCTTTCAGTTTTCCGGGATCGCTCAAAACTTTCCAGGCTGGAATGCGCCGGTTAGATGCATCACGGGTATAGTGGATCCACATCTGTCCATCTTCGGTCGATGGAATTCGGATTGCACCCACCCTGATCCAGACGATGCGATTGGGATTGCCAACCGCAAGTTCGCCGACACCACCGGCCATCGTGGCCTGCAGGGTGGGGGCGTGGCCATTTTCGTCGGTCTGGGCCACGCGCAGCGCTTCCAGTGCCAGGCCCGGATAGACCTCGCCTTTATGCGCCACAAACAAGGGCACGCGGCGGATAATGCCATCGCTGTCGGCAACCGTGTTGAATGAGCCTGATCCCGGTGCCGCCTTTTGCAGCAGGTCCAACGACACCGTTGCGCCGGGGAAAGGTGTGACGGCGTCGATCAGTTTGCTTTCACTGTCGCCGACCTGCGCCATGCCTGCCTTGCGTACGGGTTTGCCGCCGGTGTCGCGATCTCCCAGAATGAATCCGAGGACCGACGGCGTCGTCCGCAGGGTTTCTGCGAAGACCTGGTCGTTGTTGGGCAGGCTTATGAGCTGGGTTCGTGTGGCGTCCCACGCGGGGTCGCGCGGCAGTCCTTTTGAGATCAGATCGGGCGACGTCCGGTCCGCCTCGGGGAAGACCATGTCAAAGGCAATGACGGCCGCGCCGGCATCACGAAGATTGCCCGTCATTTTTGCGAGCGTTGTTCTGGGCCATGGCCATTGGCCGATGCGCCTGATGCTCTCTTCGTCGATGTCGATGTAGCGGACGGAGGCGTCCTTGAATTCGCGAGGCGCTGCGTTCTGGTAATAGTCGAAGACTTTGTTGCGCTGGGATTCCAGCACGCCGCCGAAATCGCGCCATTGAACAAAAATAGCGAGCAGCAACACTGCCCACGGTACAAAGCCCAGCCAGCGCATCAAGCCAGCGATGCCCGCCATCTCGAGTGCGCTTTGGCGCGTAGTTGCGTCGCGCTGTGCCATGTCCCCCTGCTTAAGCCCTTATCGCCGTTTGTTTGGCAGCGTCCCCGGTGGAGAAGTCGTAGAGCCGATCCCACAACATGTCGAGGCGGGAAAGTGCGCCGTCTAGCGGGCAGACGGCAATTTTGGTGTCAATTTGGGTTAAAAATCCCAATCCTTCGAGTTTGTGCAAGGCGTCGGAAACCTCAAAGTCAATTTCGCCGCCGAATTTTTCCTTGAACCAGGATTCGATGCGGCGGTCCAGTTCGCCTGCATTGGCGGCCGGTCCTGCGGTCAGCAAGGCGTGATAAGCCAGGATCACCTCTTTGACTTCCTGCTCTTCGGCCGCACCAATGAGTGTTTCGAAGACCCCCGAATTGTTGTTGACGTTTTTGAAGTAAATATTATCGGCCAGGCGTTTTTGATATTTGAGTTTGCGGAAGGAATAGTTCGAATACTGGCGGAACATGAAGGCGCCCGCGCCGACGAGCGCCGAAAGGGCGCCCACAGCTTTCATCAATTTGTCCTGGGAGACTTCGCCGGAAAAGCCGAGATAGGCGCCGATCACGACCAGCACCATTGAGAGTGCAGGGATAATGTTCAAGGCGACAGGTATGCCTCCAATAAGTGCGGGGCCACCCAGGAAGAGTGCGTCTTTGCGGCTCATCACAACTTGAACTTCGGGCAGCAGCATCGGCAATTCACTGCGCGCGATGTTGCGGAAAGACTTGATGAGAATCGATCCGGCTGAAGTACCGCCGGGCAGTTTGCGGCTCTGGCGGCTCTTGCCTGGGTTGAGTTCGCCCGACTTGAAGCGCACGAAGACGACGACGTCGTCGAATACGTCCTGGAGGACCTGTTTTTTCTTCGCCAGGCGGGAGGGCTGGGTCACCAGTTCCGTCTTCAAGCCGCGGTAAAAAATGCGAACAGTTTCGTAGATATCGAGCGGGGTTCGGGTTTTGACGTCCAACAAAGGATGCTCGCCGCCAAGGTGTTCTACCTGCGAAGCGGTCAGTTCGATAAAATTTGCACGCTTGAGGACGCCTTCAAATGTGGCGCTGAGCGTTAAGTACACCTCAGTGCGGTCGAATATTTCGCGGCTCAGGGTTTGGGGTTCGCTGCTTGCAAATAGCGCATAGGCTTCTTTGAGTTCGGTCAGTTCGTCATAAAAATCGTGGTGAAAGTAGGCGCCGATAAACGTGCAAAGCGTGTTGAAATCGTGCGATTGTCCGGGAGACAAGCCATCTTTCGCAAGTGCTGAGACGAGTTCTGATTTCCGGACCGGAATGAACGGCATCGGTGGCGGGGTTCCTTGTTGCTCAGCGGGGCACGATTCGGTTGCGGCGGTCATCGCTATTCCTGTTGCGCGCGCTGGTTGCGCCAGCGCCAGCCTGGAAGTTTGGCTGAACTTTGTCTTAACACAAGCGGGTTAGATGTGCCGACGATCACCCGGGAGCGAATCGTGCTTTCTGTGTGACGCTGTGTATTGCGCCATCTTGCTGGGATTCAGGCGGGCGGGCACACTCGGCGAATCGGATCATCAGTACTCTCAACCGGTGCGGCGTAAACGCATGTCAGACCAGGTAATGGCAACCCAGACTTGGCTTGAGGTGTCGGACGATGCGGCGTCCTTGGTGCTGCGTCCGCTTGGGGACTGGGTGGTGAGCCATGCCGCCGTCATCGACCAGATTTTGAATCACCTCGAAACGCACGGACGTAGGGCTGCTACTTTCGATCTTTCGCATTTGGGAAAACTCGACACCGCGGGGGCTTGGCTGATCTACCGCACCGGGCGGACTTTTGAACGCGCCGGTGCCAAAGTGACGATTTCCGGTGCGACGGGACCGCAAGCGACACTGCTGAATGCCGTCGCCAAAGGTGATCGGCCGGTCAGGGTTGAGCCGCATCCCGGCAATATTTTTACGAATCTGATCGTGCGTATGGGACATGCGCTTGAAGAAGCAGGACAAACTATTCTCAGCCTTGTCGGCTTTTTCGGTCTGGTGTTGGAAACGCTTGGCAAAACGCTGGTGAACCCAAGGCGGCTGCGCGTGACTTCGACGGTCTATCATATGGAGCAAACCGGGCTGAATGCGGTGCCGATCGTTAGCCTGATTACCTTCTTGATCGGGGCGGTGATGGCCTATCAGGGTGGCGATCAACTGAAGCGGTTCGGGGCTGAAGTTTTTACGGTCAATCTGGTTGCGGCCGGGTTCTTGCGTGAGATGGGAATCCTTTTGACCGCGATCATGGTCGCCGGCCGCTCGGGCAGCGCGTTTACGGCGCAGATCGGATCGATGAAGCTGCGCGAGGAAATCGATGCCATGCGCACATTGGGACTTGATCCAATGGAAGTACTGGTGCTGCCGCGGGTGATCGCGCTGATCATCATGGTTCCCATACTGGGCTTCATTGCGGCAATGATGGGGCTGATAGGTGGCGGGCTTGTGGTGTGGCTTGACATGGGTATGTCCCCGCAAATGTATATCGAGCGGCTTTATAGTGCGGCGGATTTTTGGGATGGCGCCGTTGCCTTCATCAAGGCCCCGGTGTTTGGCCTGATGATCGCGATGATCGGCTGCTATGAAGGACTGAAAGTCGAAGGCAGTGCCGAATCCGTCGGGCAACGGACGACGGCGTCGGTGGTCGAAAGCATTTTCACTGTCATCGTTATCGATGCTGTTTTTTCGATCCTGTTTGTGAATATCGGGATCTGAACCATGGAGCGCGAAGCGATCATTGAAGTCCGGGGGTTGCGCAACCAGTTTGGCTCGCAGGTGATCCATGATCAACTCGACCTCGATATCTATCGCGGTGAAGTTCTGGGAATTGTTGGCGGCTCGGGTACGGGCAAGTCAGTGCTGTTGCGCACGATCCTTGGGCTCAACAAACCGGCGGCGGGACGCATCGGGCTGTTTGGCAAAGCGCGCGGCGACATGACGCCTGCAGAGGAGCGGGCGGTTGAGCGGCGCTGGGGCGTGTTGTTTCAGGATGGGGCTTTGTTTTCGTCGCTGACGGTGGCGCAGAATATTCAAGTTGCGCTCAAGGAACATTTGCATTTGCCGCAATATCTGCTGGACGAAATTGCGGCGGTGAAGATCGCGCTTGTGGGGTTGCCGGTGGAAGCAGGACCAAAGTTTCCCTCGGAGCTTTCGGGCGGCATGCGTAAGCGTGCGGGCCTGGCGCGCGCCCTGGCGCTTGATCCGGAAATTGTCTTTCTGGATGAACCGACGGCAGGGCTTGACCCGATCGGCGCCGCCGCCTTTGACGATTTGATCAAGAATTTGCAGGAAACGCTGGGGTTAACGGTGTTTATGGTGACGCACGACCTCGATAGTCTGTATGCAATATGCAACCGGATTGCGGTGTTGGCCGAGAAACGGGTTCTGGTAACCGGCACCATCGAAGAAATGACGAGACAGGATCATCCCTGGATCAAGGAATATTTTCATGGGCCTCGCGGTCGTGCGGCAGTTGCCGCGAAGACGCGCAATGCCATGACATAGGATTAGAGGAGCACAGAGTATGGAAACGCGCGCCCACCATCTGATGATCGGAAGTTTCGCGATCGGCATTACGCTGCTGACGTTTCTTTTCCTGATGTGGATCGGAAAGTTCGAGTTTAACCGTCAGTATCAACTCTATGATTTGAAGTTCGAGGGTTCGGTGTCGGGGCTCTCGAAGGCCGCGGATGTTCTCTACAACGGCATCAAGGTTGGCGAGGTCACCGATCTGATGCTCGACCCCAACAATCCCAGCAATGTTCTGGTGCGTATCCGGGTCGGGCGTTACACGCCGGTGAAGACGGATTCCTATGCCAGCCTTGAGACGCAAGGCTTGACGGGCGTCGCTGCTATTTTGATTGCGGGCGGGGGGCCAAAATCCAAAAAGCTTGAGGTCAAGGCCGATGAAGACTATCCGGTTATCGAGACGCGCAAGTCGACGTTTCAGAAGCTGTTTGCGGGGGCGCCGGAACTGATCAATCGTGGCAATGCGGTGCTTGACCGGCTGACGACCTTCTTGAGTCCGGACAATGAAGAAAAATTCGGCATGACGATCGCGCACGTCGAGCAATTGACGGCAAACCTCGCCAAAGCCTCCAACAAGTTTGATTCGATTGCGGCCAATCTGGATAACATCATTGCAGGCGATGCCAAGGGCACGCTGGCGGATGTGCGCGGTGTGGCAGGTGAAATCAGGCAAATCATGGCCGACGCACGCGGGCCGTTGCGCGATTTCGCGCGGCATGGGTTGCCGGAGTTGCTGCTTGCAGTCAGCGATGCGCGGCAGATGATCGCTTCGGTCGACCGGGCAGCGCAGCGGCTGGAGGCGAGTCCATCGTCTCTTATTTTTGGTGACAAGGCAGTTGAGTACAAATCTGGAGGCAGCCGCTAATGCGTTTTTGCCGGATTGTGATTGTGGCGTTGGCAGTGCTTGGATTGCCAGGATGCAGCCTGCCGAATTTTGGCGACGGGCCACCGCCTGACCTCTATGTGCTGTCGCCCAAAAGTACGTTTCCGGACGACTTGCCGATGGTGGAGTGGCAATTGGTAGTGGACGAACCAT
Source organism: Alphaproteobacteria bacterium (assembly GCA_034440175.1). Lineage (GTDB taxonomy): Bacteria > Pseudomonadota > Alphaproteobacteria > Micropepsales > Micropepsaceae > SZUA-430. Next base: position 34,077 of record JAWXBO010000206.1, read on the forward strand.
CGACGGCCAAGGGCATCGATACCGATCGTATCGCGATTGCGCCGTCACAATTGGAAGTCAAGTATTTCGGGGGGCTCGCGATGGGCAGACCGGGCGCCGCGGATGCTGCAGCAACTGCTCATTCAGTCGTTTGAGAATACGGGCAAGATCGTTTCGGTTGGCCGCCAAAGCATCGGGCTTCGGTCAGACTATGTATTGAAAACGGAACTGCGCGAATTTCAGGCCGAGAAAACGCCGGAGGGCGGTACGGTTGTCCGGGTCCGGCTCAATCTCAAACTGATCCGGCCTGCCATCGGGCAGATCGTCGCGTCGGAGAGCTTCGAGTCGGTCAAACCGTCGGTGAGCGAAAATGTCCCTGATATTGTCAATGCGTTCGATGAGGCCGTGGGTGCCGTCCTGAAGCGGGCGGTCACGTGGGCGCTGAAGGCCGGCAACGAAAACAAAGACAAGCGGCCCAAGGATTGGGATTAGGACTATTCCCTCAATTCAAACAGCATTAGCAGGTTCTGCTGCAGGGGTGCGTTGAAGTTGTCGTCGGAGACCAGGTAGACTAGCGTTTCGCCGTTCTCGCCTTTTCGTAACGACAGGCCTTCCATGTTGTCGATGTTGAAGTTCATCGCGGCGTCGGCGATGACATCGCCGTCGAGTAGGGCGCCGGGTTTGATCGATTTGGCCTTGAGGTGGCGCATGGAAAAGCCAACGCCGCCGGTGGAGCTGAAGCGGCGCTCAAGGGTCAAGACGTCCCCGTTATCGAGTTGCTGAATGTCGGTGAGATCGAAGGGCATGCGGCGGCGCAGGGTGAGTGGTTCGGCGGTGTTTTTCTTTTGGTCGAGCAGCCAGCCTTTGAGGTTGCCTTCGTCGTTGTGGAACGATTCCGTGATCGCGAGGAGGCGGCCGTCCTTGAGCAGGGCGATGCCTTCCAGGCCGCCATTATCAGGCGCCTTGCTGAGATCGCCGGGCGTGGCGATGGAGGTTGAGGTTGCTTTCAAGCCCTTGGCTCCAAAGTCATAGCGCCAGATGCGGTGATCGCGCTCGAAGCTGATGAAGACGTCGCCGTCGAGCGCGCCGGTCAGGCCTTCGGCGTCGCCGGCCTTGCCCGACATCGGCTTGCCGGCCGTGTCGAGCAGCGGGGCGATCTCGATTCCGGTGGCGCCGGTGAGGCGCTTGCCGCGATAGGCGAGTTTGCCGGTGAGCCAATGGCTGGAGTCGGTTATGGCCAGGAAGCGGCTGCCATCCGGTGAGACGATGAGGCCCGAGATGCCGCCGAAGTTGCCATCGGGCGAGGTCAGCCGCAATGAGCCCAAATGATGCAGCTTGCCGATCGATGTCGCGGCGTCTTCGCCGGTGGCGATAGGCACCGGTTTTGAATCGATTTGCAGTGGTTTTGATTGCTCGTCAGCGCAGGCGGCGACACCGCAGGCGCAGAACCCGGCAACGATTAATGTGAGTTTCGACAACATCGGTGCTACCTTGCCAGTGCTGCTTTGGGCTTGTGCTTGGGCGGTGGCTGGGGCTGGCGCGCGCGCGCGGGTTTCGCCGGCTCGCCATCTTCCTCGAACAGCTCGGCAAGCTTGTCGGTCATAGCGCCACCCAGCTGCTCGGCATCGATGATGGTGACGGCGCGCTTGTAGTAGCGCGTGACGTCGTGGCCAATACCGATGGCGATGATCTGGATGGGCGAGCGGTTCTCGATGGACTCGATGACTTCGCGCAGATGTTTTTCCAAATAGTTGCCGGAGTTCACCGACAGCGTGGAATCGTCGACCGGGGCGCCGTCGGAGATCACCATCAAAATGCGTCGCTGTTCGGGCCGGGCGATGAGGCGGTTGTGGGCCCACATCAGGGCCTCTCCGTCGATGTTTTCCTTGAGCAGGCCTTCGCGCATCATCAGACCAAGATTGCGCCGTGCGCGACGCCAAGGGGCATCGGCGGATTTGTAAATGATATGGCGCAGATCATTGAGGCGGCCGGGCGAAGGCGGTTTGGTCTCTTGCAGCCACTTGTCGCGCGACTGGCCGCCTTTCCAGGCTTTCGTCGTGAAACCCAGGATCTCGACCTTGACGTTGCAGCGCTCCAGTGTGCGCGCCAGGATATCGGCGCACATGGCCGCCACCATGATCGGCCGCCCGCGCATCGAGCCCGAATTGTCGAGCAGGAGGGTTACGACTGTGTCCCTGAATTTCATGTCCTTTTCCATTTTGTAGGACAATGGATGCATGGGATCGATAACGACGCGCGACAGACGGGCCGCGTCCAAAATCCCTTCCTCGAGATCAAATTCCCAGGTGCGGTTTTGTTTGGCCATCAGGCGGCGTTGCAGGCGGTTGGCAAGGCGGGCGACCACGCCTTGCAACGCCTGAAGCTGCTGGTCGAGATAGGCGCGCAGGCGGGTCAACTCCTCCAGGTCGCAGAGTTCTTCGGCGGTGATGGTTTCGTCGAACTGGGAGGTGAAGACCTTGTAGCTGGGCTCGTTGGCGCGGCCCATTTGACTGTCGGGGCGGAACGGCATTTTGCCATCCGTGGTCTCTTCAGTTTCCGAGCGTGAGGCGCGTTCTTCGGAGTCGACTTCGGCCGATTGCTGGTCGCCCTCTTCGCTGTCGGCGTCGGAGGTTTCGGTTTCGTCGGCCGAGGCGCCTTGCGGTTCGGCGGCGTCGCCAGAGTCGCCGTCGTTCTCCTGTGAGTCTTGCTCCGAGTTTTCACCTGTCTCATCGTCATCGGCGCCATCCGGGTCGTCGCCAAGTTCGTCGCCCATGCCGAGGTCGGTGAGAATGCGGCGCGTCTTGCGGGCAAAGGCTGCCTGGTCGCGGATGACGTCGTACAGGTTTTCCAGATCGGGGCCGGCTTTGGCTTCGATGTGTTCGCGCCAGGCTTCGACGACGGCTTTGCCGGCGTCGGGGATGGGGCGGCCGGTCAGGCGTTCGCGTACCATGAGGCCGACGGCTTCGGCGAGCGGGGCTTCGTTGCGGTCGCGTGCCTTGGCGTAGCCCTTCTGTTTCAGACGATGGGAGAGCGCGGCGTCGAGATTTTTGGCGACGCCTTTCATGGCGATGGCGCCGATCGATTCCACGCGCGCCTGTTCGGCGGCTTCGAAGATAGTGCGGGCCGAGGTGCCCGGCGGGGCGTATTGCGCGTGCAGTTTTTCGTCATGCAGCGACAGGCGCAAGGCAAAGGCGTCGGCGGCGCCGCGCGTTTGCGCCACGTCGGACTTCGACAGTTCGCGCCCGGGCAGCGGCAGACGCGCCTTCAGGCCTTTGAGCTGCGGCGTCTCGGTGCCATAAGAAATCTCTAGCTCAGGCTCGCCCCCCAACGCGCGCATGGTGGCGGCAACGGCGCGCTTGAAGGGTTCGATGGGGCTGTCGGGTTTGGGGGGCATGGACTAATTTCTGCCCGTGTTGTTCGGTTCATAGGACTTCAAGGCTCGTTCCAAGTCATTGAGGGCCCATACACGAGGGCCAGAAAAGTCTATTTGCGAGTACCACAGCACAGTCGAGTCTCGTAAGCTGTCGGACAGCCCCATTTGGGTTCCGTCGAGCATTCCACCAAAGTCAACTGTCTGAGTTTTTGGATCGACTACTAAATCGAGAACATACTCTGTCGGGTCACTACTCAGCGCTATCCGCAAAGTCTGAGATCCAGATAGGCACCCTCCAAAATTATCGGCATCATCATAGTGGTTCGTTAGGCTACTAGCGGTGCTCTCCGAACCCCAAAGGTGGCGGATGACGCGCCGCCGAACAGCTCCGTACCGATTTCCACCACAATCATGGACCTCAGATACAAAAATAGCGTCTGCGGAGACAAGGAGATCTTCTAGCCGCGCCTGACGCCCTTTTTTAAGTTGTGCGTCGTGCGCCAATCTTTTTATTGCCGAAAGCCACGGATCACTTGCACTCGAAATAATTTCGGCGCCGCGACCTTCAAGATACATTGCGACGCCGTTCGCATGTCTAAATATCAAATAAGTGAATCCAGGCGCGTAAGTTGGCGGACCAACAAGCGAGGCGCAATATCCTTCGAAGCGCATCCAAAATGCGCCCAATCCGTGATGCCCTTGGAGAGAATTTTTCACTGAATTGCGAATGTCGGAATCGAATTCGCCAAGTGCCACGAACTTTTCTGGAGGGAGCCCTTTGATGACTTCAATCGTTTGCATCAGAAACCGATGTGTTCCCCTGTAATACCACATTTTGAAGGTAGAGGATTCGGAGTCAACGTCCGGTTTCTCCGGAAGGTCTCCAGCAACGATTTTGCGTGCATCAATGACTCGTACGAGGGCTATGTCTTGTGCTTCTAAAACCCAATTCGAGAACTGCACTTGGCTTGCCAAGGGCGCTTTGACGAAGGTGCACGCGTGCGAAATGGATATGCAGGTCAGGAACAAGCCTGTGAACAAAATTGTTGCGGCTACTGCGCGCTTGAAGGGTTCGATGGGGCTGTCGGGTTTGGGGGGCATGGGGGTTAATGCCCGGGATTATGTGTGGCGGCAGAAAAAATTTCACGCGAAGCCGCGAAGACGCGAAGAGAAGGCGCGAATGAATTCCCGTCCTCTTTTCGCGCCTTCGCGGCTTCGCGTGAGATATTTTTTCCAGGTTCGCTCACGCCACCATTACCTTGGCGGCTGACTCCGGTAACTCTTCGCCGAAGCAGCGTTGGTAGAATTCGGCGACGGTGGCGCGTTCGAGTTCGTCGCATTTGTTGAGGAAGGTGACGCGGAAGCCGAAACCGATGTCCTGGAAGATTTCAGCGTTCTCGGCCCAGGTGAGCACGGTGCGCGGGCTCATGACAGTGGAGATATCGCCATTGATGAAGGCGTTGCGCGTCAGGTCGGCGACGCGCACCATCGCGGCGACTTTTTTCTTGCCCTCGGCGGTGTTGTAGTTGGGGGCCTTGGACAACATGATTTCGACTTCTTTGTCGTGCGCCAGATAGTTGAGCGTGGTGACGACGTTCCAGCGGTCCATCTGGCCCTGGTTGATTTGCTGGGTGCCGTGATAGAGGCCGGTGGTGTCGCCCAAACCGATGGTGTTGGTGGTCGAGAACAGGCGGAAGCCGGGATGGGCGCGGATGACGCGGTTCTGATCGAGCAAGGTGAGCTTGCCGGACTGCTCCAGCACGCGCTGGATGACAAACATCACGTCGGGCCTGCCCGCGTCGTATTCGTCGAAGACGAGGGCGACGGGGTGCTGCAAGGCCCAAGGCAGAATGCCTTCGCGGAACTCGGTCACCTGCATGCCGTCGCGCACGACGATGGCGTCTTTGCCGACGAGGTCGATGCGGCTGATGTGGCTGTCGAGGTTGACGCGGATACAGGGCCAGTTGAGGCGGGCCGCCACCTGTTCGATGTGGGTCGACTTGCCGGTGCCGTGATAGCCCTGGATCATGACGCGCCGGTTGTGGGCAAAGCCCGCCAGGATCGCCAGGGTCGTGTCGCGGTCAAAGCGATAGGCTGTGTCAAGCTCGGGCACGTATTCGTTGGGCTTGGAGAACGCGGGCACTTTCATCGTGATATCGAGGCCGAAGGTTTTGCGGGCGTCGATTGTGGTGTCGGGCTGGCTGTCGGTGGCCAGGCCTGGTTGCGGTGTGCTCATTGGGTTTCAGGCTCTCGTTGGCAGTGAGTTCAAATCAGCTCAAACATAGCCTGACGAACGTAGTTGCCCATAGGCCTTGATGACTTGACGCAGACGTTCTTCCGCTCCGCGATCGCCGCCATTGGCGTCGGGGTGGAAGCGTTTCACCAACTCCTTAAAGCGGGCTTTGATGTCCTGCAAGGTTGCGCTGGTCTCAAGATGCATGGCTTCAAGGGCGGCCAGCTGCATTTTCGAGCGCTTGCGTTCGGGTTGGCGGTCCTTGCCGTTACGTCTATCACCGTCATCGCCGGCCGGGTTGGCGCCAGGTCCATCGTTAAAGACCTTGGCGGGGTCGACATAGGCGCCGCGGAAATAGGACTGCATCTTGGTGTTAGGGCCTGCGGAGCGGTCACCGAGCTTCCAGGTGGGGCGCCCGCCGACCAGCGCCGAACGCTGAAAGGCGTCAACTTCGCCGGGCGACATGCCGCGAAAATAGTCCCACGACAGATTGTATTCGCGGACGTGGTCGGTGCAAAACCAGTAAAAATCGTTCAAAGCCTGGCGGCTTTTGGGGGCGCGATGATCGCCTGCGGCCTGGCAACCCGGTTTCTCGCACAGGCGCACAGGTTTGATGACCGGCTGGCGCTTGATGCGCAAGTCGTTGGCAAACCGCGATGCGTGCTTCGTTCCTTCGGCCATGATGGATTGAGTATGCGAACGAGGCGTTAAGAACACAAGAAAACCTCTCGCTTGACATCGCGATTTTCGTGGCGGAAGTCTGTCCGGGATGAGCCTCGCGGAAACCATACGATTGAAGCTTGATGCGGCTTTTTCGCCGCTGCAGCTCAGCGTGCACGATGACTCGCACCTGCATGTGGGGCATGCGGGCGCGCGCGAGGGCGGGGAGACACACTTTCGCGTGATGATCGTTGCATCCGGGTTTCAGGGGCAGACGCGGGTTGCGCGCCACCGGCTGGTGCACGAGGTGCTGGACGGCGAGCTGAGGGGACGGGTGCATGCGCTGAGCCTGACGCTGCTGACGCCAGAGGAAGTGGCGTTGCGGATGTGATGGGGTGAGCTTCAATCTTCCCCCGCAAGCGTGGGAAGATACAGCGGGTTATTTTCCTTTTAATTCTTCGCACTCATCGAGGTCGTGAAGCAGTTCCATGAACAACTCCGGAATTGGCTGCTCGATGACGTAGTTGAAATGTCGGGTCAGCTGCAAGCGCGAGATAGGTTGCCTGTGCCGCGACGCGACGGTTTTGTCGGATTGCCCGTTGTTGTTAGACATCTGAATTCTCTGGTTTTCTGACCCGCTTGCCGTAGTTCCTTGCCACCCGGCAGATACAACGCGCGGTAGCGGCAGAGGTTCCCAAGCGCTGATCACACAATGTTGCGTTAGCGAAATGCCCGTCAGGCGGGGCCCGCCGTGGCGGTCATTTTCGTGACAACAACCGTGGTTTGGACTAATTTTAATTTGCTCCAGCGGCGCCACCATGGCCGGTTTTGCCTGTTGCCTGCCAGCGCGTTTTCTTCGCTGAACAGCTTCTCGAGCCCGGACTTCTGCGACGCGAGGCGGGTTTCATTTTCTGCCAGCAGGAGGACCGCGAAAGATTCGAGCCCTGGAACGTGGCGGGCGACAGCCGAAAACAGGATCAAGAGCGGTACAGCGACGAAGGCCGCGAGCGGGCCTGAAAACCAGCCGAACAGCGCGACAGTCAAAAAGATAGCGAGCGAACTTACGGCGCATTGGCGCGATACGAGCCACGGTGAGACGAAATTCGACTCGATAAAATTGATGACAACCAAGATGACCGGAGGCAAGAGGGCGCCCTGGATTGTAGGGGCCGTGACCAACTGGGCGACGGCGCACAACAACATTACAGCCGTTGGGCCTACGTAGGGTATGTAGCTCGCAACACCGAACAGGATACCCCAAACAGCGGCGTACGGAACGCCGAGCAGCATGAATGAGATTGTTACAGCGACGGCGATGCCAACGTTGATCAATGTCGTAATGAACAGATAGGTCGATACCTGCGATAACGATTCGGTCAATATCCGGGACACTTTGAGGCGGTTTTCACGACCGATCGGCAGCATGATGATGCGCTTGCGGTACGGTTCGCGTACCACGATCAAAAACAACACCAGCACCACGACGTAGAGCACTTGCGTTATGGCCTGGGGTGCGAATTCCATGACCGAACCGCCCGGCGACTGTGTGGGGGCGGCAGACGCTGTCGCACCTTCGGCGTCCTGGATTTTGGTTGCGTCATCGATCTGTTCACTGGCGGCTTGTAAGTCGCTCATCCATTCCTTTATCGGCCGCGTCTTAAGCTCTATCTTACGGGATATTTCCGGCGCGCTTTTGATCAGATCCGCCACGCCAGGTGCGATCGCGAACGCCGTAGCGGTGATGATCGCGCCGGTGACGAGGACTACTATTGTCGCTGCGATTGCAGTTGGCAAGTTTTGCCGTTCGAGTCCTTTCACGACCGGCGTCAGCGCCAACGCGAGGATGACGGCGGTCGAGGTCGGGAGCAGGAAATCCTGCATAGCCCAAACGGCCGTCACGCTCGCGATGATGGCTAGAATGATGAGGGCGCGTTCCGCGGGCTTTGAGGAGACAGTTGGCATCGCAGCAGGATCCGGAGACCGGCTTGCACCGCCAGCCTCATTGGATGTCTGGGTCTTTTGGCTCATCGACAATTTTTTAATCCCGGTTAATTATCAAACGCGGCAGCGGTTTGCAGGTTCCCTGTTATTTACTCTGCGTGGTGAACTTTCGCCGCCGTTGCGCGTTTTCGTCTGAGTGGCCAGTAACTCTCCCAAGGGGCGGTGCAATGGACTTCGATGCGCCTTCGCGGCATAGGGTGCTGGTCGATCTTGGCCGCCACCTGAGAGCAACCGGTTATGCTTTTCAGGCGCCGACGCCCAAGACGCACGCGCTTGTCAACGCCCGGCCTGAAAATAGTTTGGCAAAATCGCTGATCGACATTTTCGGCTGGTGCCGCCCGTTCTCGACGGCCATGGTGTCGGCCGACATACTGAATCAGTTCGAGACGGCGGGCGTGATTGAAACGGGCGGCGGCTTTGCCCGGAGCCTGGTGCGCTATTCAACGCTCGACGATCTGTTGTTCGTGCATTCTGCTTATCCGACCACCGATAGTGACGCTGTTTTCTTTGGCCCCGACACTTACAGGTTCGCGCGGTTGCTGCATCAAAAGCTCGGTGAAGCGGAACTGCCCAACACCATTATCGACATCGGCTGCGGCTCGGGGGCAGGCGGCATATTCGCCGGGTCCAGGTCCAGCGGCGGTGTCGCGGTGGTGCTCGGCGACGTCAACGAGCGGGCACTGAGTCTGGCCCGGGTCAATGCCGAGCTGAATGACATAGAACAGGCGCAGGTCGTCCACAGCGATGTGCTGGCCGACATCGACGGCCGCGCGGACCTGATCATCGCCAATCCGCCTTACCTCAGTGATCCGGCACACAGGCTTTACCGCCATGGCGGGGAACGCGGTTTCGAGTTGTCGCAACGCATTGTCGAGGAAGGCATTGGGCGGCTGAACGCGAATGGCCGTCTCATTCTTTACACGGCGTCCCCGATTGTGGATTCCGTCGATCAGTTTTTTGCAGCTATTGAGCCGGTTCTCATCGGCGCGGGCAACCGCTTCACATACGAGGAGATCGATCCTGACGTTTTCGGCGACGAGTTGACGTCGCCAGCCTACGCGCATGTTGACCGTATCTCGGTGGTGGCGCTCACCGTTTGCGGCCCCGGCGGGCGATGACACACGGGGCTGCCGAAGACGTGGGGCTCGCGGGGCTCGCGTTCGCACGCAGTCAAAATGAGCTCGCGCGCTTTAATCGCATCCGGCTAACACCGACGACCGATGAGCCAGTGGAGCGCTCGGCGAATGGCCGGCTGTTACGCCTGGAAAATGAATTTGTTGAAACGGCGCGGCGTTGGATCAGACCGCTGTGTGCTGATATTCCCCCCACTGCCGATGCCTTTGTCGAGTGGTTTGAGGCGCTGAGCCTCGACGGGCCGGGACAGGGCGATCCGTTGTTTCCGTGGCTTGCGGCTTTAGCCAATTGGGATCAGATGAAATGGTTTTTGAGCCAAGAGGCGGCAGGGGAGGCTGGCTTCGACGACCTTGTCGCCTTGACGCAAGTCAAGATGCCGGAACGCGCAAAACTCGAGATGGCACGCAATTACTGGGATGAGATGGGGCGCGGGACAGCCAACGGGATGCATGGTCCGATGCTTGCCCGTCTGATCGAGCACTTTAAGATCGTGCCGCAGCTTGAAACGACGCTGCCCGAGTGTCTTGCGCTGGGCAACGTCATGATGGCGCTCGCCTGTTCGCGCCGCTATGCCTTTCAATCCGTGGGCGCGCTTGGCGTAATCGAGATGACGGCGCCCACCCGTGTGAGCTTCGTCGATGCCGGTCTGCGGCGTCTGGGCGTGCCCGCGCATTTCAGAACCTATTTCGCCCTTCATGCCACTTTGGATGTGAAGCACTCGCGGGCCTGGAATCGTGAAGTCATCCATACGCTGGTGGCTGAAGATGGACGCCGGGCGGCCGCGATCGGTGAAGGGGCTTTGCTTCGTTTGTGGTGCGGTCAGCGGTGTTTTGAGCGTTATCGCGCCCATTTCGCAGGAGCCGCGTGGACGTGAAAACCATTGCTTTCAGTAAAGGGCGCGCGACCGCTCAACCCTTGACGGAGGCCGATGCCGTCGCTGCGATCGAACGATTGCCGAAATGGTTACTGTGCATTCCACTGGTGGCGCAATGGTGTTGGCTGGCTTTGCATTATCGAAGTCTGACGCTTCCTTCGACGCTTAATCCCGAAGTTGAAACCGGCGGGCTGGTGGGGGAGTCAAAGCTCGCCTATCTGTGCCGGATCGAGGACAGCTTTGCGGCGCACGTGGCGAAAACCGGCGCCGTCTATCCAGGCGACAATCCTGACTTGGTGCGCGCGATGACCGGGATTACCTATCCCTTGATTGCGAAGCCCGACATTGGTTGGTGCGGATACGGCGTGCGGCGCATCAACACTGGCGCCGAATTGGCGGCGTATGCGGAAGTATTTCCGCAGCCGGGCCCGTTCCTGATTCAGCAATTGGCTACAGGCGTGCGGGAGGCGGGAATTCTTTATGTGCGCAGGCCAGGTGATGTCCGCGGCCGCATTGGCGCGATGACGATCCGGCATTTGCCGCAAGTCACGGGTGACGGCCAGCGGACAGTGGGCGCGCTCATAGCGGCAAGTGCGCGGGCGGCGCCGCGACTTCACCTCTATCAAAAGAGTCTGGGCGCGATCGAGTTGTCGCGCATCCCTGGCCTGCATGAACGCGTTGCGTTGACGACTGTCGCCTCGGCGCGCGTTGGGGGACGCTATGAAGATGCAATGGCGCTGGTGACGCCTGCGCTCGAAAAAATTGTAGATGAACTTTCGCGATCGATGGGCGGGTTTCATTACGGGCGCTATGACGTCAAATTCGAGTTTTTGCGCGACTTGCGGGCAGGGCGTTTTACAATTATCGAAGTTAACGGCGCGGGGTCCGAGGCTATCCAATTTTGGGATTCGCGTTTGACGCTTGTCCAGGCTTTTCGCGGTGTTTTCGCAAAGCAGCGCGAGATATTCGCGCTCGGCCATTTGATGCGCGCGCGTGGCGTCAAGCCCGTGGGAGTGGCGCGTTTGATGGCAGCGTTTCTCCGGCAGCGACGGCTCATCAAGAGCTATCCGCCATCGAATTGATGATTTTGCGTTCGCCGGCAACTTTTCCGGGTCTTACGCGTTTGCTCCGAGAGTGCCCCGTTATGGATTCGAGGATCGACATGGCTGAAACCGAAAGCGTCGAAACGAAAAAGGTCAATCCGAGTGCCTGTTACGACGCGCCGAAGGATGTCGTAAATGATATGTCTCTTACCCGCGACGAGAAAATCGCCATTTTGCGCGAATGGCATTATGACGCCACGCGTTTGCAGGAAAGCGCCACCGAGAACATGACGGGCGGCGAACGGGACAGGTTGCAGTCCGTGTCGAATGCATTGCTGGAGCTGGGTATTTCACCCGCCGAAGAATCCGATCACGCGCAGCCTTCGCCGCCGTCGTAGTACGGAAGCCAAAAAAGGGGCGGAAAATTTCCGCCCCCAGTCGTCTTGAGAATCAATCCTTATTGAACTACCGTACCGGCGGATTTGGCCGCGTTGGCGTTGTCGTTGGCCGCGCCACGTGTTCCCGGGTGACCCGCGTTGTCGTCGTGCGGTCTGTTGTGCGATCTTCATCATAGGTGCGGTCATCGGCAAGACCGTCGTGATCAAAGCCCTTGTACTTGCGCATGATGGCTTCGATTGCGTTGACGTCCGCATCGGGGACGCGGACCGACACAAGCGTTCCGCCGCCGCGAATGCGATCAACATAAACTTCCGCGTCGTCATTATCGACGCCCGCACCCACCAGAGCACCGATGAGGCCGCCGCCGGAGGCGCCGACTGCCGCGCCGATCGCTGCGGTGGCGAGCCAGCCTACGCCCAATACCGGCCCAAGCCCCGGAATCGCAAGGAGGCCCAAGCCCGCGAGAATGCCCGCGCCTCCGCCAAGGACGCCGCCAACTGCCGCGCCGTCGGCCGTGCCGGTTTCGGACATGTTGTTGTCGACTGTGCGATCATCAGCGCTGCGTTGGCCGGATTGGCCGTCAACTTTGTTAGTAACGATGCTGATTTCCTCGTTAGGAACACCGGCCCGCTTGAGTTCGCGAACCGCATCGGATGCGTTTTCACGCGCATCGAATAATCCGGTTACAGTTGTTGTCATTGTTAAGCTCCTGTTTGGTTGTGCATAGCGATTTGGCGCGGATCTCCGATTTTCTCCACGTTTTCAGGCGAACACAGAATAGAACGTCCGTCGCGTCTGCGGGTTCCCTGTGGTGGTGCGGAAATTTGCGCTGGCGGCGGGATTCCCTGGGAGCGCGGGCATCCTGCCGGCGCTTCTTACCGCGTTCAAATGGCGGGCAGACGTCCGCGCTCCCAGGGAATGCCCGGGCGATGGTTCTGCCGGTCAAGTAGTGTGTCCCTAAATCTTCAGGTGGCGACGATCAACGGATAATCGAAGACCTCACGCGCCGGAGTGAGCGGTGAGGGGTGACCCTGTTGCTGTACTCCAGGAAATTCCTCACTCCTACCGCGCCACTGGCACGTCCGTGATTTCGCTCAGCATCCGGCCGCCGCATATGATGCGAATGGCGCGGTATTGCATCGAGATCGCCGGGCCTTGGTAGCGCACGGGCTGCGTCGTTAGCACTTGTGGCACAATCCCCGAGGGCGGGGTTGCGGTCAGGATCAGTTGTTGAACTGGTGTGGCGCTGCGGTCAGCGGCGCCGGCTTTGAGCGTCGAGGTGTAGCCAGGGGTGGGCAGGACGATTTCGCCGGTGGCGATGAGTTCTTTCGTTGCGCCGGGGCCGGGCATCGCGCTCACCCAGGCGGCCCACGCGCGGCTTTCGATCACGGGGCACGACGCGGCCGGGCCTGAGGGCGGCGGTTCGTTGATCGATTGGCAATTCGTGAGGCTCAAGAGGGCGAGTGCTGCGGCAGCGTTTCGGGCGAGTAGGGCTTTCGTCATGAGTTGGTGCCTTCCCAGTAGACCAGAGTGGATTTAACAGAAAATTCTGCCGTTGTAGCATCAGATAGTTACGTGGGCGCGGCGCCGGTGCTCAAACCATAACATCGCCATTGTGGCCATCACTATACTGATTATGCCGGGAAGCGCACTGCGTTGCGGCGGTTTCGGCGATACCGGCCTTGCGCATGGGGGTGACCGGCGTGCGAGCTTTTGCGCTTAGCGTAGACTTGCGTGAACTCGGCGCCCAGGAGAAGGATCTGGGCCGAATAGTAGACCCACACCAGCAAGACAACGAGCGACGCCGCCGCGCCGAACATGGACTGGGACTCGCCGCTGCCTAGATAAAGGCGGGACTGTCAGGAATTTTGTGTGGCGGGTCTAAATGGGGATGATCCCCAAGGAGATTCGTATGGCCAGAAGAACGAACAACAGCCTCATACCGGATGCAGTGCTTGATCAACTGTTACATGGAAATGATCCACAGGCTCTTTTTTCCAAAGACGGTCTG
>JAWXBO010000207.1:0-12452 GCA_034440175.1 Alphaproteobacteria bacterium
GTTGGATACGTGCGTCGTGTCGATGTCACCCCAGAGGCCACCAGCGTGGCCGCCGATGTAGAAGCCTGACCATTGACCTGCGGCCGTGGCTGGTGTCGATGAAATTGTGGCGAGTGCTAGTGCAGCGGAAGCCAAAAGAAATTGCTTAGTCATGACATAACCCCATTCTTGTTGTTGGAGACGCTGCCTTTTTGGCTTCATGCGTCGAATCATTGTTTGGACAGGCTAGACGCCGGGGTGGGGGCTCAACACCAATGAGAGCGCGAAATGGTGCACGCTTCGCAACTTAACAACGTCGAATCAGTGATTCGTGTTGAAAATACTCACAATCAAGCAGCAAATTTATTGGGGCACCGGACCGGGTGTGGCGCAAATCCGGCGAAGTTGGGTGATTTGGGTGCGCATATTGGTTGGGTTTAAAAGGGGGCAGCGGGCCACTTCCCCCCTTCGTCTGCAGCGCCTTGCGGCTCGCAGCCACTTCCCCCGCAAGCGGGGGAAGACAACGGAACTTCTGTCTGCCCCCGCTTGCGGGGGAAGTGGCTGCGCAGCGGTAGCTGCTGCAGACGATGGGGGGAAGTGGTGCAGAGGTTAGTTTACTAGCTCCAACGCGATTGCTGTGGCCTCGCCGCCACCGATGCATAGCGAGGCGATGCCCTTTTTTGCACCGCGGCGTTGTAGGGCGTTTAACAATGTCACGACTATGCGGGCGCCCGAGGCGCCGATGGGGTGACCCAGCGCGCAGGCGCCGCCGTTGACGTTGACGATATCCGGCGCCAGACCCAGGTCGCGCAAGGCGATCATGGCGACGACCGCGAAGGCTTCGTTGATCTCGAAAAGATCGACTTCGCTTTTCTTCCAGCCGGCGCGCGAGAGTACTTTTTCGATGGCGGCCGCTGGTGCTGTCGTGAACCAGCGCGGTTCGGCGGCGTGGCTGGATTGTGCGACAATGCGGGCGATAGGTTTGAGGCCGTGATTTTGCATGGCGTCACCGCGTGCGAGCACCAGAGCTGCTGCGCCATCTGAGATCGATGAAGAATTGGCGGCGGTGACAGTGCCGTCTTTGGCGAAAGCGGGTTTGAGGGTTGGAATTTTGGCAGGGTCGGCTTTGCGCGGTTGCTCGTCAGTGTTGATGGCAGTGTCGCCACCCTTGCCGCGCACTGTGACGGCGGCGATTTCGGCCTCGAAGCTCTTGTCGCTTTGCGCGCGTTGAGCTCGCTTGAGGGACTCGATTGCATACGCGTCTTGTTCGGCCCGGGTAAATTGATAATGGCGCGCGGCCTCTTCCGCATAGGTTCCCATCAGGCGCCCTTCATAGGCGTCTTCCAGACCATCGAGGAACATGTGGTCCTTCACTTCCGCATGACCCAGACGCATGCCACCGCGAGCTTTTGGCAGCAGGTAAGGCGCGTTGGTCATCGACTCCATCCCGCCGGCCACAATGATGCCGGCGCCGCCCTGCCCCAGTTGATCGTGGGCCAGCATCAAGGCTTTCATACCCGAGCCGCAGACTTTGCTGACTGTCGTGCAGGGGACAGAGTGCGGAATGCCGCCGTGGATCGAGGCCTGGCGCGCGGGGGCCTGGCCAACGGCCGCAGGCAGCACGCAGCCCATGTAGACTTCGCTGATGTGGGCGGCATCGACGCCTGCACGCTCAATCGCCGCGCGAATAGCCGCCGCACCCAGTTGGGGTGCGGACAGACTTGCAAGCTCGCCTTGGAAACCACCCATCGGCGTGCGCGCCATGCCGGTGATGAAAATGTCGTGTGGCTTCATGATTGTCTGACCTTAAATGCCGTCGCCGTCCAGATTGGCATGGATGCCGCACTCGTCTTTGTCAACACCCGACCAGCGGCCGGAGCGATAGTCTTCGTCGGTGCGTACGCGCTGGGTGCACGGCATGCAGCCGATCGACAAAAACCCGTCATCGACCAGCGGATGGCGCGGCAGATCGTGCTTGAGAATATGCTGCTTCAGGTCTTCCAGCGTCCAGTTCCACAGCGGATTGATCACAAAGCGCGAACCGTTGAGTTCGATGGGAGAGATGGCGCTGCGCGACAGCGTTTGAAAGCGCTTGCGGCCCGTGATTTCGGCGTCGAAATCCGTCAGCGCTCTTTGAAGCGGCAGCACTTTGCGAAAATTGCAGCAGGCGTTTGGATCGCGCGACCACAGCGTGCCTTCAGGATCGAGTCCGGCGGTGTCCTTGGGATGAGGCCCGAGGGCGCGAACGTCCAGCAGTCCAAGTTTTTCCTGCAGGCGATCGCGATAGCGCAAGGTTTCACCAAAAAGTTTGCCAGTGTTCAGGAAGATGACCGGCGCCGATGGATCGACTTCGGCCAGCAAATGCAGAAGCACGACGGACTCAGAGCCGAAGGACGAAACGATTGCCGTGCGCCTGGGAAATTCTTCGATGATGATGGCGCGCAGCAACGCAGTGGCATCGGCCCCCGCCAGACGCTGGCGCAGCAACGCCAGACGCGCCTTCAGTTCCGGTGACTGACCTGCTTGAGCAATGTTGTCAAAGATTCGCGGTGCGGGAGGTGGTGCGTCGCGTTTTGCGGGGCGCGTTGCGAGCGCGGGACTGCTTGTCGTCATAGCGGCGCAGGCTCTTCAAGCCAGGACTCTTGTTCCATGAGCTGAGAGGTTCGCTTGATGACCTCGTCCTTTGAGGCACCTTGATCGCGCCAGAGCACCCGCGCTTCGGCGATGCGCCGCACGCGGCCTTCCCACTCTGGACCGAACCGGTCCGACAGGTGAGTTTTCAGTTTCTGGGCGAGAGCTGGGGCCTTGCCGCTGGTGGAGACTGCAATCGACAAATCTCCTCGCCGCACGAGAGCGGGCACATGGAAGTCGCAGAGGTCTGTCACGTCTTCGACATTGACCAATGCGCCTGCCGCGCGTGCCATCGCCGCCATGCGTGCAGCATCGACGGAGGGCAGTCCTGCGATAAAAACAATCGAGGCACCTTGGAACTCGAACTCGTCAGGCAGCCGCTCATAGAGAACCGCCTCGGCGTGGCACGCCCAGCCATCCTGATCGGTGACGTAGAGAAATATGCGCTCGGCGCCGGCGCTGTGCGCGTATTCAAGCCTTTGCTGTGCCGGGGTTCCACGGCCCACGACCATAATTTTGCGCTGAGCGACATCGACGAAAATTGGCAGCATGAGATTCGGGCCTGATCTGAATTCTACATCCAGATAGACAGTCTTTGCGCAATTATCAACTACTGGTGTAAATTAAACTATATTACACAAAATGTATGTTTTATTTTAGCTTTTCAACATTTCAGTGATTGTTACCGCGATTTTTTCGCCCTGTACGACGATATCTCCACGGGCAACAGGATGGTTATTAGCCAAGATCACGACCTGATCAGCCTGCTTTGAATCGAGTTCGATTACTGCGCCGCGCCCCATGCGCAGGAGTTGCTGCATCGGCAGCTTGGCGCGGCCGACGACTACGGAAATATCCACTTTCACTGTATCGAGTGAAGAACCTGACATAGATGTTTGATCCCGATGCTTGGAGGCATCCACTTTAGTGCCGGAGGCCTTACGTGATCGTTAAGCCGCAGGAATCCATCAGTTGGCGCATGAGTAATGCGCCGGTGGCCTATGGGGACGCGGTTGCGCTGATGGAACGGCGCGTGGCGTTGATTGCCGGTGGCGAGGCGGGGCCGCTGGTTTGGCTGTTGGAGCATCCGGCGCTTTACACTTCGGGGACCAGCGCCAAGGCAGACGACCTTCTCGCCCCTGCCCGCTTTCCGGTGTTTGCAACCGGGCGCGGCGGGCAGTTCACCTATCACGGCCCGGGCCAACGTGTAGCCTATGTGATGATGGATATACGCCAGCGCGGCAACGATGTGCGGCGGTTTGTGTTTGATCTGGAAGAGTGGCTGATCCGCACACTTGCCCATTTCAATGTCCGCGGTGAGCGGCGGGCTGGGCGGGTTGGAATTTGGGTTGGGCGCAAAGGCGGGCGCGAAGACAAAATTGCGGCGCTGGGGATCCGGGTGCGGCGCGGGATTTCCTTTCACGGGGTTTCGTTCAATGTCGAGCCCGACCTCGAACATTTTTCTGGCATCGTGCCGTGCGGTATTTCCGGACACGGTGTCACAAGCCTCGCCGATCTGGGCATCACGGCCACGATGCACGACGTCGATCTGGCACTGCGGGCGGCGTTTGAAAGCGTGTTTGGGGCGACAGTGGAGGAGGCCGGGTAGATGCAGGGTTCAGTGGAAGGCCCCCATCCCCTGCAGCCCACCTTCGCCAAGGGGCTTCGCGGGCGCAGGTACTTCCCCCGCAAGCGGAGGAAGACAGAAGTTCTGATGTCTGCCCCCGCTTGCGGGGGAAGTGGCTGCGCAGCGAAGCTGCTGCAGACGATGGGGGGACGTGGCGTACTATTGATAGTCAGCAAGCGTTGCCACGAAACTGGTCAGCCAGGCGTTGGTCTGGAAGGCATCGATGACGCGATGGTCGATGGTGAGAGATACATAGGCCATCGGGCATATCTCAACTTGATCGTCGCGCACGACCGCACGCTTTTCGAGTTTGCCTACGCCAAGAATTGCCGATTGCGGCTGGTTGATGATGATGGGCGCAGCTATGAGCGAGCCCGACACGCCGTGATTTGAAATCGAGAAGGTGCCGTTCTGGACGTCGGCTGGCGCGAGTTTGCCGTCGCGGGCCTTGGCCGTCAGCTGCGTCAGGTTTTTCGCAATCTCGAGCAACGACAGGATTTGTGCTTGCTGGATGACCGGCACGATCAATCCTTTTTCGCCGAGCGCCGTGCCGACGCCAATGTTGATGTCGTCGTAGATTTCTACGTAGTCTTCGAACCAACGGCCATTGACGGCGGGTGCGGCTTTCATGGCGGCGGCAGCGGCTGCAATGAAATAGGCGGTGAACGTGAGATTGGCGCCGTTTCGCACGAAAGCCGCCTTGTGTTCGTTGCGGTGGGCGATGATCGCAGTGAAATCGGCTTCAAAGACCGAGGTCACGTGAGGGGCGGTGCGGACCGATTGCGCCAGATGCCCGGCGATGCGCTTGCGTATGGAGTCGTGCGGGATGCGAGTGGCACCGGGGCGCTGGGGTTTCGCCTGGCGGCGTTCGATCTCGGCCTGAATGTCTTCTCGGGTCAGGCGCGGACCGGCGTTGGGGACACTGTCAGCGTCGAGACCATGTTCGGCCAGCAAGCGGCGAATGCCGGGAGGTACTTGCTCTGGCGGCGATGATGAGGATGTGACGCCGACCGAATTGGAAATTCGTCCCAGCACTGTCCCCGGTTGAACTTCGGCATCGATGTCCAACAAAATCTCGCTCAAGACGCCATCAGCCGGAGAGGCAATCTCTACCGCAACCTTGTCGGTTTCGATTTCCACGACCGGGTCGTTGAGAGCAACGCGGTCGCCAATTTTCCTGAGCCAGGTTTTGACAACGGCCGTTGTGCCTTCTTGTTCGGCTGGGACAACTATGTCGGTGCGTGAAATCATCTAGGACCCGATCAGTTCTTGAATTTTATTGCGTATCTTTTCGACCGATGGCAAGGCCCACTCAAGCAGTGCCGGGTTATGCGGGCTTGGGATATCGGGCATGGCCAGACGCGAGACCGGCGCATCGAGATCGAAGAACGCATGCTCTGCGACGACGGCAGCGATTTCTCCGCCAAAACCGCCGGTGATCAGGTCTTCATGGACGATCAGGCAGCGCCGCGTGCGCTTGACCGAAGCCAGCACCCCGTCCCTGTCCCACGGCATCAAGGTGCGAAGATCCAGAATTTCAACGGAGGCGCCGTCCGCTGCCAGTTCGCAGCGTTCAACCATCGCGCCCCAGGTGACAATCGTCAGGTCATCGCCCTGGCGCGTAATGCTGGCTTTGCCGTACTCCAGAACATAGCTGTCGCCGGGGTACGGGCGGCGCGCCGAGGCCGCGTCGAGCATGGCGCGATGCTCAAAGAACATCACGGGGTCGTTGCCGCGCAAGGCCCGGCGCAACAGGCCTACAGCGTCTTGGGCGTTTGAAGGTACCGCTACTTTCCAGCCCGGCGCGTGGACGAACTGTACCTCGTTGGTTTGGCTGTGCCAGGGATCGCCGCATTTGAAGAACCCGATGGGCATGCGCACGACCATGGGGGCCGCAAACCGGTTGTTGGTCCGCCAGCGCATGGTGCCGCAATCGTTGATCTGCTCGGCTGCCGGGTCGGCGTATTTTCGGAATTGAATCTCAGGGACAGGCATGAGGCCCGCGAGCGCCATGCCGACCGCGCGGCCAATTATGCCTTCTTCCGATAGGCTGGTGTCAAAGACGCGGCTGGCGCCGAATTTGTCTTGCAAGCCCAGCGTTACGGCATGAACCCCGCCTTTGGGGCCGACATCTTCGCCGAAGACGAGGACATTCTTGTTGACCGACAGCTCCTGGTCGAGCGTGCGGCGGATGGCGGTCACCATGTTGATGCGCTGCCCTTCGCCGCTCGGGCTGTTCGAGCCGGCTGGCGCCTTGTAACCCGTAGCTGCCTGACCTCCTTTGGTCTGCATTTCATCTTCGAAGAAGACGTGCTTCGGGGTGCGTGCGAGGTTGGCGACCGGACGATTTTCCGCCTCGCTTCGCGCCACCTCGACGGCGGCTTTGGCGTTTGTGGCACTCTCCTGCCATTGCGCCTCGCTCATCTTGGCTGGCACCAGTAAAGCGTGCAATTTTGGCAGCGGGTCGCGGGCGCGTTCGGCGGCTATTGTGTCTTCTGCTTTGTAGACTTGCGTATCCTGGAATGAGTGGCCGCTCAGACGGGGAACGGTAAGACGCAAGAGTGCCGGTCCGCGCCGCTCGCGCACATGGCGCACGGTGCTTACGATCAGGTCTGTAGCTTGTGCAGGATCGGTGCCGTCACCGGAAACAACGTGAAGATTTTTGTAGCTCTTGAAATTTGCGGCGCAGTCGCCACCGGGCACCTGCAGGCTTGAGGGGACCGAAATGCCGAAGCCGTTGTCTTCGATAAAAAACAGCATCGGCAATTCCAGCACTGCCGCCATGTTCAGCGCCGCCCAGAAGCCGTTGGTCGCGACCGAGGCATCACCGCCCAGTGCAACCGCAATCGCATCGGCACAGCTGTGATCGTTCAAAACCGTGCGCCGGTATTCCAGCGCCTGGGCCCAGCCGGCGGTGGGTGTGTATTGCGCTCCAACGCCGCCGCACATCGGCAACGCAGACGGTCCGGTTTGATTTGGGTAGTTGAAAACGGCACCGATGTCGCGGCCGTCTGAATATCCGCCCGCGCGCGCCATCGACGAGCCCAGCGCATCGGCAAGACTGACGCCCAGCGTCAGCAGCACCGGACGCGAACGATAGTATCCACAGATCGCATCGTTCCGGTTTGTAAGCTGCGTTCCCAGAATGATTTGGGCCAGGTCGTGCCCCCGGGCCGAGAACTGATAGAAAATTTTCCGCTCGGGTACGAGCCGGGTTTCTTCCAGCTCATCAAGGGCGCGGGAGGCGTGGATCAGCCAGGCCACGCGGCTCCAGTCGATGGGGATCACGCTTTTTCCGGCTCTTTTAAATAGACTTCGACGGTGCCTTTCATTTTGACAGTCATGGCGTTGCCTTTGCGGTCGCGGGAGTTGCCGACAGAAAGTCGCACCCAGCCTTCGCTGACGCAGTATTCTTCGACGTTCGTCTTTTCTAGGCCGTTAAACCTAACACCCACGCCCCGCGTGAGCAGTTCTTCGTTGTAAAACGGGCTGTCAGGAGTGGCACTCAAACGGTCGGGAAGTGTGTCTGTCATAACCTAGGCCTCATGGTAACCACCGTCCTATACCCTCTCAATCGTTGACTTTGAAGCGGGGTAACAGGCGATATTGCCGCTTGAGCCTTGAAATGAGGGGGTTGCGAAGGCGGACGATGCTGGCTTCACTGATTTCGCGCGTGGTGGCTACGTGTGTCCGGCACGCTTCGACGGTTGCTATTGCCTCGCTCCTGCTGGCGCTTTTGAGCGCTGCGTTCGTGGTCACCCATTTCAAGATGAACACCGACACGACCAAAATGGTGTCGCCGGAGCTGGCGTGGCGCATGCAACAGGCCGCCTTTCAGAAGATATTTCCTCAACCGGCAAACCAGATCATCATCGTCATTGATGGGCAGACACCAGAGAGCGCTCAAGAGGCGGCGAATTCGCTCATGAGCGCGTTGGCGAAACGGCCGGAACAATTCATGACGCTCAGGATGCCGGGCGGCGGACCATTTTTCGAGCGCAATGGATTGCTGTTTCTCGATCTGCCGCAGACGCAGTCGGCTGTGGAGCAAATCATCGCTGCGCAACCATTACTGGGATCATTGGCAGCGGACCCGTCTTTGCGCGGGGTGATGGATTCACTATCGACCGCCCTGGTGGGTGTCGAACGCGGGGAAATCACGCTGGACCGCCTGGCGCGGCCGATGTCGGAGATGAAGACGACCCTGGACCGGTTGCTTGCTGGGCAGGCGCGCCCACATTCGTGGCGCCGGATGATGATGGAGGGCGAGCCTGATCTACGCGAAACGCGCCGCATTATCGAGGCATTGGTGAAACTCGATTTCGGCACTTTGACACCGGGTGGAAAGCCCAGCCAGCTGATCCGCGACACGGCGCGCTCGTTGGGATTGACGCCTGAGAATGGCGTCACTGTACGTCTGACAGGGCCGGTACCAATTTTTGACGAAGAGTTTGCGACGCTGACCGATGGAGCGGCACCCATCGCTTCGGCCACGATCGGGTTCATGCTGTTGATGCTGTGGCTCGCCTTGAGGTCCGGCAAGTTGATCTTGAGCGTTGTTGGTACGATTTTGACCGGCTTGGTCATCACGACGGCGCTTGGGCTTTTTTTGGTCGGCGCATTCAACATTATATCGGTTGCCTTTGTGGCGTTGTTTGTGGGGCTTGGCGTTGATTTTGGCATTCAGTATTGCGTGCGCTATCGCGATGAGCGCCACACGAATGACAATCTGGATCGCGCAATCGTCGCGGCGGCGCATGGCATTGGCCCCTCGCTCACCTTGGCAGCGTTGGCGATTACGGCGGGGTTCCTGGGATTTTTGCCGACGAGTTATCGTGGCGTGGCCGAGCTTGGACTCATTGCAGGGACAGGCATGCTGATCACATTTTTCCTGAGCCTGACGTTGTTGCCCGCGCTGATCAAACTGCTCGGACCGAGGGCGGAAAGTCGCGAGGCAGGCTATGCCAGCCTGGCGCCGCTTGACGCATTGCTGGCGCGGCGGGCGCCTGCATTTATTGGCGGAGCCGTCTTGCTTGGTGGCGTTGCCCTCGCGCTGTTGCCGATGGTGACGTTTGATTTCAATTTGCTCAACCTGCGCTCGCGGAAAGTGGAATCGATCTCTACTTTGCTCGATCTGGCGCATGATCCGGATCGTTCTCCCAATGCGATGGATGCACTGGCGCAGACACGCGAAGCCGCAATGGGGCTGGCGGCAAAGTTCGAAGCCCTTCCCGAAGTTGCCAAGGTGGTGACGATTGAAACGTTTATTCCCAAGGATCAGGACGAGAAATTGGCGTTGATTGCCGATGCATCAATGCTGCTCGACATTTCACTCAATCCGGCCGGGATCAAGCCCGCACCCAGTGATGCGGAAGTGATTGAAGCTCTGCGCCGCACCGGTGCCGCGCTGCGCAATGCGGCCTTGACAGCGGCGCCCGGCCCGGCGGGTCTTGCAGTTTCATTGGCTGACAGCTTTGAGCGGATCGCTGCGGGCGACGTCAAACTGCGCCTGCAGGCGGCGAATGTATTGACGGGCGGATTGCAGACCATGCTTGGTAATATCCGAAGCCTGCTGCAAGCCGAAACGGTGACACTTGAGTCTCTGCCGAAGGACATCGCGCGCGACTTCATCGCACCGTCGGGCGAAGTGCGGGTGCGCATCTACCCCAAGGGGGACCCCACCGACACGGCAACCCTCTCACGGTTTCGCGCCAGTGTTTCGCGCATGGACCCGGCCGCAACCGGCGTCCCCGTATTTTTGGAAGAATCAGGCAAGACCATTGTCGGCGCCTTTGTGGAGGCGGGTTTTTGGTCACTGCTGGTAATTTCGATGCTGCTGGCGATGGCGCTGGGCAGCATGCGCGACGTGTTTGTCAGCCTGGCACCGCTGGTGCTCGCGGGCGCGCTGACGCTTGCTACATGTGTGGTTCTGGGGCTGAAACTGAATTATGCCAACATTATCGCCCTGCCGCTGTTATTTGGCATTGGGGTGGCGTTCGACATTTATTTCGTGATGGCGTGGCGCAATGGCGCGCGCTCTTTGTTGCGTTCGCCCTTGACTCGCGCAGTGATGTTCAGCGCCGGGGCCACATCGTCCGGGTTTGGCGCCTTGTGGTTTTCAAGCCATGTTGGCACATCGAGTATGGGAGCGCTGCTGATGATATCGTTGGGTTGGATTTTGCTGGTGGTGTTGTTTGTGCTGCCGCCGTTGATGCAATTGACGCACGCTGACACTAAGAACTCGTCATGAGCTTGCCGCTGATCTCGTTGAGTTTTTTTACCAAGGCCGGCGCGCCCCCACTTTTGATGGTTGACGCGAAGTCCGCGCGCTTTGTGGCGATCTGGCTGACATATTCGTAGATCACATCGATGAACTTTGGAGCGCCCGCAGTTTCACGCATGCGATAGACCAGATTCACGGGCTTTTGGCCTTGCGGAATGATCTGGGACTTCACCAACGTGTCGGCGCCGCGAATTTCAACCTTAGGATCTACCGAGAACAATTGGCCTTTGAATTCGTCGAAGTTGCGCGCGTAGCTTGCAACCGTCATGCGGCGGAAGGCTGTGATCAGGGATTTGTGATCGTCATCGCTCATCGTGGACCAGGCGGGGCCAACAGCGAATTTGGTCATGGCCGGCAGATCGAAGGCGGCATCAACGCTGATTTCAAGTTTTTTGTACCGGCCTTCGATACCAAGCGCCTGGCCCTGTTTCATTGTGTCGATGAGTGCGCCGTGGAATTTTTCGACGACGGCGATGTTGGGGTCGGTTGAGGCGGCGTTCGCGGAACCGGCACTCCAGAGGCATAGAACGCATGCCAAGACTTTCAACGCAGACATTGTTTCCTCCGTTACACGAACCGGGCGTCAGCATAGCTGATTCAGGCGGCGGTGCCATTATTCTGCAAAATTGCCTGCGCGGCCTTGACTGCCGTTGCCAACGAGGCTTGCAGCAGGTATCCGCCGGTCGGGGCTTCCCAGTCGAGCATTTCGCCTGCTACGTGCACGCTGGGGAGTTTTCGGAGAATTAAACCGTCGTCGAGCTCGGAGAAAGGCACGCCGCCGGCAGTGGAAATTGCGCGGTCGAGGCCTTGGGTTCCGGTCAGTAGCAAAGGCGACGCCTTGATTTGGTTGGCCAGTGCCAGCGGTTCTGTCGCTAATTGCGGGCCGTGGACTTCTCGAAGCAGGTTTATGCCGATGGGCGCCAGGTTGATGGTTTTGCGCAGAAAATTGGCGAGACTTTCGCCTGCTCTGGAGCGATTTAGCTTTTCGGCGAGCGCGCTGGCGGATTGTTCCGGGCGCAGATCCAGCGACAGCAGCGCCGATCCCTGCCCATCGATGGCCTGTCGCAACGCCGCCGACAGGGCGTAAATGGCGCCGCCCTCTATTCCATAATGGGTGATGACGGCTTCGCCGCGTACTGTTTGGCCGTTGAGGGTCAAAGCGATCCCCTTCAGCGGCGCGCCTGCAAAACGGGTGCGCAAAGGTTCGCTCCACTTGACGTTAAAGCCGCAGTTGGCTGGGCGAAGCGGCGCAATTTCGATACCGCGCCGTGAAAGAATTTCGACCCAGGCGCCGTTCGATCCCAGCCTGGGCCAACTTGCGCCGCCGAGGGCAAGGATTGTGGATGTGGCCGGGACAGCAACGTCCTCTCCGAGTGGGTTGCGAAAAGTCAGCTGCCCATCTTCGTTCCAGCCACGCCACTCGTGCCGTGTTTTGATTTCGACACCTTGGTCCGCCAGACGTTTCAGCCAGGCGCGCAACAACGGGGACGCTTTGAGTGACTTCGGAAATACACGCCCGCTCGAGCCAATAAACGTCTCCTGCCCCAGTCCCTGCGCCCAGGCAATCACCGCCGCCGGTGGAAACGCCTTCAGGACCGGTTCCAGCTGCGCGTTCGCGGCGCCGTAGCGTGAGAGCAATTTTTCGAAGGGTTCGGAATGGGTGAGGTTGAGCCCGCCGCGCCCGGCGATCAGGAGTTTGCGGCCAACAGTGGGCATGCGCTCATAAAGCGTGACACCACGCCCCGCCGCGCTGAGCACTTCGGCGGCCATCAAGCCCGCAGGACCGCCGCCTATGATGATGTGGGTATGCATGTTTGGCCGCGCATTTATTCCTTGTATACCCAGTTCACGCCATAACCCGAAAATCCTTTGGCGAGATGACGCGGAAATTATCGGTGACGGTGTCGCGGAAGGTGGCCCAGTTTTCCGGAA
>JAWXBO010000208.1:0-3456 GCA_034440175.1 Alphaproteobacteria bacterium
TGGTTTCCTCGTCCTTGCCGTTGGTGAGCACAATGTTCGCCATGTCGATGGCCGCTTGATGGTGCGAGCGCATTTGCTTCATGAAGTCCACGTCGGCATCGCCGGAAAATTTCGGCATCGCCTGCATCATCTTCATCGTCGCGGACTTGTACCCGGCAGTTGCCGTGGAGTCGGCTGCGTTCGGCATAATATCCATGTCCATGCCCCTCATCGACGAGTCCATGGGTGAGCGGTCGCAAGCGATGGTGCTGCCGATGATGGCGGCACCCGCGAGGGCATTGAGAAGGAAACGGTGCATGGTAAACTCCCGGGGGTTGGCCTGCGTACGTAACGCGCAACTCAACTGCCGGTTCCAACCCCTCAGCGTGTCCGCGACAACGTATCGACGAGTTCCTGGACCTTCTCGCGCTGCGCCGCTTTGTTCCCCGACTTGATCGCATGTTCGACGCAATGTGAGATATGATCTTTGAGGATTTCGCTTTCGGTCTTCCTCAGCGCGGCAATCACGGCTTGGACCTGATTGACGACGTCGATACAATAGCGATCACTCTCGATCATCTTGGATAGCCCACGCACCTGGCCCTCGATGCGGCCAAGGCGCGACAGCACAGTTTTCTTGGTTTCGTTTTGCATGGTTGAACTATACCCCGTAGGGGTATATCTATCAAGGGTGTTGATTAGGAAAGCCACAACATGACCGTTCCCCACGATCATTCCACGCACGATCCCGTCTGCGGCATGACAGTCGATCCTGGCACTACGCCCCACAAGACCGAACATGCCGGCAAAACCTACCATTTCTGTTCCGCGCGCTGCCGCGAGAAAGTCATTGCCAGCCCCGCCACCTATCTCAAACCAAAGGTGACGGCCGTCGAGCACGTCAAGCCCGGCACGATTTACACCTGCCCAATGCATTCCCAGATTAGTCAAATTGGACCGGGATCATGCCCGATCTGCGGCATGGCCTTGGAGCCTGAGAACGCCGCCGAAGCGGGGCAGGGGCCCAATGCCGAACTTGCCGACATGACGCGGCGGTTCTGGATCGGCACAGCGCTGACGGTGCCGGTGGTAGCGCTTGAGATGGGCGCTCACCTTACGGACTTGCATTTGATTATCGGCGGTCTGCTCAACAACTGGCTGCAGCTCGTGCTGGCAACGCCGGTCGTGCTCTGGGGCGGCTGGCCGTTCTTTGTGCGCGGCTGGCAGTCAGTGATCAACCGCAGCCTCAACATGTTCACTCTCATAGCCATGGGCACCGGCATTGCGTGGGGCTACAGCGTGGTCGCAACATTATTCCCCCAAATCTTCCCCGCAGCGTTTCGGGGCATGGAGGGCGCTGTTGCCGTCTATTTCGAAGCGGCGGCGGCGATCACCGTTCTGGTTCTTCTCGGTCAGGTTCTGGAACTGCGCGCGCGAGAGACGACAGGCGGCGCCATCCGCGCTTTGCTCGACCTGGCACCAAAAACCGCGCGTCGCGTTCGCGCCGATGGCACGGACGAGGTCATCAGTCTCGATTTGGTGCACGCCGGCGATCGTTTGCGTGTTCGTCCCGGGGACAGCCTGCCGGTTGACGGCATTGTGCTCGAAGGCCGCAGCAATGTCGACGAATCGATGGTCACCGGCGAGCCCATCCCGGTTGCCAAAACCCAGGGCGACCGCGTCATTGGCGGCACCATCAATCAGACCGGCGCCTTCGTGATGGAAGCCCAGAAAGTCGGGCGAGACACCATGCTGGCGCGCATCGTCGATCTGGTGGCCAAGGCCCAGCGCAGCCGCGCGCCCATCCAAAGACTTGCCGATCAGG
Organism: Alphaproteobacteria bacterium; assembly: GCA_034440175.1. Classification (GTDB taxonomy): domain Bacteria; phylum Pseudomonadota; class Alphaproteobacteria; order Micropepsales; family Micropepsaceae; genus SZUA-430. Next base: position 1,805 of record JAWXBO010000208.1, read on the forward strand.
TCTCGGGCTGGTTCGTACCTGCGGTGATCGCGGTCGCGATGGTTGCCTTTGCCGCCTGGTCGATCTGGGGCCCCGAACCGAGGGTAAGCTACGGTCTGATTGCAGCCGTCGCCGTGCTGATTATCGCTTGCCCCTGCGCGCTGGGTCTTGCGACACCGATGTCGATCATGGTCGGCGTCGGGCGCGGTGCGCAATCCGGTGTGCTGATCAAAAACGCCGAGGCGCTCGAACGGTTGGAAAAGATCGACACGCTCATCGTCGACAAGACCGGGACCTTGACCGAAGGCAAGCCCAAGGTTGTAGCCGTCGAACCGGCATTGAGCGTCTCGCGCGATGAGCTTCTGCGCGTGGCAGCAGCCCTCGAAACATCGAGCGAGCATCCGTTGGCAGCCGCCATCGTGCGCGCCGCGCAAGAAGCAAAGCTGTCTCTGCCGGCGGTTGAGCGCTTCGAGTCTGTCACCGGCAAAGGCGTGACCGGCACAATCGAAGGCAAAAGCGCCGCGATCGGCAACGCCAAGTTGGTAGCAAGCCTGGGCCTCAAGCCGGACGAACTGGAACCGGTCGCGGAAAAATTGCGCAACGAAGGCGCGACGGCGATGTTCGTCGTCCTCGACGGCAAGCCCGCCGGCGTGATTGCCGTCGCCGATCCGATCAAGACAACAACCGCTGCCGCGATCGCGGCACTCAAAGCCGAAGGCATTCGCGTGATCATGGTCACGGGTGACAATCGCACGACAGCTGGGGCCGTGGCGCGCCAACTCGGCATCGAAGACATCCGCGCTGACGTGCTCCCCGAGCAAAAAAGCGAGATCGTCGAAAAGCTCCGCGCCGAAGGCCGGATCGTCGCCATGGCGGGCGACGGGGTCAACGACGCCCCTGCGCTCGCCGCCGCCGACGTCGGCATCGCCATGGGAACCGGAACCGATGTCGCCATCGAGAGCGCCGGGATCACGCTGGTCAAGGGCGACCTTTCCGGCATCGTGCGCGCGCGCCGCCTGTCACGCCAGGTGATGCGAAACATTCGCCAGAACCTGTTCTTCGCCTTCATCTACAACGCCGCCGGCGTACCCATCGCGGCGGGCGTACTTTACCCGGTGTTCGGCGTACTCCTGAGCCCGATCATCGCCGCCGCCGCGATGGCGCTAAGCTCGGTCAGCGTCATCGCAAACTCCCTCCGCCTCCGCGCCGCAAAACTGTAAGTATTACAGGGACAGTATATAAAGAAGAGTAAGCGCTACTCCGTTTGGGAGAAGCTGGCGCACCCCTTCGGCACAAATGATGAAAACCGTGCCACCAGGTTCAAGGATGAAAAGCGCACTGCCGCCTCGGTTCCAGAATAGACCCGTCAGTATCGATTGGATTCCGATTTCAAAAAGACGTTGGATTTTCCGAATGCGTCAAGGCGCACATACAGAACTATCATAAGCATTGCCTCCACGAGGATGAGCAACAAAAATGGTGGCCAAAACAGACCTAAGAACCACAGCACGGGTTGCACTGATTCCGATGAAGTAGATCTGCCCCAATTTTCATATGCTGCATCAGTAAGCAAAACTGCAGCGCCCATTGCCGCGCTCAATCGTGCCAGCAACATTGACATTCCAGTTATTGCGAGTAGCAATTTGCTGCCAAGCGCTGAGCTCAAGCGTAAA